>CAZYPV010000008.1:25930-41080 GCA_964649515.1 uncultured Comamonadaceae bacterium | reverse complement strand
ATGTGCCTCTTTCAACCATTTTACCTGGTGTAGAAAACAACATGGCCGAAATCTTTGGTGGGAGGGTTTTTGTGTACTCCAATATCTTTACACAAGCATTGGAGGGCAGAAATAATCAAGAATTAAACGTAGAAAATTACAACCCTGACGAACTCTTTGTGGGCTACATTTGGGAAGATTTATACACCGGACCAATGAACGCTTTGAATACAATGATTCAAAAAGCGCAAGAAACCAATTCTCCTCATTACGAAGGAGTCGCAAAAGTTCTGATGGCAAATTGTCTAGGTGTATGCACTGACTTGTGGGGAGATGTCCCTTTCTCAGAAGCACTCGACCCCAACAATGTTCAACCCAATTATGATTCACAAGCGTTCATCTACGAGCAAATCGATGATCTCCTGAACGAGGCCATTTTTGCATTAAATGAAAGCGAGAGCGTCTTCAGTCCGGGAAGTGATGATATCATTTATTTGGGCAATTTAGAACATTGGAAAGCGGCTGCACATGCCCTGAAAGCAAGATATGCCGCTCATCAAGTGCCGAAAGATTTAAGTAAAATCGACATCGCTATTGCTGAAGCGAACGAGGCCATGATGCACCAAGATTTTGACCTTCAATATCCTTTTCTTGGAACGGAAGTGGACGCAAACCCCATCTATCAATACTATCAAATTACGCCAAACGCGGTCATTGATCCTCAGTTTATTGGTGTAATTGGAGTGCAAGATCCGCGCTTCGACTTCTTCGTGGATATCATTCCTTTTACAGGGGGAGAAAGTAAGGTTGGTGAAGGCTTAGCGAGCCCGGATAGTCCGATAAAATTCACTTCATACTCCGAAATGCAATTCATTTTGGCGGAAATGCACGCACGAAACT
This sequence comes from uncultured Comamonadaceae bacterium, assembly GCA_964649515.1. Taxonomy (GTDB): domain Bacteria; phylum Bacteroidota; class Bacteroidia; order Flavobacteriales_D; family Sanyastnellaceae; genus CALKGK01. The sequence continues at coordinate 40,201 of CAZYPV010000008.1, read as the reverse complement.
CCTCTGTTGATCTTGCGCAAAGCGCTCTACGAAATGGAGTTCGAGCCAGCTTGGAAGAGCACACTTTGAATGAACTGACTGCCAGTGAAGTCGAAGATTTTGTGAACTCGTTCATTTTGACCAACGATTTACAAGAAAACCTGACCATTATCTTGGAGCAAAAATTCATTGCGCTATTTACTCAAATGGAGATTTGGACAGATTGGCGTCGGACGGGCATTCCAGAATTGGAGCCCAACGCACAAGGTGTTTCAAGCGTCAATCCCTCAGGAGAAATTCCGAGGCGACTCAATTACCCAATCAATGAACGATTGTTGAACAGTAATTTTCCAAGTGATGTACCCAATTTGGAGGTGAAAATGTGGTGGGAGGAATAAGTATGAGAGGATTGATTTCGATGTATTTGTGTTTGGCTTTGTTGCTTGTTTTACAAGCTTGTGGCTCCCAAGAAAATGAGCCAATGGCAGATGCCCTCCTGGAGGAAGAGTTGGCTATGAAAACACATGCCAAAGGGAAACTCTTCATTATTGGGGGAGGAAAAAGAACGGAGTCGCTGATGAATGAACTGGTTGCTAATGCTGGTTTGCAACGTTTGGATAGCGTTTTTATCATCACGGCGGCGAGCTCAGAGCCTGATACTTCTTTTTATTATGCTTGTGAGTCTTTTCCTCGAAACCTCAACTTATCTTTTGTACATGCTGCTCCAAACATCATTGACCGTGAGCAATTGCATGAAGCAAAGTGCATTTATTTAGCTGGTGGAGATCAGCGGCGACTGATGGACTCTCTCAGCACGTGGTCCTGGGTTGGCGACCTCAAAACGGCCTTTCAAAATGGCGCTTGTGTTGCTGGAACCAGCGCAGGAGCTGCCGTAATGAGTGATGTGATGATTACTGGCGATCAACTGAAACATGACGAATATCAATCCACCTACGCCCTGCTGCAAAGAAACAATGCCATTTATGAAACGGGTTTAGGGCTTCTACCTAATGAGGTGATCATTGATCAACACTTTGTTGCAAGAAGTAGATACAACCGCGCATTAACCGCTTTACATGACTATCCAAAGTCAACGGTTTTTGGAATAGATGAATCTACTGCCTTGGTCTTCAAATCTGATACATTTAGTATTGCAGGAGAGGGCCAAGTCTTGGTTTTTCGAACCGATACTCCTTTTTCAAGAAAGCAGGACTTTTTCTCAAATAAGAACATAGAATTATCGATTTTAGTGTCAGGAGATTCATTCTACTTAAACTGAACAGCATGAACAAAATTTATCCGCTTTTTTTATTACTGGTACTTTTTTCCTCAGCAAATGGTTTTTGCCAAAGCTATACCTCTTGGTTTACGGGAGATGAGGCAGATACCACCACGATAACTCAACCAGGAATTGTGCTTATGGGAGGAGCTGGAGAGCACGATAATGCCATGCGATGGTTCTTGGAGAGAGCGAATGGGGGAGATGTTGTCGTTATCAGGACGAGCGGTTCTGATGGGTATAATGATTATCTGTTTTCCGACTTAGGAGTGGAGGTCAATAGTGTTCAAACCATCCGCTTTAATAACCCTTCAGCCGCCACCAATCCTTACGTGATTGAACAACTCTTGAATGCCGAGGCGATTTGGATTGCGGGAGGAGATCAATACGATTATGTGAGCTATTGGCAAGGCACGGCTGTGGAAGATGCCATCAATAATCTGATCAACGTGAAAGGCGGTCCGGTTGGAGGAATTAGCGCTGGAATGGCCATTTTATGTGGGAATTACTTCTCAGCCCAAAACGGCTCAGCCCAGTCAGATGTGGTGTTGAATAATCCATTCCACTCCACAATTCAGTTAGGAGATAACGATTTTCTTCAGGTCCCTTTTTTGAGCAATGTGGTGACGGACACCCATTACGATGACCCCGATCGAAGAGGCCGTCATGCAACCTTTCTAGCTCGAAATTATGTGGATAGCGGAAACCCTACCTTGGGCATTGCCTGCGATGAATACGCCGCGGTGAGCATTGATGAGAACGGACAAGCAAGGGTGTGGGGAGATGCTCCGAATTACGATGATTTTGTCTATTTCATTCGTCCGAATTGCGATGTGGGATTACCAGAATTCTGCGAGGAAGGTGAAGCGCTTACTTGGGATTATAACGGACTAGCTTTGTCTGTGCTGCGTTTCAACAGTCCGGACGATGGCAGTGAGTGGTTCGATTTGAATTCCTGGACCGAACATATGGGCGGAGAATGGTTGAATTGGTCAGTGCTATCCGGGCAATTTCAAGAAAATTCGGGAGTAGGACCAGATTGTTCTCTCGGACTCGATGAGGTCAAGCAAAAAGAAATCGAATTCTTCCCCAACCCGAGCAATGGGGACGTTTCAGTGAACTACTCAGGCCAAGCACAATGGCTTTCAATTTATTCTGTTGAAGGGAAATTGATGGAGCAAATTTGGATGAGTGCCCAAACGAAGTCAATCGATTTACAAAATTTGCCACAAGGAATGTACCTTCTTCTTTGGGAAGGCGGACAAGAACGGATTCAGATCTTCAGAGATTAAACTCAGCAAATAATGGTGCAGCAGTTTTTCTCTGGCTGAAGGATGAAGTTATTCGTGCCGGAGCGATTCTATTGGGCTCAGCTTTGAAGCTTTCCAAGCCGGATACCAGCCCGAAAGCAAACTCACCGTGAAGCACATCATCACCCCAATAAAAATCCATAACCACGGAATCACAAAGGAAGTGTCCATGAAAATGGCAACAATGTTCCCCACAAGAATACCAAGGATAATGCCCACGATGCCGCCAATTTGACCAATAACCACGGCTTCGACGAGAAATTGAGTTCTCACCACTTTAGAACTTGCTCCAATGGCTTTCCTCACCCCAATTTCGCGCGTACGTTCGGTTACGCTTACTAGCATGATGTTCATCAAGCCAATTCCCGCGCCAAGTAGGGTGATTAAACCAATCACCGTTGCTGCGATTTGAATCCCCCCAATTGCACTGCTCATGCTCTCTACCAGCTGGTTGCTCTGTTCAATGGAAAAACTGGAATCGTCTCCTGGGCGGTCTCCTCGTGCACTTCTTCCAGCGGCATACGCTTCATTGATGGCAGCGGTTTGGTCGGCAGCATCCTTCACCTGCACCGAAATGCGGTATGCGGTTGATTCTGATGCAAAGTTCTTTTTGAGGTTGGAAACGGGAATGAAACACTGATTGTCTGAAGACATACCGAAGGCCTGACCTTTGCTTTCGAGAATGCCAATGATTTGATATTTGTAATTCCCTATGCTGATCACCTCTCCCAAAGCACCAACATTTTCATCAAAAGTTTTGGCAATGACATCCTTTCCCACAATCACAAAATTTACCCCGGCACTTAAATCTTGTTTGTTGAAGTCTCGGCCTTCTTCGATATTAAATCCAGAAATGGTACAGTAGTTTTCATCCACGCCCAGCACTTGAACGTTAGGGTCGGTTTTTTTGTTCTGATGCTTGACTGTGGCCGTGGCCGTACCCATGGCTGAAACGCTCACCAAAGCATCAAAATTGTAGTTTTCCTTGAAATCCATCGCCTCTCGATAGGTGATGGGCGGACTAATGCGCTCCCGGTTACCGAAGCGGGCACCCATTGCGGTTTTTGTTTTGATGGTGAATGAATTGGTGCCCAGGGATGAAAATTCTTGCTCGATCTTCACTTCAAGTACCTCCGTGGCTGTGATCATGACCACCAATGCCATGATTCCAAAGCCAATGATCATCACGGTAAGCAGTGTTCTGAGGAATTGGCTGCGCACTGCGCGTAGCGATACTTTTACGTTTTCTATGAACTGCTGATTGAACATTGTGCCAAATGTAAAGAAAGCCTTTGTCTTCTTTCGGCTAACTTTTGTGAAATCAACTTCCTTAAGGCTTTTCAGGATGCCTTGGATTTGTTAACTTCGTGCCCCGCAAAGTTCTTCACTTTACTACAATTATATGGCATTTGATATTGATATGATCAAAGCGGTGTACGACCGCATCCCGGGTCGCGTTGCAAAAGCACGTGAGACCGTTGGAAAACCGTTAACTCTGGCAGAAAAAATTCTTTATAGCCACCTTTGGGATGGTGAACCCGGTCAGGCCTTCGAGCGTGGAAAGTCCTACGTAGATTTCGCGCCAGACCGAGTAGCAATGCAAGATGCAACAGCCCAAATGGCCCTTTTGCAATTCATGCAAGCCGGAAAAAAGAAAGCCGCTGTTCCTTCAACAGTGCACTGTGACCACCTCATTCAAGCACGAATTGGTGCGAGCAAGGATCTTCAAGAGTCCATCAATAAGAATAATGAAGTATTTAATTTTCTCGAGTCTGTTTCAAACAAATATGGAATCGGATTCTGGAAGCCAGGTGCCGGGATCATTCACCAAGTAGTTCTTGAGAATTATGCATTTCCAGGTGGGATGATGATTGGTACAGATTCTCATACCGTGAACGCGGGTGGCCTTGGAATGGTGGCCGTTGGTGTTGGTGGTGCTGATGCCGTTGACGTAATGGCCGGAATGGCGTGGGAGTTGAAGTTTCCTAAATTGATCGGTGTTAAGTTGACCGGTAAAATGAGCGGTTGGACCAGCGCCAAAGATGTTATTCTTAAAGTAGCAGGAATCCTTACCGTAAAAGGTGGAACCGGAGCGATTGTTGAGTATTTTGGTGAAGGAGCGAAATCACTTTCTTGTACAGGAAAAGGAACCATCTGCAACATGGGGGCGGAGATTGGTGCCACAACTTCCACTTTCGGCTACGATGATAGCATGAAGCGTTATCTCGAATCTACTGGAAGAGCAGAGGTTGCTGCTATGGCTGATCAAATCAAAGAACACCTTACCGCAGATGAAGAGGTGTATGCCAACCCAGAACAATATTTTGATCAAGTGATTGAAATCAATCTTTCTGAATTGGAGCCTCACTTGAACGGTCCATTTAGTCCAGACATCGCTACTCCTATTTCACAAATGGCGCAAAAAGCCAAGGAAAATGGATGGCCTTTGGATGTGAAGGTAGGTTTGATTGGTTCTTGTACGAATTCAAGCTATGAAGACATTAGCCGCTCAGCGAGTATTGCCAAGCAAGCGGTGGACAAAAAATTGAAATCGAAAGCACGCTTTACCATCACCCCAGGTTCAGAGTTGGTGAGATATACTGTGGAGAGAGATGGATTCATTGATACCTTCGAAGCGATGGGTGGAGATGTGTTTGCCAATGCTTGCGGACCTTGTATTGGTCAATGGGCAAGAGAAGGAGCTGAAAAAGCAGAGAAGAACACCATTGTTCACTCGTTCAACCGAAACTTTGCGAAACGTGCCGATGGAAACCCAAATACGCACGCCTTCGTTGGTTCACCAGAGTTGGTTACGGCCATTGCCATTTCTGGAAATTTGGGCTTCAACCCAATGACCGATACCCTCACCAATGAGCATGGAGAAGAAGTGAAATTGGACGAGCCACAAGGTTCTGAACTTCCGTCAAAAGGGTTTGACGTTGAAGATGCAGGATATTTGGCACCAGCTGAAGATGGAAGCGGAATCAACATTGTTGTGAAAGAAGGAAGCGAACGTTTAGAATTGCTCTCGCCATTCAGCCCTTGGGATGGTCAAAACCTCACAGGAGCTAAATTGCTGATCAAAGCGCACGGAAAATGTACAACAGACCACATTTCTATGGCCGGACCATGGTTGCGTTACCGAGGTCATCTCGACAATATTTCCAACAATACCCTAACCGGTGCTGTGAATGCCTTCAACATGGAAACGAATCATGTTAAAAACCAGTTGACTGGTGAGTATGGAGAAGTTCCTGCTGTTCAACGTGCCTACAAAGCTGCGGGTGTTCCAACTGTTGTTGTTGGAGATAGCAACTACGGTGAAGGTTCAAGCCGAGAGCATGCAGCAATGCAACCGCGTCACCTTGGCGTAAGAGCAGTACTGGTAAAGTCGTTTGCACGTATTCACGAAACCAACTTGAAGAAGCAAGGAATGTTGGGAGTAACGTTTGTCAACGAAGCGGATTACGATAAAATCCAAGAAGACGATACGATCAACTTTATTGATTTGGCTCAATTCAGTCCAGACAAAAACCTCACTGTTGAATTGGTACATGCCGATGGTAGCAAGGATCAATTCGAGGTAGCACATACTTACAACGCACAGCAAATTGAGTGGTTTAGAGCAGGTTCAGCATTGAATTTGATCAAACTGCAAGAAGGAGCTTAAGCTTTAAGAATACAAGATTTTCAAAAGTCCTTTCCAACAAATGGGAGGGACTTTTGTTTTTGAGTGGTATAGTGCTCTAAACAGCATTACATCGAACATCTAAAACCTTAATAATGAAAAAAACAATTACTTCTATCGCCTTGATGGTGGGCTTAGGCCTCGTTTTTAGTTCTTATGACAATGGCGTTGCCGAGCAACAAAATCAAGATCGAACTGGGGCTCCTGGTTCCACTGCCCACTGTGGAGTGAGCTGTCATAATGCTCAGAATTACAGCCCAACATTGGATATTCAACTTATCGATCCCTTGTCCAACACCGCTGTGAGCGAATACATTGGAGGAGAAACCTACGAAATAAGATATACCATCTCTGTGGCAACGGGAACACCCAATGGATACGGTTTTCAATCAACCGCGTTGCACGACAATCTTGAAAATGCAGGAACCTTTCAAAATCCAGGCACTGCCGTACAATTGGAAGACGTTAACGGTAGACACATCATTGAGCACAGTGAAGTCCATACCGAAAATACGTTTGTAAGCGAGTGGGTAGCACCGATGAGTGGTGGAGCGGTTACCTTTTATGCTAGTTCAGTTGCAGTGAATGGCAATGGAGCCAATAGCGGAGATGGATTTGCGGGAGCAAGTTTGTCTGTTCAACAGTCCACGATCGGTTTAGAAGGGGTGAAGGAATCGACGCTCGATGTTTACGCCTTCAATAAGCAGCTTTATTTGAATGGATTGAATAAAGGAACCGTTGAACTTTATAGTGTCGAAGGAAAAAAAATGTTCGAACAAGCGATTCTAGTCGGAGATCAAAAAATAGATCTTTCTGTTTTGGATGATGGAATATATTTCCTTTCGGTACCCCAACTAGGCCAAAGCAAGAGAATTATGCTCTTCAATGAGTAGCCTGATCGTCTTCAAGCACCAAGATTTTTACACACAAAAAACGGGGAGTTCAAAAAGAACTCCCCGCCAAAACAGATGTGATAAATTTAAAATGGCATCATCGTCATGACGCTTGCTCTTTTTTGAAGGTGAACTTCATAAATTGTTCCTCTCCAGAATACTCTTCGGGATTAAAGCGTAGTGCACTGAGTTTTCTCAGCACATAGCTTTTAAAATCATCGTTACTCGAATCAATGTCCAAGACGGTAATTACACCGCAGGATTCCACTTGAAAGCGAACCCAAACCATTTCTTGTTCATTGATTTGCTGCAATCCGCTGGGGTAGCTGATCGCTCTTGAAATTTCCTTTTTCAATCCCCCATTCATTGGAGAACCAGCTTGAGCACTCATTCCAAAGAAGAGGATGCTCATCAAGACGAAAAAAGTAATTTTGAATTGTTGCATTTCAGTTTTTGCTTTTTAGATTTCGCTGCAAAAGTCAGCACAAATATTGATTCCAACAGTAATTTCAAATAAAGCCTAAGTGATGAAATCATTAGCTAGATTTCTTCGATGTACACCGATTTTTAACCTTCTAACAACATAAAAAACGAGATCAATTCATGACTTTGAACCAAAGTGAAACATTGGATGTGCGCGGAGAACGGCTCACACTTTTGGCACAGAAGGCAATTTGGTGGGAGAAGGAAAAAACCTTGATTCTAGCCGATCTGCATTTGGGGAAATCGGCGCACTTCAGAAAGAACGGCATCGCTATTCCAAAACAGGCCAATTCACAAATCGTTTGGGTTTTGAGTCAACTCATCTTGAGCCATCAACCCGATGAAATTTTGCTTTTGGGCGACCTCTTTCATAGCTCGATGAATGAAGAATGGAACGAGTTTGTTGATTTTCGTAAGAACGTTGCACATATCCGTTTTCGCTTGGTGTTGGGGAATCACGATAAGATGTCTGACACCGATTTGCAGCAGGCAGATATGCTTCATTCGGAGGCTTACCGCAAGGGCCCCTTCCTCTTTTTACATGATCGTCCGAAAGAGTTCAAAGACCGTGCTTTCATACTTAGCGGACACATTCATCCGGCAGTTAGGCTGAAAGGTTTGGGGAAACAGAGCATGAGATTGCCATGTTTTTATTTTAACACTGAAGAAGGGATTTTGCCCTCTTTTGGATACTTCACTGGAGCCCATACCATTCAAGTGAAGAAAGGCGATCGCGTTTTTGTGACCAATGGGGAGGAGATATTCGCTTTATAAATCGACCTCTTTAATCAAATTTCCGTTGAGGTAGTGGTATTCTTTTGTCCTCTTGCCCGATTCGTCACAGTCGTAATGAACCCCATCTTCTTTTCCCCTCACATAGAGTTCAAAAGATTTGATGTTTCCATTTCGCCAATAATAGATCCACTCGCCGTGCTCTTTGCCGTTTTTGTAGTTCCCAACGTAATCAAGCTGACCATTGTCATAATATAGTTCTTCTTTGATGCGTTCGTTCTCGAGACCTTGGGTGTACATCACGACGTATTCCATGCCATTAGGATGAGTGCGAACCACGTGTCTTTGAACCTCGTCTGACTGGAAATGAAGAAGAAAAGGAAGTAGGAGTGAAAGGAAAAAGACTTTCATAAATTAAAGTTGGGTGTGTGAAAACTTACGAACTTACAAATAACTTGTTTCAAGTTGTTCCTTTTTTGTGTTTGAGGCATTGTACATTTAGACCACAATCATTGTGACCAGAGAGCAAGAACTAGATATCATTTCACGTGCCAAAAAGCATCCACGTTTTTTTGCTCCTTTGTATGAATTGCATTTCGAAAAAATCTTTCGCTTTGTTCATCGAAAGGTTGGTTCTTCGTCCATCGCAGGAGACCTTTGTTCGCAAACATTTGAAAAGGCCATGCTCGCTTTGCCCAAGTACAAAGATCAAGGACATCCTTTCAGCAGTTGGCTCTATCGCATCGCGGCGAATGAAGTTAACATGTACTATAGAAAGAAAGGCAAAGTCAGCACCCAAGAGCTCAATGAGGTTCATTTAACCAAACTTGTTGAAGAGTTTGACTTTAACATTGAAAGAGAAGAGCAAATTGAGCATCTTCTTGTTACCTTGTCGGAACTCAGTGAAAGTGATCAAAAATTGGTTGAAGCACGTTTTTTTGACACCTTGTCTTTTAAAGAAATGGGAGGACTTTTCGGTATGAAAGAAGACGCGGTAAAAATGCGGACCTACCGAGTTTTGAAGACTTTGAGGAAAATGATGGAAGGAGGCTCAAATGGCTAAGTATAAGTACACCAAAAAGAAAGGGCTGGACCGAGAAGAAATCAACAAGTACAAAGATTTTGGTAAACTCGTTGGTCCGGTGGAGAAAGCCAAAAAGCGCCTTCATCAACCTCTTTACCGCGATCCCAAATTTTTCATCGGCCTTCTAGCCCTGCTCTTGATCGTCTATTTGGTTTGGAGTCAGGTAGAGAAAGAAAAACAAGAAGGTGCCCCTCCACAACAGGAAATCCTCCGTTAGGTTTGGAAACCATTCTTCAGATTCTGCGTAAGTAGCTTGGAGTGAATAACCTAATTAAATACACGCTACTCGCCACATTTTCTTTTGTTTCCATTACGCTCTTCGCCCAAGATCAATTGCTTTGGGTGGATGAGGAAATCTCAAGTGATGCGTTCAAAGAAGACCTGGGCCTTTTGTGGGACGTTCTCAACGAAACCCACGCAGGTTTATTCAATTATAGCGATTCGCTAGAATTTGTTTCCTACATCGAAAGTTTTGATCAGCTCGATCAAGCACTTCCTCTCCATGATGCCTTTTACGAAATGGCTGCTTTGATCAATTTAATCAAAGATGGACACACCTATATCATGCCCAACGACGATCAAGATGAATCTCTGCTCAAAGAAGTGGGATTTGTGCCTTTCACCTTTAAAATTCTCAAGGGAAAACTCTTGATTGATCAAAATTTTGGTGGACCACAATTTGAAAAGGGGATGGAAGTGTTGGCCATTGATGGAATGCCCAGTCCAGATTTGCTCGCTACCCTGAGGGAATATATGACTACCGATGGGTGCAGTCCGGAACCCAAAAATGACATGTTGGAAGGGCAGTTTTGGTGGTATTATGGTTTGCATTTTGGATTCAAGGAACGGCATCACATTGTGTATTTGGATCAGTATGGTCGGCGAAAAGCTGTCTTCGCAGGGGCTGTAAACTTTTTCGATCGTCAAAGGATGCTTGAGGCTAGGGAAGGACAACATGAAGATTTGCTTTCTTATCGATTGATTGGAGACGTGGCGTATTTGAAAGTAGCTCGTTTTTGGGGGTGGAGTGCCAGGAGGTATTCAAAGTCGTTGAACGAAGCCTTCGCCTTTTTCGAAGCATCGAACTGCAGAGAACTGATTATTGATGTGCGCGGGAATGGTGGAGGAAGGGAAGGTTTTGAGAACCGCCTTCTCAGTCATCTTAGTCATGACCTCAAAGAAAAATATGATCGAGTGCAAATGAAGAGGGTTTTCGCAAGCCAATACAAGCACTTCAAAAAGGGATTTGCACGTCGACTAGAAGACCTACTCTACCGAACCGTCGAATTCAGAAAGGCGAACGAGGGAAATTGGGAGCGAAGAAGTCGATTCCAGCAAACGTGGGTTCAGAAACAAAAACCATTTGATGGCTTGACCTACATATTGATTGACGGAGAAGTGTTTTCTGGAGCTGCGGAGTTTTCGTCAATGGCCAAAGATTATGGCACAAAATGCTTGTTGGTGGGTGAAGAAACAGGAGGAGGTTATCAGGGAAATACGAGCGGATATTTCTACACCTTACGCCTACCGAATACAGGATTTGAAGTGAACATTCCCAGGATTTTATTTGACCTAGCAGTTAAAGATGAATCATGGCAAGGCGGAGTGTTGCCCGACATCCTCGTTGAAGAAGGATTTGAGGACTATGTTTTGGGAGACGATACACAACTGAAGTTTGTCATCTCCTTGATCGAAAATGGATTCGTTCTAGACCAACAACAAGGTCAATAGCATTTTCTGTACACTTCAAACCAAACCTTATAATGGAGATTTAATATTTTCGACCAATAAAAGCAGCGAAATGAATAGAAAGTGCCCAATAGGAATTGCGATTCTCATCCTTTTTTCAACAGCTTTGCAAGCTCAACAAAGCATCAGTGCCTTGTTTCTAGGAAACTCTTATGTTTCTGCCAATAATCTTCCAGGCCTGATTCAAGAGATCTCTGAAGCAGAAGGGCATTCGTTCACCTTCGATTCGAACACTCCTGGAGGTTACACTTTGGAAGGTCATTCAACCAACAACATTTCGCTGTCTTTGATGGAAGAAGAGAACTGGGATTATGTTGTGCTTCAACAACAAAGTCAAATGCCCTCTTTTCCCGATGCACAAGTTGAACAACAAACCTATCCATTTGCCCAGATTTTATGTGACTCGATTCGATCAAAAGCTCCATGTGCTAAACCCATGTTTTATATGACTTGGGGAAGGGAAAATGGAGATCAAGATAATTGTGAGTTTTTTCCTCCTCTGTGCACGTATGAAGGCATGCAAGAGCTTCTTTCTGAACGTTATTTGTTCATGGCTGAAACCAATGGTGCTGCTTGTTCTCCGGTAGGAGAAGTATGGCGCTTCGTGAGGGAAAATCATCCGGAGATTGACTTATATGTTGGGGATGGGAGTCATCCAAATGTCAACGGAACCTATCTCGCGGCATGCACTTTTTTTGTATCGATGTTCAACGAACCTTTGGAAGTAAACACCGAACCGAGCGGAATGGACCCGCTTCATGCAACGAACATCAGAAATGCAGTGAATGAAGTGATCATTGGGAATGAAGAAGATTACTTTTTGGGAGAAAGTCTTGTAAATGCAACAGTGAACTATGAAACGGACGGAGGGGCTATTAGCTTGAGTTTTGCTGCGAGTTCGAATGTCTCATCCATCCAATTGCTCTGGCTCGATGGGTCGGTTTACCTTCTCGAAAATGGAGAAGAAGTGAGCATTGATCTCAGTAATTTGCTCGATGGGACCTATACCATTGAATACGTTCTTTTGAGTGAGTGTGGTGACCAGAGCAATGAATTTATCTTTGATTATTCAAGCGTTGGTGTGGAAGAATCTCAGGACAAGATCGAAATGCTCGTCCAATCGGGTCAACTGATCATTGATGGGCTCAACAAGGATGCAATGTTGACCGTTCACGATTCAATGGGGAAAGTGTTGTTCCAAAAACGTATTCTCTCCGGAGATATACACGTTTCATTACCAGAACAAATCCAAGGGGTGATGGTGTTCAGTCTAAGCTCCGGCAGCTTTCAAGTCAATAAAAAAATGCTTGTTGTACGTTGAATTATTCAACATCAACGGAGAAGTTCCCTTTGAAAGAAATATCGAAACCAACCGGAGTTCCGTTCACTACCTCTTTCAAAATCAAATCCATGCTCACGCTTTCCCGACCACCGAAAATGGCTCCATTTACATTGATCACACCTACTGTTGAAATGTACTGACGGTATGGAAATAGCTCGTTGTTCAAGTTGATTTCCTCAACCAAAACGGCCACAGTATCTTCCGGAACAAAGAAAATCGGTTGATCCACACTGTCTAATTCAAAGCTCACGTTGATGCTATGCGTCTCTGTCTCATTTTCTGCTCTTACATCGCTTGTGAGGTAGTATTTTCTAGAAAGCGGAAGTGAATCTGAAGCCAAAATATACTCGGCCGCCAACAATTCAAAAGACTCTCCCTCCCAAGTTAAAGCTCCGCATTCGCACACAAAATTGGGATTAACAAATTCTTCTGACTTTTTACATGCCGTGAAAGCGATCAATAAAAAAGCGATGAGTGATGGAACGATGTACTTCTTCATAATAATGGTATGAGTGTGTGAATTTACTCAAAATCGGGGTAGAGCAAGTATTTTTTGCGAAGGACTTTATAGGCATTCAGTTTTTTCTGCCAAGATTGTCGGATTTCCTCTTCGCTTTTACCCTCAATAATGGCCTCCCTTAAGGCCGATGTTCCGGCCAGTTTATCGAAGAAGTTTTCTTTGAAGAAGTCATCCGTTTCTTGCTGATACATACCGATAAGCCATGACATATTTAGCTCCTTTCGAGAATAAAAATAACCGATGTCCAAAGATGAAAGATTGGTTCCAAAACAGTTTTCATTTTCATAAGGTGGATTCACCGCCACGCCCGGTATGTGTTTTGGAGTGAAGGAGAAACTCGCCAATAAGTTTGTTGGAGTACCAAAGCATTGAAAAGGGAAGTTGGTACCTCTTCCAACACTCACTTTGGTTCCTTCAAAGAAGCATAAACTGGGGTACAATTGAATGGATAGTTCGTTGGGCAAGTTTGGACTTGGAGCTATCGGTAAAGTGTATTTTATGGAATGATCATAATTGGTGCATGGAATCACGGTGAGTTTGCACTTCATTTGGTTCTTTAACCAAGCCTCTTCATTGATCATGTTTGCCAGCTCTCCAACGGTTAGGCCATGAACCACAGGTATGGGGTGCATCCCCACGAATGATTGGAATTCCAAATCCAATACCGGACCATCGACATAATAACCGTTTGGATTGGGTCGGTCTAGAATTATCACTTCAACGTTGTTTTCAGCAGCGGCCTCCATTACATAGTGCATGGTGCTGATGTAGGTGTAAAAGCGAGCACCCACATCTTGAATATCAAAAACAAAAACATCGATGTTCTTGCAATCTTCAGGACTGGGTTTCTTATGATTTCCGTAGAGCGAAATGATGGGGAGTCCTGTTTTAGGATCTTTGCCATCATTCACCTTTTCACCATTCGCCGCAGCACCTCGAAAGCCATGTTCTGGTGCGAAAACGCTTATCACATTCACATTTTGAGCAATGAGGGAGTCAATGAGGTGCGTTTTTTGGATGAGTGAAGTTTGATTTGCAACTACCCCGACGCGTTTTCCTTCGAGTAGAGGTAAATATTGATGCGTTTGTTCTGCTCCTACCCGCAGCTGATTTTGAATAGTTGTGCTCGTTAAATTTTGAGTAGGTTCGGTGGAGGAGTTGTTGCAGAAGGCAAGGACTAGAAGAAGATAAAAAGGTAAAGTGCGGAGCATG
>CAZYPV010000008.1:0-25830 GCA_964649515.1 uncultured Comamonadaceae bacterium | reverse complement strand
CACATCGCTCTTTGTTCTGATTTTCGCTCTGTCAAAAGCTATCCATTTACGTCGCCAAGGTTATGAGAATGTGATACAGTCTCATCGCTCTTTGTCCTGATTTTCGCTCTGTCAAAAAGCTATCCATTTACGTCGCGAAGGTTATGAGAATGTGGAATAGCCACATCGCTCTTTGTTCTGATTTTCGCTCTGTCAAAAAGTTATCCATTTACGTCACCAAGGTTATGAGAATGAGGAATAGCCACATCGCTCTTCGTCTTGATTTTCGCTCTGTCAAAAGCTATCCATTTACGTCGCCAAAATAAATATGCCTATAAATTAAATCACAACTAAAACTTTGTAAATGAGTGCATCTAGTTTGTGAGTGAACTTGCCTTCAAGCACCTGTTCCCCTAACTTTAATTCCACTAAATCATCTGATTATGCAGCTGAATCTAGCCGATTTTAAAAAGCAGTTTCCCGACGATCATTCTTGCTTTGAATTCCTCGTTGAAAAAAAATGGGGTGAGGGTTTTACTTGTAGAAAATGCAAACATTCACAATTCACTATCGGACGAAAATGGCATCACAGAAGGTGCAAAAAATGCCGGTATGAAGAGTCAGCAACAGCGCATACACTGTTCCACAAAATTAAATTTTCATTGCTCAAAGCTTTTGAAATTATTCATCACCTATCCTCGTCAAACCAAGGACTATCGACAGTAGAAATGGCAATTCAGTTTGAAATTAATCAATCCACCGCTTGGTTCTTCAAACGCAAAGTTCAGCAAGCGTTTTACAATATTGAAACCGATTTTTTGGCCGAAAGATCGGGGCAAACAATTTCAGATCATCTGGTTCGATTAAGAACACTATTACCCTCCCGCATCAATCGAATAACCAAAGTGACTTTTGACTCACTCCAATACAATAGTCGGGATCCAAACGAAATACTACCTGCTCGCATCATGTCCATTCACATCAAGGGTAAGACTGAATCCAATGGAGTTAAGAAACACAGGAAAGCATGTGGGATGCGATGGCTCTTGAACCTTAGAACGGGGAAAAGGAGAAATGAACACCTCTATGAAAAGTATCGAAATGAGATGATTGCTTGGATCAGATCAACTCACCAACACATCTCCGCTAAACACATGTTCTATTATGGCTGTGAGTTTAACTTTCGCCTCAACCGATCGAAGTCACCAGAACCCTTTTCGAATCTTTTCACTGTTCTTACTTCGATGATTCAACTTCCTTGGTTTTCCTACCGCCTGCTCGCCAAAGATCCGGTTCAAAGTTGATGGACTTCTGTGAAATGTGATGCTCAAATACTTTCAGACATTCAATTACCTTTGTCACGATATGGATTTGAGCAAATTGATAGCGAAAAGAATTTCAGGACGAACGGGTAAGAATGAACTTTCCCGACCCATTGTGGGAATTGCTATTTCTGGAGTTGCTCTCGGAGTGGCCCTCATGATTTTGTCCATATCAATTGTTAAAGGATTTCAAAACGAAGTGAGCAATAAAGTGGTTGGCTTTGGTTCACACATACAAATCCTCTCGAACAATAGTAATTACACGCAGGAAACGAGCAGACTCGAGATCAAGCAGGCGTTCTACGATCGTATCGACTCCATTCAAGGGGTGAAGGGCATTCAGACCTTCGCAAGTAAACCTGGGATTTTAGAAACAAAAGAGAATCTTCAAGGAGTTATTATTAAAGGAGTTTGGGATGATTACGATTGGACCTTCTTCCAAAAGTCCTTGGTCGAAGGTGAGCTGATTCAAATCAAAAAAGGGGAGAAGAATGAAGGGGTTCTCATATCCTCAGCGATTGCAAAACGACTGAAAATTGATCTGAACGATAAGGTGACGCTTTATTTTGTGCTTCAAGAAGGCGACATTAAACCGCGAAACTTCGTCGTTACGGGAATTTATGATACAGGATTAAAAGAGTTTGACCAACAATTTGTTTTCGTTGACCTCCATCACCTTCAAAAAGTAAATGCCTGGGGCGTGGAAGCTCAAATACGGGTGTCGGACGAGAATTGTAAAGATGGTCAGTTTAAAATTGAAGGCTTGGGCTATGGTGGAATGACTCGTCTCAATTACCGTTGGAACACCAATTGGCGTGGAGAAGGTCCTTTTGAATTCATGCCACAAGGCGATACCACAATCACACTTCATGTTTCAGACAGAAGCACCACCATTCCAGATTCAGCTCAAGTTCAATTTGTCTTCTCTAAAAACCCTGATGGATCAACGGATTATTGTAATTACCAGCTAGTGAGAACAGGAGGTGAGGGAAGTTATATTCATTATACTGGTGGCTTTGAGGTCTTGGTAGAAGACTATAAACGCTTGGAAGAGCTTTATGAAAAAGTGACTGACGAAGTACCCTATTTCTTACAAACCGTAAGCATCACCGATCGGAATCCGGAAATATTTTCGTGGCTTGAAATGCTCGATCTCAATGTGAGTCTGATCATTTGGATGATGATATTGATTGCAGTTGTGAATATGACCTCGGCTTTGCTGATCATCATTCTAGAACGCACCAATATGATCGGCTTGCTCAAAGCATTTGGGATGAACAATTCGGGGATTATGAAGATCTTCGTTCGTCATGCGGGAGGAATTATTTTGAAGGGAATTGCGATCGGAAACCTATTGGGCTTTGGAATTGCCCTCTTGCAAGATAAAACGCGGCTCATCCGTCTTGATCCAGAAAGCTACTATGTTACTGCAGTGCCCATCGAATTTGATTTTCTTTCCATCTTTTTGGTGCAAATTTTGACTTTCTTCATCTGCATTCTGATGATGATATTACCCGCCTGGTATGTGGCAAGAATCCGCCCCGTGAAAGCCATTCGTTTCGACTAGTTTACACTACCTTTGCTTCAGAAAATTTCGAAATGAAGAAGGTATTTGATAACATTTTAGGAGCCATTGGGAATACACCAATGATCAAGTTGAACAGGATTGCAGAAGACTTGCCAGGAACCATCCTTGCCAAGGTCGAGTACTTCAATCCGGGGAACTCAGTAAAAGACAGAATGGCCCTGAAGATGGTCGAAGATGCTGAACGGGAAGGAAAAATCAAACCCGGTGGTACCGTTATTGAATGTACAAGCGGGAACACAGGTATGGGCCTCGCCCTTGCGTGTATCGTGAAGGGATATAAGCTCATTTGTACTTCTTCAGACAAACAGTCCAAAGAGAAATTTGACGTGCTCAGAGCAGTGGGAGCTGAAGTTCATGTTTGTCCGACGAATGTAGCTCCAGATCACCCAGATTCCTATTATTCTGTGGCAGAGCGGTTAAGTAAAGAGATTCCCAATTCTTTTTGGGTGAACCAATATGATAACCTTAGTAATCGACAAGCTCACTACGAAACAACGGGTCCCGAAATTTGGGAACAAACCGAGGGTAAAATCACCCATTTCGTGGTTGGAGTAGGTACTGGAGGAACCATTTCTGGAGTTGGGAAATTTTTGAAAGAAAAAAATCCAAACATTAAGATTTGGGGTATTGATACTTATGGCTCCGTCTTCAAGAAGTACCATGAAACAGGGGAGTTTGACGAGAATGAAATCCACAGCTACATCACAGAAGGTATCGGAGAAGACATCCTTCCCAAAAATGTTGACTTCGATGTGATTGATTACTTCGAGAAGGTCACCGATAAAGACGGAGCCTTGGCCGCACGAGAATTGGCGGAGAAAGAAGGCTTGTTCCTAGGATATTCCTGCGGATCGGCTTTCCAAGGTCTTCGTCAACTCAAAGATCAGCTTACTCCGGATGATGTTGTGGTTGTCCTTTTCCACGATCACGGTAGTAGATATGTGGGGAAAGTATATAACGACGATTGGATGAAGAGCGTTGGGTTCATGTAAACCCATTAAAGGAGACATTAAAAAGCCGAGCACTTTGTAAAAAAATGCTCGGCTTTTTCTTGCTTTTGATTCATTAGGACTGGTAATCCAAAAAGGTTTTTCGAATAATCGCAACGCACTCCATGAGTTGAGATTCCGTCATTACTAAAGGAGGTGCAAATCGGATGATGTTTCCATGAGTAGGTTTGGCCAAAAGTCCGTTGTCTTTCATCGCAACACAAAGATTCCAAGCAGTTTTACTCTCTGGGGTATCGTTAATCAACACAGCATTCAATAGCCCTTTTCCACGAACTCCTTTCAAAAGTGGGCTTTCATCAACGAGCTTTTGCATTTCAGTTCTGAAGATCTGACCCAATTTGCGGGCATTCTGTGCTAATTTTTCTTCAGTTACAACTTTTAAAGCGGCCATGGCCACCTCTCCCGCGACGGGGTTCCCGCCAAAGGTAGATCCGTGTTGTCCAGGTTTGA
Source organism: uncultured Comamonadaceae bacterium (assembly GCA_964649515.1). GTDB lineage: Bacteria > Bacteroidota > Bacteroidia > Flavobacteriales_D > Sanyastnellaceae > CALKGK01. The sequence goes on along the minus strand of CAZYPV010000008.1, from coordinate 21,481 downwards.
TGACTTCCATAATATGGTTGTCTGAAAGCACTGCAGAAACAGGATAAGCTCCTCCTGATAGCGCTTTACCAAGGATAAGTAAGTCCGGTTTGGTGTAAGAAGGCTGCTGTTCACAATGCCCTTCACAGCTGCAGTTTCCGCACACTGCCAAAAGTGAACCGGTTCGAGCAATTCCCGTCTGAACTTCGTCAGCAATGAGAAGGGCGTTGTTTTTACGACAGATGTCTGCCGCTTTTGCAATGTAATCCTCAGAAGGCGTGTTCACTCCAGCTTCACCTTGAATTGGTTCAACAAGAAAACCAGCCACATTTGGCATGCCCATCGCTTTTTCTAGTGCATCTAGGTCGTTGTAAGGGACACTAACAAATCCTGGAGTGTATGGGCCGAAGCTCTTTCTTGCATCCTGATCATCACTAAAACTGACAATGGTAGTCGTCCTACCGTGAAAATTCTGTTCACATACAACAATGATGGCTTGATCTTGAGCAATGCCTTTCTTCTCATAAGCCCATTTTCTGCAGATTTTGATCGCAGTTTCAACGGCTTCTGCGCCGGTGTTCATTGGGAGCACTTTTTCAAAACCGAAATATTCAGTGATGAATTTTTCATATTCTCCGAGCACCGAGTTGTAAAAAGCACGTGAGGTCAAGGTCAATTTTTGCGCTTGCGTTGTCATCGCATTTACAATCTTTGGGTGGCAGTGTCCTTGGTTGACAGCAGAGTATGCTGATAGGAAATCAAAATATTTCTTTCCTTCTAGGTCCCAAACAAAAACACCTTCCCCTCGATCAAGTACCACCGGTAGTGGGTGATAGTTGTGGGCACCGTGTTCGTTTTCCAATTTCATTGCCTCCTCAGAGCTCAATTTCTTTTCCATAATATCAGCCATCTTCTCTTGGTGTTTTTGATTGTTCTACAAAGCTATTGAAAAGGTTTTGCGAGAACAAGCTCAAAATAGGAGTGATGCGGAAGAGAGAATATTGGTGAGGAATGATTGGTTTGAAATTGAGTTCGGGTAGAACAGGTGAAGTGGAATTAATGTTGGTTTCAAAAACGTTTTGGGATTTGGCGACGTAAATGGATAGCTGTTTTTCAGAGCAAGAATGAGAGCGGAGAGCGGTGTAGATAGTTCCTTTTCCAACTTTGGCGACGTAAATGGATAGCTTTTATAGAGCAAGAATGAGAGCGGAGAGCGTGGCAGTTAGCTCCTATCTCCAACTTTGGCGACGTAAATGGATAGCTGTTTTTCAGAGCGAGAATGAGAGCGGAGAGCGTGGCAGTTAGCTCCTATATCCAACTTCGGCGACGTAAATGGATAGCTGTTTTTTAGAGCAAGAATGAGAGCAGAGAGCGGTGTAGTAAGCTCCTATCTCCAACTTTGGCGACGTAAATGGATAGCTGTTTTTCAGAGCGAGAATGAGAGCGGAGAGCGTGGCAGTTAGCTCCTATATCCAACTTCGGCGACGTAAATGGATAGCTGTTTTTTAGAGCAAGAATGAGAGCAGAGAGCGGTGTAGTAAGCTCCTATCTCCAACTTTGGCGACGTAAATGGATAGCCAACTTCCAACATCAAAACGAATTCTCAAAAATCATTGTGACTTCCCAAACATCCCTCCGTCAAAACACCAAAGAAACGTCTTTAAAAACCCGAAAAATTCTCCAAAGAAAAGCGGCAAGTGCTCAAATGAGGTCATGTGGCTATAGTTAAAGATCAGCATTGGGAGAGAGTGATGATCGCCTCACATGTGTCACTTGCCGCCCCCTTCTTATATGGAGTCGGTCGAAGATTGATTTTTTTCATTAGGCGAGGCCTGGTTGACAATTGTCGGCCAGGCCTATTTTTTTAACCCGCACGATTCAAACTACGATCGAATAAATCTTCGTACTTTTGCACAGATTTTGAAAAAAAAGAAAATGGCTGGTACAAAAACCTTCACAATGATTAAACCAGATGCAACCGCAGCTGGGAACACAGGAAAAATTATCGATCGTATTATCCAAGCAGGATTCTCTATCGTTGAGATGAAGTGGACAACTCTTTCAAACGATCAAGCAAAGAAATTCTACGAAGTTCACGCCGAAAGACCGTTCTACGGTGAATTGGTGGAGTACATGACTTCAGGTCCAATCGTTGCAGCAATCTTGGAAAAAGACAACGCAGTAGAAGATTACAGAACACTCATCGGAGCAACAAATCCAAAAGAGGCGGCTCCAGGTACAATCCGCGCTGAGTTCGCTGAGTCCATCGCAGCAAACGCCGTTCACGGATCAGATAGCGATGAAAATGCTAAAATCGAGGGCGACTTCTTTTTTGCTTAATTCTGATCTTGTAAAATACTTCCAAAAAGGCTCTGACGTTGAACGTTGGAGCCTTATTTGTTGATTCAATTCTTGATCTTTTCTACTTTAGGTTCAAGGAATTCAATACCTTTGTAGCTCTTCAAAAGTATTCAGGATCTTACTACCCATGGAAAAAATCAAAGTGGCCAATCCCGTCGTAGAACTCGATGGGGACGAAATGACGCGTGTCATTTGGAAATTTATTAAAGACAAACTCATCTTCCCATACCTCGATATCGATATCAAATATTTCGATCTCGGAATCATGGCTCGAGATGAAACCGATGACCAAATTACCATTGACGCGGCGGAGGCAATTAAAAAGTACAATGTTGGAATCAAATGTGCCACAATAACTCCAGATGAAGATCGTGTGAGCGAATTCGGTCTCAAAAAGATGTGGAGATCTCCCAACGGTACCATCAGAAATATCATCGGAGGAACAGTTTTTAGAGAGCCCATCATGATGCAAAATGTGCCAAGATTGGTGCCCGGTTGGACCAAACCCATCTGCATTGGTAGACACGCTTTTGGCGATCAGTATAAGGCAACAGACGCATTGATTAAGGGAAAAGGGAAGCTGACGATGACTTTCGTTCCTGAAGATGGAGGAGAAAGTCAATCTTGGGAAGTTTATGATTTCAAAGGAGATGGTGTAGCAATGAGCATGTACAACACCGATGAGTCCATCTACGGGTTCGCGCGTTCGTCCATGAATCAAGCCTTGGCAAAGCAATGGCCGCTCTATCTTTCTACCAAAAACACGATCCTCAAGGCATACGATGGCCGTTTCAAAGACATTTTTCAAGAGGTCTATGATCAAGAGTTCAAAACCCGCTTCGAAGAGGCCGGTATCACATATGAACACCGTTTGATCGACGATATGGTAGCTGCTGCCCTCAAATGGGAAGGTGGCTTCGTTTGGGCATGTAAGAATTATGACGGTGATGTTCAGTCAGACACAGTGGCTCAAGGTTTTGGGTCGCTCGGGTTGATGACTTCAACACTGGTAACTCCCGACGGGAAAACCATGGAGGCTGAGGCTGCACATGGAACGGTAACCCGACACTATCGTCAACACCAACAAGGAAAAAAGACCTCAACCAATCCCATTGCTTCTATTTTTGCTTGGACGCGCGGCCTTGATTTTAGAGGGAAATTGGATGAAAACGAGCAACTTCGAAAATTCGCTCAAACACTGGAACGCGTTTGCATCGATACGGTGGAAGCAGGGAAGATGACCAAAGATTTGGCGCTGCTCATTCATGGAAGTGAAATGACGGAAAATCATTACCTCACCACAGAAGATTTTCTCGAAGCCCTCAATCAAGAATTGAAAAAACGAATGGGAGCATAATCGAAGGAAATGCATTGCGAAAAGCGGTCTTCCAACGGGAGACTGCTTTTTTTATGTCTTTTTTTTCGGGTTGATGATGGAATAGTGCATTGATTTTCAGTCGTATGCATCTATTCTCGTGCTTCACCGAAAAATTCAGGGTGAAAGTTGAGAAGATAGATTTCTTCCTGAGCCCGTGTAAAGGCAGTGTAAAACCAACGCAATAATGAAATGTCCAACATTTCTTCCGTGATGTACCCTTGATCCACAATGATGGCTGGCCACTGTCCTCCTTGTGATTTATGACAGGTGACAGCGTAGGCGAATTTGATTTGGAGCGCATTATAAAAAGGATCTTCCATAACGGCTTTATGGATTTTTTTGCGGTCTCGAAGATCAAGATAGTCTTCCGTGATGGCATGGTACAAGGCCTTGATTTCAGCCATGGGCAGGTTAGGTCCTTCCACATTGATGGTGTCTACCAAAATGCGCACTTCAAATGGGATGAAATCAGGATAATCAAGCAAGCGAACTTCAACATCTGCAAATCGCCGACCATAGATTTCATGATACCGAATGACTTTATTCACCTCAACAATGTCTCCATTGGCGATGAAATTAGTAGGAGCATCCTTGTAGGCGTTCAACCAAAAATAATTGTTCTTCACTACCATTAACAGGTCTCCCGAGTTCAGCTCTTCCTCAAACCAAAGTATGCGCGAACGAATGTGCTGATTGAATTGATTAGCCCGCTTGTTACTTCTGGTAATCAACATAACACCCTCCCGAGTGTATTTGGAATAGAGTTGATCCAAAACTTCTTCCAATTCCTCCCCCGAAACAGGTATAACATCCGAAAACCCCTCAGGATGAAGACGAGGAAATCCTTCTTGTCCGCTAGTGATGGCTTTTCGCAAGCTGGTGGCGTTAAACAATATCCCGCTGTCCATTTCTTGACGAACCACATCGGTCAGTTGTATGTCTGCAATCGTAAGGTAAAAGGATGATCGAAGGGCTTCAGTATCGAGTGCCGGACTCTCATCACTGCCAACGGGAGGTAATTGAGCTTGATCTCCTACGAGGATTAACCGACAATCTTCCCCTTGAAAAACATAGTCGATCAAATCTTCCAACAAATCGCGATATTGAAAGGATTGCTCGCTACTCATGCCCGATTGTCCTCCAATCATTGAGGCTTCATCGACCAAGAAGATGGTCTTTTTATGCCGATTCACCCCCAATCCATAAGCCATTCCGCCAGAGGCATTTTTTGTCGGAAAGTAGATTTTTTTGTGAATCGTGAAAGCGGGTCTTTTGGCATATTGACTCAATACTTTAGCGGCTCTTCCCGTAGGTGCAAGCAACACAATGTCGTATTCAGTAAGTCGCAAGGCTCCCACATAAGCTCCAACCGCTGTTGTTTTTCCCGTACCAGCGTACCCTTTAACCACCAAAGTGCATCTAGGCATTTTGGAAAAAGTAAAGCGCGAAAGAGCATGAAGCAAGGCGTCTTGGCCAGGGGTGGGCGCGTAAGGAAAGTACTTCTTTAAAGCAAGGGTAAACGCAGCTACTTCTTTCATTTCAGGCCGAAAGATATGGCTTTTCAAACGTATACTTTTCGTTCATATTCGTGAGCCAACGATTAAAAAAAAATGGTAAGTTTGCCATCGTTCCTTAAAAGAGAAAAGACACATCAATATGGAAAATTTAGGAAGAACACTTGGGAAATACGTTATCTCCTTTCTCCTCATCCTCGGAGGGATTAGTTTTCTGATCAAATATTTATCGGGCGACTCGATCGAATCGCAGCCAACAGACATGCTTTGGGCTTCCTTAACTTTGATTCTTGTTGGGATCATTGCCATGCCTGTTCTCTTGTCTAAATTTAGCCTGAGCGTTAGTCGTATTATTCTAGGAATTGGCTTGGTGATCACACTTTACTTAGCCTATCGAGTGGTTTTTTCTGTGGAAGAGGAAATTGAGTTTAGAGCAAAGAAGGAGCGCATTGATGCAACTGTAGTGCAACGTCTCAAAGACATTCGTGAAGCTCAAATTGCTTATTACGACAACTACGGTAAATACACCGACGACTTCGAAGAGCTTAAAAAATTCATCAACTCAGAAACCATCCCCCAAGTTTTTAAAATGGGACGTCTGGATACCACTTTTGAGGCGGCGCTGGAGTTGGGGTACATTCTCGATAAATCAGATGTAGATTCTGTAGCTAATTCATTGGGATTGACGGCAGATGCTTTCCAAAAGCAACTGGAAACAGGCGAAAATGGCTACCAAGTACTAGACACGACTTACATTTCTTTCTACCAAAAAGAGTTCGCTCCAGAGGTAAGAAGAGAGAAAAAACTCCCTTTGGTGAGTCTCGATTCTTTGCGCTACTCACCTTCAAGTGGACAAGCGTTCAAAATGGAAGTGGGTGTTGCTGAAATTGGTGGTGTGAAACAACCAACCATCTTAGTTGAAGACCCAACTCCCTTCGGAAGACCAAACGTGAAAAAAACCGCACTGCGCTTTGGATCATTAACAGAAGGGCATACGGATGGTAACTGGAAAGAATAATTCCTTCCAACTTGTGGATGAAAGTGCTGCGCTCCGTCAACAAGATCTGCAGCTTTTCATTGAGGTCCACAAACACCAACTACGGTCTGCACTGCTTTCTGAAGAGTCCGACTTGCTTGTGGCGGTAAGAACCGATGCACTGGAAGAGCGAGACCCTCTCAGGACAATCGAACAGTTGCTGCAAGACCAACAACTCATTTCACGAGACTACAGTGCTGTGCATGTTTCGTTCAAGGCGAACAAACAGTGCTTGGTTCCTAGCGGGTTCTTTCAAGAAGAAGCGGCGATCGAACTTTTTCAAAAAGTACACGGCACAGCACCGATGGCATTCGGGATCAAAGACTGCCCCGAGGCCAAACTCAAAGTGATCCATGAACGTCATACCCATTTGGAGCAATTCTTTTTGAACGCGTATCCAAATGCACAGTTCCATTGCTCAGAGGCGCTCCTAATCGAGGCGTTGATTCACCGAAATAGATTCGTTCAAAATCCAAAACTCTTCATCGATGTGGAAGAAAAAGAAACGAGGTACTACCTCTTGTCCAAAAAAGGACTCCTCTTCTGCAATGCTTTTCCCACAAGTAGCGATGAAGATGTGCTTTACCACGCTTCAAATGTGGCTAAACAATACCATCTGGATGGAAAAGAACTCGAAGCCCACATTTCTGGCCCTTGGAAAATAAACGCTCCTGGGATTCAGCTTTTCAAGAAGTACTTCACTTATGTGAATGTCAATATGGGGCTCGAATACGTGAAGCTCTCAAAAGGATTGAGCGCACTTAGAAAACAAGAGGTGATGAGCCTCCTCAATCTTGTTGCATGCGAATCATAGGAGGACAGTTAAAAGGACGCAAGTTTATGCCTCCGAAGGGATTCGATTCCCGACCAACAACCGACTTCGCTCGAGAGGCTTTGTTCAATATTCTCGATCACCGCATTGCTATTTTTGATGCCGATACACTTGACCTGTTCTGCGGAACCGGAGCCATGAGCTATGAGTTGGCATCTCGTGAGGCAAAGTCAGTGAGCGCGGTCGATAAAAATGTACTCTGTCTCAAATACATCCGTTCTCAAGCAGAAAGTTATGGAGTGAAGCAGATCAAAACACTTCGCTCAGATGCAATCACTTTTGTCAAAAGAACCAACCTCAGTTTCGATCTAATCATCGCGGATCCTCCCTTCGATTATCCAAACTTGCCGGAATTGCTCGAGTTGATGTTGGAAAAACCACTGCTCAAGCCCAACGGACTATTGGTTCTGGAACACGATGATCGGCATGATTTTTCAAGCATCCCCGCTTTTGAATCTTGCCGGAAGTATGGAGGTGTTCGCTTTAGTTTCTTTACCTTAGACCATCATGAATAAGGCAGTATTTCCCGGATCTTTTGATCCCATCACGACCGGACACGAAAACATTGTGCGAAGAGCGTCTCTGCTTTTCGATGAAATCATTGTGGCCATTGGAAGCAATAGCAGCAAAAACAACATGTTTACCATTGAGCAAAGAGAAAATTGGCTAAAAAAGGTTTTCGCTGATCTGCCCAATGTGCGTATTCAGGCGTATTCCGGACTAACGATTGACTTCGCAAGAGAAAACGAGGCAAGATTCTTGCTCAGAGGTGTGCGAAATGGCGGTGATTTTGAATATGAAAGAACCATCGCGCAGATGACCAAGTACATGGATGAAAAACTTGAAACGGTCATCCTTTTCACAGATCCCGAGCACGCGGCAATAAATTCGACGGTTGTGCGTGAAATATTAAAGAACCATGGCGATGTCAAACAATTCGTTCCTGAAGCAATTCGCACTGATTTTTAGCTTAGTCCTCCTCACTACGCTCAAAGCATTTTCCTTAAGCTCCATCATTGGGACGGCTCCAAACGATCTTGGAAGAACGATTTTTCTCGCCGAAAAACCTTTTCAGTTGTCGGAGCAGCTGGTCATCATCAATAATAGCAGCATTTCAGAGAATGGAGAATTCAGCTTTCAAATCGAAAACACCTCTTCTCAGCAGTTTTTTCTCATTGTAAGAAATCGCATTGCAGAAATCATCGTTCAGCCCAACACCACTTATCAAGTAACGTTTCCGGGCCTTGCGAAAGACCAAGCGCAGCGGCTCCAATTCAACCCAGTAGCACTAGAATTCCAATCACTTCCAGATGATGATGTGAATCAAATCTTAGCCACATTTGATTTAGCCTACGATCAATTTTATGCCGAAGCTGGATACGATCTTGCACTTTCCATCAGCTCTGGAAACACTTACAGAAACTCAAGGTCAAATTGGCTCAGTGAAACAGATCTCACTGCTTTGCGAGCGAAAAAAAAGGATCAAAAAACGCCTAAGCCCGACTCAAAAATCGACTCCCTTTTCTCCGTGTTCAGTGAGCATGTGGATGAGTTGAGGCTCAAAGCGGAGGACGTTTACGCAGAAAAGTACTTGGAATATGCGTTCGGACAAGTGGCTTATGATATGGCCTACCTCAATTATCTTCAACTGCAAGATTTTGTTGAAGTGGATTTGATTGAATTGAATCATCCGGAAGCCATTAAATTGCTCCAATTGGCCTACGGTCCGCTCTTAAACAAAGTCGAATTTGGTGAGGAATACCCTGCTTTTCGAGCGGCAATCAATACGCACGGTAGTTGGAGTAAAATGCTCAAGATACTGTTGGAAGAGGGAAAGGTGCGCTCTGATGAAAATGCAGAATTGATTGCTCTGGTGATCTTGAAAATGGCCATCAATCATCCCGACTTCAAAGCGCTGATGGTCTTGAAAACAATGCACGACCTTTCCGAGTCGAACAGCCCGCTAGCTCCTGAGGCAAGAAGGATCATCGAGGACGAACTTCATGCTCGACGAGGAATGGCCATTCCCAACTTTCAGTTACTGAACGAAAAAGAGGAGTTGAAAACCAACGAAGATTACAATCAGAACTGGACCTATTTCTTGTTTTTCAACTCGAGAAGTACTGCCTCGATGCAAGAACTCATTTTACTTGAACAAATGCATCAAACTTTTGGCAGACAAGTTGATTTTGTGGCGATTTGTATGGATGATGACCCGGATGCCTTGCGGAATTTTCTCGCTAAACATCCCAATTACCGATGGCAATTCCTCTACGGTGGTTCATCGCCACTCCTGCTTCAAGATTTTGGCGTTTCAGCCCTTCCATTCGCCATGCTTTTTAATCCTGAAGGAATGCTGCAGCAAACCATTTGTAAAAAGCCAAGTGAAGGGGCCAAAGATTGGATGGGCAAACTCCTTCAGCAGAAAACGCGCGACCTGAGAATCAAAGTTTGGGACGATTAATCCTTGTTCACCGACCTTTGGAAAAGATCAGCAATTGATCGATACATCTCTGTTTCCCGAGCAAACGCTTCTTCTTCACTCAGCCAAAAAACAGCAGTAATGCCTTCTTCCGTTTGTGGAACCAGAGGAGTTTCGGCCTGATCAGAACGCATCAAAAACCAATAACTCGGTTTCAATACACGTCTTCCTTTATGAAGATAGGTGTGGTAAGTGGTTGGTAGTTCTTTGATGATTTCCAGTGAGCTGATGCCGCATTCTTCTTCCACTTCACGAAGTGCTGCCTGGCGGATGCTTTCGCCTTTTTCAAGTTTTCCCTTGGGGAGGTCCAAGAAGCCAAGCCGTTCAATGAATAAATATCGCCCTTCGGAATTAACGACGAGTCCACCAGCGGCGATCACTTCCTCATGACCTTCTTTGAACGACGTAAAAGCGGCTTCAACTACTTCACATTCAATAAAAACCACCTGAATGTCTTGGTTGGATGCTAGTTTCTCATAAACCAACTCGAAATCGGAAGCTTGGGTATAAGAAATACAAAAAGAATGGGCGAGATTTTTTTGCGATTTTTCAACAGCACTTTGGAAAAATACCGGTCTATCTGCAATGAAAACTTTATACCTTTGCTCCATGAATTCGAGGGAAGAACACGCCTTAAAAGTCGCTGAGTTTTTGCTGCAAATAAAAGCAATTGAACTCAAGCCGCAAAACCCATTCACTTGGGCTGCAGGATGGAAATCACCCATCTATTGCGATAATCGTAAAACCTTGTCGTACCCCAAGGTGAGAACCTATATCCGCCAGCAATTTGTGGAGGTCATCAACCAACATTTTGGTATGCCTGATGTGATTGCAGGCGTGGCTACCGGTGGAATCGCAATGGGGGCGCTGGTGGCTCAAGATTTAGGGCTTCCTTTTGCTTATGTGAGATCAAGTGCAAAAGGACACGGTCTCCAGAACATGATCGAAGGGATGGTAGAAGAAGGCCAAACCGTGCTTGTGATTGAAGATCTCGTGTCTACAGGCAAATCATCTCTCGACGCTGTTGCTGCTTTACGAGCAGCGGGAATGTCTGTAAAAGGCATGATCGCGATCTTCACCTATGGCTTCGATGTTTCGGTAAACAGTTTCAAAGAAGCCAACGTTGAATTGAAAACCTTAACTGATTACAATACGCTCATTCAACAAGCGCTTCAAAGCAACTACATTTCTGAAGAACAAGTGAGTTCGCTCGCCGAATGGAGAGATGCGCCGCAAGTTTGGGGAGAAGGAATCCAAAATACCTAAGCAGATGACCACCATCGAGAGTCAAAAAGTAGATGTAAAAGCCAGTCAAGAAGAGGTCTTTGATTTCCTCATGGATTTGAAGAACTTGGAAAAACTACTTCCTGAAGGAAAGGTGAGCGACTTCAAAGCTGAAGAGAATCACTGTTCTTTTAAGGTAATGGGGGCGTATAAAATTGGTTTGCAACACAAATCCAATACGAAGCCCAGCAACATCGTTCTTCAATCCGATGCGGACAGCCCTTTCCCCTTCGATTTGGACATCAAAATAGATCAAATCGCTGCGGGAAGTTCTGCGTATATGGTGAGCAATGCAGACATCAACTTCTTCCTCAAACAAATGGTAGAAAAACCGCTAAAGGCCCTTTTCGATCACATTGCCGGTGAATTGAAAAATCATTTTGAATAGGGGAGGGTAAGCCACTCAAACGACTTTATTCCAAGTGCCATTCGTCCATCAACGCTGAGAAAACTCGCTTTGCCTTGATGATCTTGCCCTTCGAAGAGAACGTCCTTTTTCGTTGACCCAATCTGAATCTGAACCCGGCTTCCCATTTTCCAGAGCACTTCATTGTATTCCCGCACAATTTCTGAACCCCGTTGCGCCTTTAATCGGAGGTAAACATGTTCGAGTTCCTGGCTCAGCTTTTCATAAACCGCAGTGTTGTCTAAGGGCGAATTGCAGACCATCGCTGCGTGATCGATTTTAGGAAGCTCCCGAGTATTGAATCCAAACCCCACTACTGATCCGGAAATGCGATCACCTTGCAAGCTGTTTTCAACCAGAATTCCACCCACTTTTCCTTGATCATTCAAGAGGTCGTTGGGCCATTTGATGTGCAAAGCATGAGGACTGAAATGGCTTAACGTTCGATGTGCTGCCAAGGCAACAGCCTGATTCCATAAACCTAAATCTGCCGCTCTGAGAAAAGGAACTTGAAAGAGAAAGGAACAATAAAAATTTTCGTCCGAACTTTCCCAAACCTGCCCCATTTGTCCTCGTCCGTCCGACTGCTTTTCTGCCAAGATGGCTGTTCCGTTCTCCCAATGTGGCAGTTCCATTAGTTTGGCAGCGTAATTGTTCGTGGAATCAACAACGGCAAGACGAATCAAGTTTTGTCCAGTAAATAGCGTTGATAAAGGCATAAAAGGGCTTCGGTATTTCAAGCTGTAAGCTTCTTCAAAAGTATTACTTTTACGCCTACGAAATTGAATGAATGACAAAGACCACAGATAGTCAGCAGACGAAATTACTTCTAGAGAGTATCATAGAAGGAATTCAAGATGTAAAAGGACACGAACTCAAAGTCCTCGATTTAACAAAAATTCCACATGCCGTAGCATCCCACTTCGTAGTTTGCCACGGAAATTCAAATACACAAGTTTCTGCTATCGCAAAAGGAGTGGAAAAGCACACGGCCGTAGCGCTCAATGAGAAACCTTGGAGCAAGGAAGGCGTTGGGAATGCAGAGTGGGCACTTCTTGATTATGGCGACGTTGTGGTGCACATTTTCTATAAAGAAGCAAGAGCTTTTTACGCCCTCGAAGAACTTTGGGCGGATGCAGAGGTTACTCATTTTGAAGATGTAGAATAACGATTGAGAGAAAGCATTTATGGCAAACACAGATAACAAATCAAACAACGACCAACAGCCTAAAAAATCCATGAATTTTTATTGGATTTATGCAGCCATCGGAGCACTCCTGCTCATTATGTTGGTTTTCAATAATTCAGGGAACAAAAATCGAATTGACTTTTCTCAATTCCGTGAAATGGCACAGAAAAATCAGGTGCGCATGGTTACGGAAAACGGAGTGAAAGCAGACGTTTTCTTGAAAACAGAGGTGAAAGATTCTTTGAACCAAAAGAAAGATCCATTCCTCGGGAACTTGAATCAAACAGCAGATCACTTTTTCTACATTCCAGAGTCCGAATCCATCAAGGACGAAATGTACCAATTGAGTGAAGAGCACAATTTTAAAATCCACTTTGAACCCGTGAATGAATGGGGCCAACAGCTCTTTACTTGGCTCATCATCTTAGGGATCATGATCGTGGTATGGGTGGTTCTCATGAGACGAATGGGCGGCGGCGGTGCCGGTGGTGGTCAAATCTTCAACATCGGTAAATCAAAGGCACAGCTTTTCGAAAAAGGAAAGGGTACCAACGTCACGTTTAAAGATGTTGCTGGTCTCGAAGGAGCAAAGGAAGAGATCGAAGAGATCGTAGAATTCTTGAAGAATCCTAAAAAATACACCGAATTAGGTGCCAAAATTCCAAAAGGTGCTCTACTCGTAGGTCCTCCGGGAACAGGAAAAACATTGCTTGCCAAAGCGGTGGCAGGTGAAGCGCAGGTGCCTTTCTTTTCCCTTTCCGGTTCTGATTTCGTAGAGATGTTTGTGGGAGTGGGGGCATCTCGTGTGCGAGACCTCTTCAAACAAGCGAAAGAAAAGTCGCCTTCGATTGTCTTTATCGATGAAATTGATGCCATTGGTCGTGCGCGTGGGAAAAACGTGAACATCGGTTCCAATGATGAACGTGAAAACACCTTGAATCAATTGCTGACCGAAATGGATGGCTTTGGTACAAATAGCGGTGTGATTATCTTGGCTGCCACCAACAGAGCGGATGTGTTAGACAAGGCCTTGATGCGGGCTGGTCGTTTTGACCGTCAAATTTATGTAGACATGCCGGACCTCAATGAGCGTAAAGCCATTTTCGATGTGCACCTCAAGCCCATCAAAGTGGATAAAACCATTGATGTTGACTTCTTGGCGAAACAAACTCCAGGGTTCTCAGGTGCGGATATCGCCAACATTTGCAACGAAGCAGCGCTCATTGCAGCGAGAAAGAAAAAGAACATGGTAACCAAAGAGGACTTCCTCGATGCGGTTGATCGTGTGATTGGTGGTTTGGAGAAAAAGAATAAAATCATCACCCCAAGAGAAAAAGAAACCATTGCCTACCACGAAGCAGGACATGCTACGGTATCTTGGTTGCTCGAACACGCATCGCCTTTGGTTAAGGTAACCATTGTTCCAAGAGGACAATCTCTAGGAGCTGCATGGTACCTACCGGAGGAACGCCAGATTACGACGACCGAACAGATTTTCGATGAAATGTGCGCTACCATGGGGGGGCGTGCTGCAGAGGAAATCATCTTCGATAAGATTTCAACAGGAGCTTTATCCGATCTCGAAAAAGTGACCAAACAGGCCTATGCCATGGTTTCTGTTTACGGATTGAACAAAAGAATCGGGAATAGAAGTTATTATGATTCCAGAGGAGAGTCTAGCTTCACCAAACCTTACAGTGAAGAAACGGCGCGAATGATTGACGAGGAAGTAAGCGCCATTATTGAGAAAGCGTATACTCGAGCGAAAGAACTGCTTCACGAGAACAAAGCAAAATTGACCGAATTGGCCAAGAAGCTACTCGAAAAAGAGGTGATCTTTAAAGAAGATTTGGAAGCCATTTTCGGTGCACGAGCGTGGAATAACGACACGCCATCACCTGCTGTAGATGCTATTCCCCCGGCACCAAGCGCTCGTCTTAACTCTATGGATGATGCAAAGGACGGTAACGAAGACACCGAGGCGCCACGCACGGAAGAGTAAAGGATGGCGAAAGCAGGTTTGAATAATTTTTGGCAAAGAGCCATCACAGGAGTCATCTTCGTGGTGGCTCTTGTCATGTCTATTCTGTCGGGTGAAAGAACCTTGGCAGTGGTTTTTGGCTTTGTGAGCATCATTGGTGCGTCAGAATTTACAAGGATTATTGGCAGACCAGCGAGAAATACTTTTCAAGGGAGTTTCATGATGCTTTCAACAGGAGTGCTTTACGGGTTGATTGCTGCAAGTGCGCTCCATTTGATCGAATTGAAATACCTCGCCATTTGGATTCCATTCGTGGTGGTGCAAATTTCGAGCGAGCTGTTTTCCAAAAAGCCGGAGTTCATTTCCCTTGGATTGAATGTTTTTGGAAGCATCCTCATCGCAACAAGTTTTGGAAGCATTCAATGTTTGGGGCAGATTTTTGGGGAGTATAACTACCACCTTCCACTTGGATTTTTTGTTTTCCTCTGGGTGAACGATACCGGAGCTTATTTGATGGGGAAATGGAGAGGGAAAACAAAACTCATCCCGAAGATTTCTCCCGGAAAAACAGTAGAGGGCTTTGTTGGAGGGGTGGGACTCACGCTGGCTGCGGCATTTGTTGCGTCTACCATCGAGAGTCCGCTCGCAAAACAAGATTGGATCGTAATGGCCCTGTGCGTTTCCGTTTTTTCCAACTTCGGCGATTGGACGGAAAGTATGTTGAAAAGAACCTACGATGTCAAGGATTCTGGAAGGATCCTTCCCGGTCACGGAGGGGTCTTGGATCGTTTTGATGGTGTACTTTTGGCAGTTCCTATGCTGCTATTCTATTTCTTGTTACGATATTAGCAGCCTAATTCAACGAATATGACTCTTCACCGCGAAGGAAATAAAATCCTCCTGGGCCTTTTTAGCGTTTTGGCTTTGCTGAATGTATGGCTCTATGTTAATTCCAATTACTGGAACTGGAAGAATCTCCTCCTCTTGGTGGTTTCACTCATCATCTTCCTCATTTTCGCTCAGTTTTTTAGAGTTCCGAAAAGAAAGGTTACAGCCAAAGATGGAGAATTGATTTGTCCGGCAGACGGGAAGGTCGTGGTCATTGAAGAAGTAGAAGAAAGCGAATACTTGAAGGACAAAAGAATTCAGGTTTCGATTTTTATGTCACCACTGAATGTGCACGTTCAATGGGCTCCGCTCAAAGGGATTGTGAAATATGCAAAGTACCATGCCGGACTCTTCCTCGTTGCTTGGCACCCCAAGTCGTCAACAGAGAATGAACGCACTACCTTGGTCATTCAACAAGGGGAACATGAGGTGCTTTTCCGCCAAATTGCAGGTGCCGTTGCCAGAAGAATTCGTTTTTACATCAAAGAGGGCCAAGAAGTGGAGCAAGGCCAAGAGGTGGGCTTCATCAAATTCGGTAGCCGTGTGGATGTGTTCCTTCCCTTGGGTTCGGAAATCTGTGTGAAAATGGACCAAAAAGTAAGTGGTAAAAAGACGGTGTTGGCGAAATTGCCAAAGTAAGCACCGAACCCATGCTTCGATTTTTCCTTTTTCTCTTCATATTGTTTGGAGCTTTCAACGCTCATGCAAAATGGTTGCTGATCTATGTCATGCCTTATGACAATGATTTGGCCGTGCACGAAACGTTTATTGAAGGCGAACTTCAAAAATATAAGGGGGAGACTGAAATTGCCCTGATCAAGGCACTTCCCGAAAGTAAATCACTCCAGTGCTCCCTCCGTTCAGCATCGGATTCAGTGTTTTGGACCATCGATCAATCCAGCATTACAGAAGAGGCGTTAACAAGCTTTTTACTACGAACAGCGGCTTGGAGTTCGGCTGAGCATTCTGCCTTGTTTTTTCTAGATCATGGAGGAGATGAAAATCAATTGGGCTTGGATGAACATCCCCAAGAACAATGGTTGGGTGTGGATGAAGCAGCATCAGCGTGCAAAGTGTTTAGCCAAAGCAGCGCTTCTGACTTGGAGTTGATTTATTTGCAGGTTTGCTCAAAGGGCCATTTAGATGCCCTCTACGAATTTGGAACTTGCTCTCCTTTGATCTTAGCAAGTGTTTTTCCTTTGGGAGCTCCGAATCATTATTATCAAGGGATGTTTGCTGATTTAAATGAGGGCAACATTCGTTCTGGTGAAGAATTAGCAGAATCCATTCTACTGAATGAGCGCGCTGATATGTTCCTGTCTCTTTCTCTTTTTGATACCAAAGGATTACATTCTTTGGCTGAAGCGTTCCTGAAATCCTTGGCTCAAAAAGGGGTGGACAGAATGAATTTTCGTTCAAAGTCTATGGGGAAATATGCACTTAAAGAAGAAAAAGAACTCAGAAAGATCCATTACGGAGAGCACAAATACGCGGATTTCAGTGATGTGCTTTTTCTGCTCTTTCCAACCAGCGAGGCTGAAAAGTTACAGTTATTAGCTCAAGAGGCTGTGGTTTGGCAGATGGTTTCGCCCACAGCTCCGGCGGTGATTTCGGAGTATTTCGGTCTGACTTTGGCGCTTCCCGCTAAGAAAAACGCCCTCCGTTCGCCCAGCTTGAAGTTTTGGAAATCAATTCAATAAAAAAGCCCGAAGAGGTCTCCGGGCTTTCATGTTTTTATTTGTTTATGTGATTATTCAATCACCAACTTCTTGCTCACCATTTGTCCGTCTTTCAAAACTTGAAGAACATAAACACCGGTTGAAAGCGCACTCAGGTCGTGAGTTTCCACCATATTGGTGCTTTCACTTTCATACACCAATTTCCCGCGAAGGTCACGAACATGAACTTCACTTTTCCCGCTCTGGTAAATCACCAAAGTAATGCTGCCTTCGCTTGGGTTAGGGTAAATGTTGATGCTTTCCGGAGTGAGTTGTTCTTCAACAGAAACGTTCAAACACTCGGCCAGACTGGCTACGGGCATCTGTAAGTAAACAATGTCGTTCACATCACTAGGATCTTCATCACCACGAACATGCAGTCCGGGCTCAAAGTCGCGCTGATAGATGATGTGAATATTGTCGTCAACCTCAGGTGCCATGGAGGCAAAGATGCATTCAACTTCATCAAAATCTTCATCGGGTGTGAGGTCACAAGCGTTTTCAGTGGACCAAGTAGTACCTCCATCTTCTGATTGTACAACGTAGATGTGTCTAAAATTTTGGCTTCCACTGGTGTGAGACTCCATCAAGGCATGATAGGAAACGTAAAGATTGTTCTCAGCGTCGCAACCCATGGATGGCATCGCAGCAAGACCTACAAAGTACAACGGCAAATCATCTTCCAATTCCAAAACGCCACTCTCATCAAGGTCGTAAGTATAGGCAATGGTTTGAGATGAATCAGGTCCGAAAGATTCATTCCAATAACGAAGTCCATTTACCCCTGGGAAATAAGAAAAATTGTCATCGGTCAAATCATCATCCATGTAATACATTTCACCATAGCTGACGTGCACTTGACCTTCCTGATCAATCAAAATGGCACCGGCACCATCAGTATTGAAAAATTCTTGAAAGAGTCCGTCTTCATTCCAGTCTTCACCTGTTTCGGGTAAACCCTCATCTACTACGTAAAGGTCCACTGGGAAATCAACCAAGCTGGTGTAGTTCCAAGTATCCCCATTATCTTCAGAGATCATCACAAAAGAATCCATCAAATCGCCAAAAACAGCAAAAGCAACTTTGTTTCCTCGGGCATGAATGGCATAAGAATCTCCGTCAAAACCGATGAACTGCGTGCTGTCCAATTGAGGCAAAAGCAAATCTTGGATGTCCCAAGTTTCTCCTTGGTCGGTAGATCGGTAATAAAGAATGGCTCCATCCACCCCTTGGTAGCTTGTCCCATCGTTTGCAACGGGAGTAGTAATGGCGATCACGTGCAGGGAGTTTCCGTCTTCACCACCTGTTGCAGCCCTCGGCCATAACATTCCATCGCTAACATCCGTTGGAATGGTGGTTTCTGTCCATGATCCCGAATTGATATCGCGATAAACCATGTTTAAAGGTGCAAAGGCAGCATGCGTAATAGCAAGTTCTCTTCCACCCGCGGTATGAAGCATGCTGGGCCACCCCACGCGCACATCTTCAAGTCGGTCATAAGGTTCTTCGTCCCACGTGCCGTTATCGTAAAAATTATACCCAGTACCGCGATCAGCAAAAGGGGTTGGGTTCAAACTCATGGTCCAAGCTGCAGAGAGCTGATTTCCCGTTTTTGCCAAACGATTTTGAACCGCTCCGTTGGTTTGAAGGTCGTATTCCGTGAGTCCAATAACAGTTTCAGCAATAACTGCTGACTTGTTTTGAAGAATGCGCGTTTCGGCATTGTCTGGAGTCTTAATGCTCTGCGATGGCTTGTTCAACTCATCACCGGTGAACGCTTTTTTCGACATTGGAACAGCCACTCGCTTACTGGCTGCCTGCTGCGGTGCTTGTTGGGCAAAGATTTGAGAGCCCAAGAAAAGGCTCAAAAGAATGAGGTAGTATTGTTTCATGATAAAGGTTTTGTTCGAATCATGAAAATAGTGAATTCTTTACTTCATGCAAGGGATTCTTTTGGAAGAAAGCAGAAATTCCATCCATTAATCTACACTTCCAAACACGCGCTTCAACAATTCACTTGCGCGGGCTGCAGGGTTTTCTCTGATTTTTTTCTCCTCGCTCCGAATATGAACGAACAACCCTTCAATCGCTCGATCGGTAATGTATCCTTCCAAGTCTTCGTTGATGGGTTCACCACCTGTAAATTCAGTGGTAAGGTTGTATTTAGAAATGAGTGGCTCCCAATATTTCGTGAGTTCAACTTTTTCAATAGCACTTTGCACCTTGGGAGCAAATGCAGTTTGAAGTTGTGCACGTGTGCGGTTCATTAGAAAGTTTGAAGCCGCATTTTCTTCGCCGTTGAGAATGGCAAATGCATCTTCGATAGTCATGCTCTTCACGGCATTGACGAATATCGCCGTAGCGCTCTTGGAGGCTTCTTCAGCCGCTCTGTTCATGGTGCGTTCAAAATTTTCCACTTGGGTGTCTAGCCCAAATTTCAATGCGGTGTTTTTAACCTTTTCTGCTTCTTCAGGAAATGGAATGTAAAGGGCTTCATTCCCATAAAAACCATTTTCAACAGAAGCTAGCGACACAGATTTTTGCACGCCTTGAATGAGTGCTTCTTTCAATCCTTGTCCAACTTCATTTGCACTCAAAGGGGCTTCTTCGCTAGGAAGGGAGGTCGGAATGCTTTCGGCCAATTCGCCCAAGTTAAGATCAGAACAAGACATGAATAGAAGGGCGAAAAGAAAGGGGGTGTGTTTTAGGTACTTCATGCGGTGAATTTTGTTCCTCGAAGGTACAAGTTCTTTGCCAGAGTTTTCGACCTTTGAGGCTGAATAATAAAGCAATGCAAGCAGAGATAATTACCATTGGCGATGAACTACTCATTGGTCAAACAATCGATACAAATTCTGCCTGGATGGGAGAGCAGCTCAATGCAATTGGAATGCACGTACATCAAATCACTTCCATTTCTGATCAAGTGAGCCATATTCAATCTGCATTGGATAATGCCTTGGATCGAAGCAATTTGGTGCTCATCACTGGGGGCTTGGGACCTACGAAAGATGATGTGACTAAATTCACTTTGTGCGAATACTTCAACACGCATTTGGTGAAGAATCAAGAGGTCCTTGATGGAATTGAGGCTTACTTTTCAGGGAGAGGAATTCCCATCATGGAGTCCAATCGTCTTCAAGCCATGTTACCGGAGGCCTGCACTGTGCTGATCAATACCCTCGGTACGGCAAGTGGAATGTGGTTTGAAAAAAATGGTAAGGTCGTGGTCTCCATGCCCGGGGTTCCTGTGGAGATGAAGGGCTTGATGACAAGAGAGGTGTTGCCAAGGGTACAACAGTTCTTCAAAACCCCTTTTATTTATCATCGAACGCTGCTGACCTTTGGAAGGGGAGAGTCGCGCATTGCCGAGCACATCGCAGATTTAGAAGAACAAATGCACGCCCAAGGCATAAAGTTGGCTTTTCTACCTGCTGCCGGACGAGTGAAGTTGCGCTTGTCAAGCTCAGGGGAAGATCAATTTCAAGTTCGAGAAAAGGTGGATGTGCTTTTTGAACGCCTCAAGGAGCGCTTGTCTGATATTGTTTTTGGTGAAGGCAAAACAGCAATGGAGGAGGCTTTGGCGGAGGTGCTGAATGCGCATGGTAAAACCGTGGCTTGTGCCGAAAGTTGTACGGGCGGACGAATTGCTGCTTTGCTCGCAAAACATCCCGGAAGCTCTCGTTTCTTTTTGGGTGGAGTAGTGGCCTATTCCAACGATTTGAAGATGAAGGCCCTGGATGTTCAACCCTCCACACTCGATGCCCATGGCGCAGTGTCCGAAGCAACGGTAAAAGAAATGCTGCTGGGTTCGCTCAAGATCAGCGGTGCAGATTACGCAATGGCGACTTCTGGGATTGCCGGACCCGACGGTGGGAGTGAACAAAAACCAGTTGGAACAGTGTGGGTGGCTTTTGGGAGCCGTGAAAAGCACTTTGCTATACAGCTGCAACTGGGGAGCAATCGCGAACGCATCGTAAGTGTAGCAACCCTTTCCGCAATAAATTTGTTGAGAAAAGCAATTTTAGAAGGAAAGGTTTGATTATTAAAGGGAATGTTGCATCTTTGCACTCCCAATTTTGTGAAACAGTTTAAAAACGAAAGAGATGGCACGTGTTTGTCAATTGACCGGTACTAGAATGATGGTTGGAAACAATGTTTCCCACTCAAACAGAAAGACAAAACGTCGTTTTTATCCCAATTTGGTAAAGAAGCGTTTCTTCCTTGAATCAAAGGATGAGTACGTTACTTTGAAAATTACAGCGTCTGCCCTCAGAACTGTAAACAAATTGGGTATCGAAGAAGCGATTAAAAGATCAAAAGCAAAAGGATTGTACACCGGAGCCTAAGGCCAAGTGTTACAAACAAGATATGAGAAGGTGTTCCAATTTGGAACGCCTTTTTTTGTTGATGCCTCTTTTCGAAAGGAAAAT
>CAZYPV010000007.1:0-68636 GCA_964649515.1 uncultured Comamonadaceae bacterium | reverse complement strand
GGTGTGGAACGGGCGGACGGGCGAAGTGCGGCACGGGCGGACGAGCGCGGCACGGGCGGACGGGCGCGGCACGGGCGGACGGGCGCGGCACGTCCTTTTCGTGGGCGCGGTACTTTCGGACGAGCGCAGCACGGTGTGGAACGGGCGGACGGGCGAAGTGCGGCACGGGCGGACGAGCGCGGCACGGTGTGGAACGGGCGGACGGGCGAAGTGCGGCACGGGCGGACGTGCGCGGCACGTCCTTTTCGGGTGGAGGCAGGGAAAAAAAAGGACCGTTCTGCGAACGGTCCTCGAGTAGTAGATTACTTTGCGATTTTTTTGAGCTCTTTGGCGATGAGAGCGTCCATTTTTTCTTTCTCTTCTTCGGCTAGTTCAAGATCGACGAGGATTCTACCGCTGTGCTCATCAATGATGATTTTCTTTCTTGCGGCAACGTCCAAGATTTTTTGTGGTGGAATCTTGATGTATGACCCTGCTGAAGCTTCTCTCTCAATCGGCACTACTGCCATTCCGTTCTTTGCTGCTTCACGAATACGTTTATATGCTTTCAACAAACGCTCTTCGATGTCTTTCTCGAATTCTTGACTCTTCTTTACAAGTACTTCTTCTTCCGCTTTCGTTTCTTGGATGATTTCTTCCAACTCCGATTTCTTCGCTTCAAGGTCTGCTTTACGATCATTGTAACGCTCCTCACTAGCAGCACGAATCTCTTCTTTGTGGGCTAGTGTTGCTTGAAACTCCTTGATCTTCTTTTCGCACAATTGAATCTCCAAGTTTTGGAACTCAATTTCCTTGCTCAAAGAGTCAAACTCACGGTTGTTGCGAACATTGTTTTGCTGCTCTTCGTACTTTTTGATGAGCGCTTTGCTGTCTTCAATGGCGTTTTTCTTGTCTGAAATCATCTGCTCCACCTCAGCCTTCTCGTTTTCAAGCTTGGTCACACGGGTTTTCAAACCTTCTAACTCATCTTCCAAGTCTTGCACTTCAAGTGGAAGTTCTCCACGAATAATGCGAATTTTATCAATCTTAGAGTCGATCACTTGGAGATCGAAAAGCGCTCTGAGCTTCTGTTCTGGTGTAGCCGTTTTACTTGCCATGTGTCTTTAAAAGTATTGAACAGGATTTGTACTAACCTGCGTTAAACGAACTGCAAAGGTAGGAAATTTTTGCATGAGAAAATCAGCGATCCAATCCTTTACCAAATGCTCACTTTCATAATGGCCGATGTCGGCAATTACTAGGTGTTTGTCTGCATCAAAGAATTGGTGATACTTGAAGTCGGAACTCACAAATACATCTGCTCCTTGTCGAATGGCATCATTCAAGAGAAAACTCCCCGACCCCCCGCACAAGGCCACTTTCTGCACTTTTGGCTTCATTGCCTGAGTATGTTTGATAACACTCACATCCAAGCTTTTTTTCATCTGCTTAAAGAATTCAAAAAGGTCCAAGGGTTCCGCTAATTCACCGATCATTCCCGAACCAATTCCCTCGTGAACATTGTTCATTTCAAAAGTATCGTAGGCCATTTCTTCATAAAAATGAGCTTCTTTCGCGGCGGAAATAACTGAAGAGAGCTTCCAATCTTCTACCACGAATTCCATTTTCTCTTCTTGAACGCGTTCCTGTTTCCCCGCCTCACCGATGCTAGGATTCGCCTGCTGTGAAGGTTTAAAGCTCCCCTCTCCCATGGACGTAAAACTGCATTCTTCATATTCACCAATGCTTCCGGCTCCTGCTTCCCAAGCAGCTCTTTTCACTGCTTCTGCCTGTTCTTTGGGGGAATAGATCACCAATTTTTTTAACCTGCCTCGTTTTGGGGCGAGAATGCGGGTGTTTTTCAATTTGAGGTGATTGGAAATCATTTGGTTGACGCCGTGTTGCACATTATCAAGGTTGGTATGGATGGCATAAATCGCAATATCGTGTTTGATGGCCTTCATCACCACCCGCTCAATGTAATTCGAGCCGGTGAATCGCTTCAATCCTGAAAAAACAATGGGATGGTGCGCAATGATGAGCCCACAGCCCAAAGCTATGGCTTCATCCAAAACTTCCTCCGTACTGTCCAAACAAACCAAGGCCGATGAAATATCCGCATTGCGATCGCCCACGATGAGTCCGCTATTATCATACGATTCTTGTAAACTTGGGTGCGCCCAATTTTCTAAAGCGCTTATGATCTCTTTTAGCTGCATGGAATGTGTATTTTAGCTGTCGTAAATTTAGCAATGCACATCGTTCGACTCCTTCTTTTTCCATTTTCTTTCCTTTATGGAGGAATTCTCTTCTTGAGGAACAAGCTTTACGATTGGCACATATTGCCCTCAAAATCTTCTTCTCTTCCATGCTTGGTGGTTGGAAATCTCAACACTGGTGGAACGGGAAAGACCCCACATACCATTGCTCTCGCCAAGAAGTTAAGCGACCTCCAACCGGCGGTTTTGAGTAGGGGGTACGGACGAAAAACGAAGGGATATTTAGCTTTAAATCCGCACATGAGCGCTGAGGAGAGCGGAGATGAACCCCAACTCTATCTGCAAGCCGGAATCGAACGGGTGGCAGTTTGCGAAAACCGACTTCTCGGCTTGGAAAAAATGCGTCAGGATGGTCATCGCGGCTTGGTGATTTTGGATGATGCCTTTCAGCATCGGGCTTTGCGACCTGAGCAGAGCATTCTATTGGTTCCTGCTGATCGAACGTTCCGAGATGACTACTATTTACCAAGCGGAGACTTAAGAGACCATCGATGCAGTGCAAACCGGGCAAACATTGTCATAATGAGTGAAGCGTCTCCCGACTTGGATCTCGATAAGGTCAGAAAGCACCTCCGTTTGAAAAACCACCAATTGCTCTTCAAAAGCTGGATTGAGTATGATGCGGTGCGCAGTTGGAATCACGACATTCCATTCAACACTGCGGGAGAAGTTGCCTTGATCACAGCCATTGCAAAATCACATCGCCCAAAAAAACACCTCCAAGAACATTACAAACTCATTAAGCACTTCGACTACCGCGATCATTACTCTTTCCAAGATAAGGATGTCATGGATTGGCTGCACTTTGCAAAACAGAACCCCGGCGTTCAATTCATCACCACAGCTAAAGACGCTGTTCGTTTGAAATCCTATCGTGAGCATCTCAAGAAGCTTCCCATTTACATCTTGGATATCCATGTGGTCATTGAAAAAGAAGACGAGTTGATAAATCATCTTAAAAAGTGCTTCACGCAGAAAGATTAGCACGATATAGATTTGGAATATTCGTCACTTAGAGGAAACTTTGTAAGTATCTTTCATTTCCATTTACATTCCATGGTTTGAGTGTTTTTGGAAGACCTAATGAGGAAGAAATAACTATGAAAATTCAAAAAATCACTTTTGCGCTTGTTCTTTTAGGAACGGCATCCTTGTTTTCAGCTTGCAATGACTTTGCGAACGTAACGAGCGGTATCAGCGGAACCATTGAGGGAGCCGAAGGGGAAACCATTTACCTCCAGCGATTTGTAAACAACAAGGCCATTGTTACCGACTCTGCGTTGATTGATGAAAAGGGACGTTTTTTGATTCAACCCGAGGAAGGTTTGGAATTGAATTTTTATAAACTGATGCTTTCTGATGAGCAGTACATCGTATTGGTTACGGATTCAACAGAACACCTTTCCATTGAAACAAGTGCTGACCAATTCGAAGAGAAAGCCAAAGTGAAGGGGTCTGAAAGCACTTGCAGTTTGCTGAATTTTCATCGCAACCTTTCCGAGCGACAAGAAGCGCTAATGGCGTTAAAAGCCAAAACGAATAACCCACAATTGGATGAGTCTGCTCGCCAAATGGCACAAAAAGAGTTGATTGAATTAGCGGGATTGAGAAGACAGGAGTGCCTATCCTTCATTGACAATGAATTGCCCTCTCCTGCTGTTCTCGCTGCGCTCTCTGAGCTGGATGTAAATCGTGACAAAGAGCACTTTATAAAAGTGAGAGAAGGTTTGAAGAACAATTTTGGTCACACTTACTACTACAAGATGGTGGACCAGCAAATCCAGAAAACGAATCAAGCTAAGCGCGATCGCCCCACTCCCAACACCAAATATGGCGCGGGAATGGAAGCCCCAGAAATTGCCATGCAAAACCCCAAAGGAGAAACAATGCGTTTGTCTGACTTGAGAGGAAAAGTGGTGATGATTGACTTTTGGGCATCGTGGTGTGGCCCTTGCCGACGGGAGAATCCGCATGTGGTTGAAGCCTACAAAAAATATCGAGCAGACGGTTTTGAGATCTTTTCGGTTTCCTTGGACAAGCAAGTGAACAAATGGGAAGACGCCATTGCGAAAGATGGTTTGATGTGGCCTTACCACGTGAGCGACCTTCAGGGATGGCAGAACAGCGCGGCCCAGAACTATGGCGTATCGAGCATTCCTCATACCGTTTTACTGGGAAGAGATGGGAAAATCATCGCTACTCACTTGAGAGGTTCTGCCTTGAGTGCTCAACTTGCGGAAATTTTCGGACATTAGTCGCTCAAAACTTTTGTTGTTTGGAAAACCTTGAGCTTCCCTCGGGAAAACACATCTATTTTGCCTCTGATTTTCATTTGGGAGCTCCCGACGCCACTTCGAGTTTGATTCGAGAAAAAGCGGTAGTGGAATGGCTGAATACCATTGCCCCCTCTGCTCAAGAAATCTTTTTGGTGGGTGATGTGTTCGACTTCTGGTTTGAATATGCTCAGGCCGTTCCTCGCGGTTTCACCCGACTTCTTGGCACCTTGTCACGCTTGAGTGACGAAGGAATTCCTATCCACGTATTCACCGGCAACCACGACATGTGGATTTTTGATTACCTCCCTGCCGAATGCGGAGTTCAAGTTCATCGCGGTCCGATTACCCGATCCTGGAATGGGAGCAAGTTCTACATTGCACATGGTGATGGACTCGGCCCGGGGGATCACGGCTACAAATTCATCAAAAAAGTATTTGCCAGTAAGCTCTGTCAATGGCTTTTTGCACGATTACACCCCAACTTTGGCATTTCCATGGCTAATTTTTGGAGCAGAACCAGCAGAAAGGCCGGAGGGGAAAAGGATAAAATCCGTTTGGATGACGATAAAGAATGGCTGGTGATATACTCCAAAGAAATTTTAGAAAAGGAGCACTACGACCATTTTGTCTATGGTCATCGTCATCTTCCTTTGGAAATCAATCTTTCTGAAAACAGTAAATACACCAATCTTGGCGACTGGATTTCTTATTTCACCTATGGGAAATTCGATGGAGAAGACCTGCACCTTTTAGAATGGCCAAAACCTCATCGTTTGGACCAGTAGCGACAAAGGTCAATCATGCGGCTGCTGTAGCCCACTTCATTGTCATACCACCCCACAATCTTAACCATGTTGTTGATCACACTCGTGAGCTGGCCATCAAACACACAGCTGTGTTGATTCCCAATCACATCTCTCGAAACGATAGGATCCTCAGTATATTCCAAAATGCCATTGAAGCGTTCTTCTGAAGCCCTTTTAAAGGCTGCATTGATCTCTGCTGCCGTTTTCGGGTTTTTCACATTGCACGTAATGTCGGTCAAAGAACCATCAGGAACAGGAACACGAATTCCGCAACCGCCAATTACATCGTTCAACTCCGGAAAAATCAGGGTTAGTGCCTTGGCTGCACCAGTTGTTGTGGGGACGATGCTCTCCGCTGCAGCTCTTCCCCTCCGCCAGTCGTTATGAGGAGCATCCTGCAGCAATTGATCGCCGGTGTAGCTATGCACTGTGGTGATGTAGCAGCTTTCAATATCGCACAACTCGTTCAAGACTTGAATCATTGGAGCGGCGTTATTTGTGGTGCACGAAGCATTGGAAATAATCCTGTCTTCGGTCGATATTGTTTCCTCATTCACTCCAAGCACAACGGTCTTGATCCGCTTATCACTTGGAGGAGATGAAAGAATGACTTTCTTGGCCCCCGCATTCAGGTGAGCTTCCAGTTCTTCCATTGTTTTGAACTTCCCGGTGCATTCGAGAACAATGTCTATTCCAAGTGTTTGCCAAGGCAATTCGTTAACGTTTCGTTCGTTCATGAACACGGTTGACTGCAGCCCATAACTCAGCTTAGAGCCTTCCAGTGTGCACTTGGTATTGAACTTTCCGTGAGTAGAGTCATACTTCAAAAGATGTGTGAGGACATCGGCTTGGTGCAAGTCGTTCACCGCTACCAATTCGATGCTTTCGTCGTGGGCCAACAGACGCGCGATTGTCCTACCAATTCTCCCGAAGCCATTGATGGCTACCCTTATTTTCTTCATGCGGTGAAATTAACCAATTCCGAAATATTCACATAAAAAAAACTCTCCTCCCACCGAAGTGAAAGGAGAGCCTTTTGAATGTTGTTTTCTTCTTAATTGAGGATGACGAATTTCGCCACTTTGCTTTCTTTTGCCGTGTTCAACTGTAAGAAGTATTGGCCACGAGACAAGTCATTCACATCAATGTTCAGACGTTGTGCCCCGAGGATGTTGTCTTTGCGGATAACCTTCACCAACTGACCGTTCATTCCGTAAATATTGATGATCACATCCTGTGCATTATCCAATTCAATGTTCACGTTTACTTGTCCGCCAGTTACTGGGTTAGGATACACTGTAAACAACTCTTTTTCTACCTCTTCACTAAAGTTTTCGGCAACGCTCACCAAGTTGTCTGACTTGAAGATTCCACGTCCGTGAGAACCTGCATATACTACTCCTTTGTTGGTAGGGAATGAGTAAGTATCATCTTGTCTCCACTGTTGCTCTACAGACATTACTGGACAAGCAAGTGCGTCTGCCAATGGGGCCATTCCTGCATTTACAAACTCCCAGTCGTTTCCATCATCGCTGGTCATCACACCGAACTCGGTACCAATGATCAACTCATCTGGGTTGTTTACGTTGATGACGACATCGTACACCGGCATTGAAGAAAGCTCGTCACTGTTTGGTAGCCAACGGTTGGTGAAAATCGCGCTTTGACTGGTTGCGTTGAAGGACTCTCTTACTTTTCCTCCACCTGTGTTTCCGTATCCACCCACAGTATAAACTACGTGATCTGGATCATTTGGATCGATAGCAACACCAGTTACTACTCCACCGGCATTTTGAACCACCTCATCAATTTCAAGAACATCAAGATCTTCCTCACCCCAGAATTGTTGGAGGTTACCCACTCTTGTAAGTGAACCGTCCCAACCAGAAACCCACATGTAGTTTCCATCTGCAGAGAATTCGATGGCTTTGGTACCACCACTACCTGGAGCATTCATTACACGGTGCCAGTCTGGAGTAGTGTTGAAGTTCATGGCCTCACGAGTGATCCACACCCCTTGGCTTCCAATGAAACCAACAGCGAACAACGAAGTGTAAGGGTCTTGAACTAGGAGACGCTCACGAACATCGAATAAAGTATCTGCGGCATAGAAGTATGAAGTGTCACATGTTTCCGTGAATTCATAAACCGGTACCTCAGCAAAAGTGGTATCATATCCAATCGTCACACAAATGATTTCATCCAAGAATGTCGTGCATGAATCAATCGGTTCGATGTTTGTGATAACCATTTCAGTACCAACTTCCATAGAGTCAACATCGCAAATGATTTGCTCTGCGGTAAGTTCTTGTGGATCGAGCCAGAAGTAGTTTGGATCTTCTGTCAACGGTTCATCCAAAGTCAACTCTGGACGAATCAATTGATCCCAATAGCGCAATTCTTGACCTGGTTCTAGCGTGTACTCGAACGGCATGTTCATGTTCAAGGTGTTCAAGTTGAAGGTAGAATCGGTTACCGTTTCTTCGTAAGGGTTCACCAAGATGACGAACTGTTGCGAGTTATCATCACTAAAATCTTCGTGCAATTGACAAACAGAATAAAACTGTCCAATTTCTCCGTCTGCGTCTTGTAAGGCAATGATTTCATCATCGTAAAAAGCCCCACCTGAACCATCGTCGGTGAATCTTCCTAGGTTACCATACTGCGACATCACAAAAGCAGCGCCCATTGGGGACTCAGTAAGTTGTGAAACCGCGCAATCGAAACCATCACCTCCAAATACTTCGAAGGCTTCTTGGTCTGTCGTCATTGAACCATCGGCTGGAATGAGAAGTGAACCATTGTCTTGAGTTCCACCAAGGACACCCGTACCTGGTGTATAAGCGATTCCGTAAAACTGAGTAATGTTCAAGCCTCTGTTCATCGCTGTGTAGGTGTCTCCACCATCGGTTGATTTGTACACACCACCATCGGTCATGATGTACATATCCCCATTCTCGGCAAAGCGAATTTCATGAACATCTGCGTGAACCGCATTCGTTGAACCTGGGAAATCAATTGCGAATGCCGCCAATTCTGCTTGGTAATTCGGCCCGCTTCTCCAAAGCTCGATACCACCAACGTAGCAAATGCTTGGATCACCTTTCTTAATGTCAAGTGCGAGGTCATAAATACCTTGTCCTCGTGGTAGCGGCGTTTGCCCATTCACGTTTGAAGGCCAAATATTGGACCATGAGCCTTCTCCTCCGGCGTTAGCTGAATGGTAAACTCCACCAAAGAATCCGCTTCCTGTTGAATAGAGTACATAAGCTTGGTTCACATCATCAGAAGAAATCGCAACACGCGCTCTACCGATTCCACTTTGTGGAAGGTAACCTGGGTCGTTGGGCGCAAACAATTGTACAAAGTCGAGGTAAGTATTGTCGGTAGATCTCCACACACGGCCACCATCCATCACGAGTAGCATGTATGAACCATCTGCTGCAATTTCGATATCTTGTGCATTGCTGTTTGGCACTCCGCTGGCTACACCTTCGAACACTTGTGTTCCATCGATGTATCCATAACCTGCGTTACCTGCGAACCACACACGCTCTCCGTTGAATGGGTCTGGCTCTAGGGCTTCAACTGCAGTCCAGTCTCCACCACCCAACAATCCTGGGTCGGTATCTTCGATAATTTCCCAGTTCATTCCATCGGTTGAAGTGTAAACTCCTCTACCTCGGAACCCAGAACCTCCAGAACCACCTGCTCCGTCAAATTGAGAACCGGTACCCACATACCAACGACCGTTGTTGTTACGGGTAATCGAAGTCACCATGCAATTCGGGAAAGAGGTGATTTGCTGCCACGAGTCGGCCCCATTATAGGAAACCCAAAGACCACCAGAAACACCGCCGGTCCAAATTTCGTTATCGTTAACGATGTACAAAGCTCTACCTCGTCCACCAATATTGTCAGGACCCATTTCTGCCCATTGCATGCTTGGTGCAGATTTCTGTGAAGCTCCTTGACGCTTGATTGCCGCCTTACGCAGACGTGCATAATCTGATTCATTCACAACGCCGGTTTCATTGTCCGCACGAAGTCGTCTCCAAACCTCAGCTGCTCCATCAGGGGAGGCTGCGATTTCTTGGTCATCTCTCGGGATGTACGAAGAGGAATCCTCTTGCATTGAGAGGAAAGTGAGGGTGGCTGCGATGGCAACCGCTCCTGTAGAAAAGAGTAAAGCTCTGATTCTCATAATTCTTTATTAATAGCCCAAAACAAACGTGCGGCAATTTACAACATTCTCCTTCTATTAAAAAAGGAAAGTCTTCAAGTACTTGCAATAAATATACAAGTCAGTGGATTTCTAGAACACGTGTTTCTCCGCGTGGTATGAACTTCTGACGAGTGGGCCGCTTTCCACAAATCTGAAACCCATTTCCAATCCTTTAACCCGATATTCTTCAAATTGTTCGGGATGAACAAACTCAGCGACGGGGAGGTGCTTTGGTGTTGGTTGAAGGTATTGTCCGAGCGTTAGCACGTCACACCCTACACTTCGAAGATCTTCCATGGTTTCGTAAACCTCTTCCACCGTTTCTCCCAATCCGAGCATGACCCCAGATTTGGTTTTCATTCCACCGTCTTTCAATCGCTTCAAAACCTCGAGGCTGCGATCGTACTTCGCCTGAATTCTCACTTGTTTGGTCAACCTGCGCACTGTTTCCAAATTGTGGCTAACGATTTCCGGACCAACATTAATGATGTTTTGTAGGTTCTCCCACTTTCCTGCGAAGTCTGGAATGAGGGTTTCCAGGGTTGTTCCCGGGCTTTTTCTTCGAATGGCCTTGACGGTTTTCACCCAAATTTCGGAACCTCCATCGGG
The DNA here is from genome assembly GCA_964649515.1 of uncultured Comamonadaceae bacterium. GTDB lineage: Bacteria > Bacteroidota > Bacteroidia > Flavobacteriales_D > Sanyastnellaceae > CALKGK01. The sequence continues at coordinate 58,462 of CAZYPV010000007.1, read as the reverse complement.
AAGGTCATCTCGATCCACCGACGTGATTACGGCATGCTTCACCTTCATCAACTCAACAGAACGTGCAACGCGTGCTGGCTCGAAAGGATCAACGGCATCCGGACGCCCGGTTACTACCGCACAGAACCCACAAGAGCGGGTACAAATGTTCCCCAGAATCATGAACGTGGCCGTTCCTTCTCCCCAGCATTCGCCCATATTGGGACAATTCCCGCTTTCACAAATGGTGTGTAGTTTGTGTTCAGACACAAGTTCACGCACCTTCTTGTAATTCTCACCAGTAGGCAATTTCACCCTCAACCACTTTGGCTTTGGAGTTCGTTTTGTTGAAGCGATTTGATCTGTCATCTTATAATGTACTTTCTCCCAAAGAAGAAGTTAACGTAAGCATTCAGGAAGAACTGTTTGTTGGCACCGTATCGTTCTGCTAGGATGGGTACTTTTCGTGCATAAGCATCCAAAACCGCTCCTACCTCGAGTCCTTTTAGCCGATCGTTCTCCGAAGAATACTCAAAATTCAGTGCAAACTTAACAAATGCACCCGGATGAAGTTTCAACTCATCCAAACCGTTCAAGCCAGAAGCTCTCCCGTAAATGTTGTTGGAAAAATGCTTGTTTGGATCGTATTTCTCTACCGCCAAGTACTCATAAGGAATGCTGGGGTACCCAATCTCCAAATATACCGGTTTGGCGATTCCAAGTGAGGGTCCGAAATGCCAAGAGTAACCCACTTGCACGCCACTTCTTCGCTGTTTACCAGTAATGATCTTTTGCTTACCGATGGACGGACGTAAGACGAAAAAACTGTTTTGCTTACCAATGACGTAACTTCTGCTGTCGTCATACACCGGGTTAAAACTTCTGATTTCTTTCTCGTGCTTGATGAAAAGAATGTCGAAACTCACTAAATGAAGGGTACTGGCGTCTTTGTATTTCGCATATTGTCCGAAAACCCCTCCCCCAGCGGTATGGAGATTCAAGCCTCCGCTGACTTGATGGGAAAAGAGCACCTTAATATCGTCGTTAACCTCTACATTTTGCCCATGCAGAAAGTTAGGAGACCAACACAACAGCGATGATATTAAAAAGAAGGACGATATGTGCTTGGATACTCTGTTCATGAATCCGTACTTTCGATGGAATTACTATCAAAGTTACAAATTAATAACGCTGAGACCCTAACAAAAGTTCTCCTATGAAATACAAATTAAGTTACACAGGTTCATTAAGAACGGAAATGATTCATGAGGGATCGGGAGCGCAGATTCAGAGTGATGCTCCTCGAGATAATCACGGAAAAGGAGAAGCTTTTTCGCCCACCGATTTGTGTGCTGTTAGCTTGGCCTCGTGCATGATCACCATCATGGGGATTCACGCTAATAAAATGGGTTGGAAAGGAATGAAAGTGGAGGGGATTGCCGAGAAAACGATGCAAGGGAGTCCGCGACGCATTGGCAGCATAAGCGTAAAATTAACCGTAAGCTTACACAGCGAAGATAACACCGATAAGAATCAACAATCACTTATTCGGGCCGCGAAAGAGTGTCCGGTTGCATTGAGTTTACATCCAGACATTGTTCAGGAATTGAACATCTCGTTTACCGATTACTGAGCTTTTTCTTCGAGCTCTACCTCGTTATACGCCGCGCACGACTGTTTGGTGGGTAAGCATGAAGACAAAAGCGCTATACCAGCGAGTACGAGCAAAAATGTGGCAAAAGACTTTTTCATAGTGTTGGGTATTTCGTCTCAAAGATGAGAAGCTTTACTCCTTGTTCAACGTGAGTTCTTTGTGAAAGTTTCACGGACTTATCCACAAGGTGCAAGTGCTCCTTAGTTTAACGCACGAAATGCGTGAAGTATTGCGTTCCTTTGCAAGGATGGGAAGATTGTCATTACCCCTTTTTTGTTTTTTCTTTTTGCTATTTCAACACCTCCAAGTTGAAGCGCAATGGGAATTCTGTTTGAGCCATGCTGGGGATTCTTGCTTGGTTTTTCAGCAAAGGGCTCAGCGCGACTCCACCGCACGTGCGTGGCATCGGCAAGCCTTATTGGATGGTCACCTCGCCTCGTTCATCCAAGAAGTAGACAGTGCACATTGGTCCAGTTATTTGAGTGAAAAACACGAATTCAGCTCCATCCTCAATCTCGACAGTCTGTTTGCCTTGAGTGAATTTGATCGGAAAGAAATCAAAACGCTTCGAGAAAATGCCCTGCCTTATGAAGTGATCGCGGAAATTGCAGAGCGCTTTCTCCAGACTCAAGAAAACCGAGGTTATCCTTTTGCTCGATGTGCATTTCAACCAAAAATGAGTCCGAAGGGAATAGCATTGGAACTTCAACTGAATCGGGGTCCGAGAGTAGTCATTGACAGCCTCATCATCAAATCAAAAACGGGCATTCGAGCTGCACTTGTCGAAAAGCTCCTATTGCTTCAGCAGGGTGACCCGTACAACGAACGGCAGCTCAAGCTCATTCCCGATCGCATCAACAAAATCCCTTACCTGAAAAGCACCCAATCACCTCAAATCACCTTCAGTGAAAAAGGAGCTAAGGTCTATCTTTTCGTTGAAAAAAATGCCGCGAATCGTTTTGACGGAATGATCGGTTTCCAGCCAGACCCCAGCACCGAGGGAACCATTATCACTGGGGACATCAACCTTGACCTTCAAAACACCCTTCAGCAGGGGGAGCGACTTCAATTCCAGTGGAGACGCATGCAATCGGAAGTTCAGGAGTTGGACATCGGGCTTCAATTTCCCTACTTGGCACAAACCTCTCTTGGCTTGGGAGGAGAATTGGAAATTTACCGCAGAGACTCCACCTTCAGCACCACCCGATTGCGAGGGGAAGTGATTCTGCTGGGCGGATTTGAAAAAGAAATTGGTGGATTTGTTGAACGCTGGAACTCCAATCAACTCGGAAACACCATTGGGGTTGAAGACATCAGCATCACACGTTATGGTTTGAGGAGCAAATTCATTGAGTTGGATCATCGACTCAATCCCTTGAACGGAATTGAGCTCGAAGTAGAAGGAAGTGCAGGAATCAAAACGCGAAAAACCTTTGACGAATTTCAGGAAGCTCAGAGCATCGAAAGCACTCAAATTGCCACAAAAATTGAACTGAAGTGGCACAAAAGCATCTTTGGGAATTTAGGAATTGGCGGCCGACTGATTGGCGAAAAGAAATGGGATGAACGCTTGTTGACCAATGAATTCTTTCGCATTGGCGGATTAAATTCTTTACGAGGATTCAACGAAGAAGGCATTTTCACTCCGGCCTATGCCATTGCTAGTTTGCATTTAAAGTATCGCTTGGACACCAACTCTGGAGCATTCTTGTTTTTCGATCAGGGGTGGACCGATGGTGATGAATTCATTCCAGACGACCGACCTTATGGATTTGGTGCAGGAGTGAACTTCGGAACAAAAAACGGTGTATTCAGTTTGGTATATGCATTGGGCAGTCAATTCAACCAAGCCATTCTCCTTCGTGAAGCAAAAATTCACTTTGGTTTTGTCAACCTATTTTAGGTGTATAAGTCGTAATTTAGCCGCTATGAGCCTCCGATGTTTTTCTTCCGTACGTATTCCCGTTCTTTTTCTTTGGGCGGTGATGGCATTTGCCTTTTTGAGCTCTTGCGGAAGCAGCGCAGCACTTCGGGCAGATCAAGAAAGGAACCTCTATGATTGGGAAGCTAAGATCTTGCACCCCTCCATCATGGTTTATCATCAAAGTGCGGATAGCAGTACATTGTACTTCAAACTGTTCAGTGACGAGTTGCTCTACACCAGAGCTCAGCCGAACGAAGAATTCTCTGCCAAACTGAAGTTCTTTTTGGAAATTCAAGAGAAAAGCACCGGTGAAGTGGACAGTCTTTTTTTCACCTATGAAGACATTAACCCCGATCAGGAAGTTCGTGAAATCATTGGGAAACACCGCTTTTCATTGGCAGATGGTTCGGAATACACCTTTCGGGTGAATGTGCGTGATCTGAGCAGACGATCCAACGCCAATCTCAAACTGGACGTGCGCAAAACACCTGGGATGATTAGGGAGAACATGCTCATTATCGATGAGGAAAGTCTCGCGCCCATTTTTGGAAATGACGCTTCCATCGGAAGACCTTTGCTCATGAGTTCAGACCGGCTCTCTCCTGAACCGCTCTATCATTCAAAGGCCCTAGAAAGCTTACCCTTACCTCCTCCCCCCTATTCTTACAGCGAACCCAAGCTTGACGTGGAGTTGGGAGAAAGCTCTGTTCTTCAGCCCATTGGGGCGTTTTACAGTTTTCAGTTGGACACCGCACTAAACGTTATTCGCGATGAAAGCGGGGCATATTCCTTTGCTTTGTTTGGACGACCTGGAGACTACCCGGAAGTTCGCGATCTGAACCAGTTGATTGAAAGCATGCGTTACATAACGTCGCGCAGTGAGTTTAAAAAAATCACTACCAGCTCCTACCCCAAAAAAGCTTTGGACGAGTTTTGGATTGAAACCGCTGGATCGAAAGAAAAAGCAAGGGAGCTCATCAAAACCTACTACCGAAGAGTGAGGGAAGCCAACCTGTATTTTTCGAGCATTAGTGAAGGATGGAAAAGCGATCGAGGCTTAGTACATATCGTTTTTGGTAACCCTAACAAAATCCTCCTTGAACCCGGAAAAGAAGTTTGGGTATATGGAGAAGATAGTAACATCAGTGCGCTCACCTTCACCTTTAAAAGAACCCGACACCCTTACAGCAACAACGTTTACATATTGGATCGGAGTTCTCTGTACAAACCCGGTTGGGACCAAGCCGTTGCCAATTGGCGCAGAGGAAGAGTGTTCTCGGAATAAAAAAGCATGGAAAAAGATTACATCATTGGACATCATCCTTTGCGGGAAGCGCTCGACAAGGAACGTGAAATCCAACGCATCCTTTATCTCAAAGGGCTAAAAAATCCAGAAATCATCGCTGCCATTCGGGAAGCGAAAGAACTCGGTATTCCCTGTTCTGCAGTTCCAGAACAAAAGCTTTCTCGCATCACCAAGAAAAACCACCAAGGAGTCATTGCCTTTCTTTCTCCCATCACCTTTGAAGTGCTTGATGTATTTGTTGGTCAATTGTACGAATCTGCCATTGCGCCAAAAATTCTTTTGCTCGACGGCATTACCGACGTAAGGAATTTTGGTGCTGTTGTGAGAAGTGCCGAATGCTTGGGCTTTCACACCGTAGTGATTCCCACGAAAGGAATGGCGCCCATCAATGCAGATGCGATTAAAAGCAGTTCGGGGGCACTTTTACGCTTGCCTGTTTGCCGCACAGATCACGTTGGACAAAGCATAGAATACCTTCAAAGCTATGGTATTAAAGTAGTAGCGTGTACCGAAAAAGCGCAACAACTCATACATGAAACCTCCTTGAAAGGTGCCGTGTGCATTGTTCTCGGCAATGAAGAAACGGGCTTGTCGCGCGCTAGTCTTACCAAGGCAGACGAATTGGTTCGCATCCCGATGTCTGGCAGCGTGCAGAGCTTAAATGTTGCGGCAAGTGGTGCAATTGCCATGTATGAAGTTGAGCGGCAAGGTCTAATCCATCAAGAATAACAACACATATTCCTTGGAATAGCCCAAAAACTATCATACTTTTTAGCATCTTTGCTAAATAATTACACCCTTTTCCAAAATTGCCCAGATATGCAAACAACAACTAAACGCTCCATTTCTTGGTTCGGGTTTCTGTTCCTTTTCTTAGCTCTCGTTGGGCTTCAAACCAAACAACAAGCCCAAGACATCAGTATTTCAAACAAAATCTACATCAACTTGGATGGTCTGAACACTGATGATTATGCCGCGCTTGTGAAGGCATGCAGACTCGAAAACGGCTTTGACCTTACCCAAGCCTGTGTTCCTGTTGGACTAATGGAGTTTACACTTGCAGAAGGAACTACCCAGAGTATTGAGGCATCCATCGCGAGCATCAAAGCTTTAATCTTCGAAAAAACAGGGAAGAGCAACAGCACACATCTTCCAGATTACACCGCTGAAACCTTTCTAAGTTCCTGCAAGGCATTTAGAAACGGCTCCAACTAATTCGCACCCAAACTTTATCAAAATCATACTTATGAGGTCACTGACATCATACCGCATCTTTTTGATTCTTTGCCTGATCTTTTCGGCAGGAATATCAAAAGCACAGCTCACACTAGACTACACCCTCACCCCAGACGAAATTGCTCAGAATTTGGTGGGCGATGGGGTAGAAATCTTCAATGCTCAACTTACAGCAGCAGATTCGAGTTATGCCTACTACACGTCGAACAACACTGAAATTGGCACGAGTGAAGGGGTCTTGCTTACTACTGGACGAGCATGGAATGCCGTTGGTCCGAACGACGAAACGGGATTACCCGAATTGGACGGGGCCAACTGCTTGAATTGCGACCTTTATGACAACTTTTTTCCGGGTAGCCCAACACTCACTACTGCCAATGGCGGTTTGACCACTTGGGATGCTTGTAAACTGCAATTCGACATTGTTCCCCAAGGAGATAGCTTGAAATTTGACTTCGTTTTCGCGAGTGAGGAATACTTGGAGTGGGTGGGCTCGCCTTTCAACGATGTATTTGGGTTCTTCATTACTGGTCCGGGAATTGGATCACAAGTAAACATTGCCTTGATCCCTGGGACCTCTCAGCCGGTAGCCATCAACAATGTGAATAACATTGACAATACCACTTACTTTTTCGACAACCAAAACCCGCTCGGACAAGGGATTCAGTACGATGGATTCACTGTAGGCTTGCAAGCTCAAGTAGGGAACGTCATTCCTTGTGAAACATACACTCTTGAGTTGATCATTGCTGATGGTTCTGACCGTTTATACGACAGTGCCGTGTTCGTTTCAAAAATCGAATCCAACCCCATTGCGGTGCTCACAAGCACTTCGGGAGGCACCGATTACATGATCGAAGGTTGTAATGATGGTACCGTTACTTTTGAAAGTGGCGTGGTACAAGCAGCCGGATTGGACGTTAGTTTCACTTTGTCTGGCAGCGCAGAATTGGGAGTGGATTACACCACAAGTCCTGACCTTTCTCCCTTCTACGATGCATTGAACGACCTCTACACCATTACAATTCCCGCTGGGGAAAGTAATTTCAGTTTCGACATCAATACCGTCGCTGATGGATTGGGTGAAGGAACCGAGTTCATTACCGTACAATTGGTTGATCAATTGTGCGACGGCCTCGACTTTCAAAGCAGTGTGGATTTTGCAATTGAAGAAGAACTGTTTGTCTCTGTAACACCGGAAAGCGCAACTGTATGCACGGGAAATTGCGTTCAACTTTTGGGTGAAGCCGAAAGCAATGGAGATGCGACCTTCTCCTGGAGTCCGACTGAAGGTCTTAGCGACCCTACTTCACTCACCCCAGAAGCCTGTCCAACCAGTACTACTACTTACACCTTAACCAGCACTTTGGCCTCGTGTACCGTGAGTGCCTCAACCACGATTTCTGTTGTTAACCCGAGCATCACCTTTGATGTTGAAAGTGTCACTTGTGTTGATGGAGACAATGGTACGATTGACGTAACGGTGACCGATGCTACCGAGCCCATTATTTACGAATGGACTTTGGACGGCGTTTTCTTTTCTAATGACGAGGATTTAAGCAACCTTACCGAAGGCGAATACTGTGTGAGCATTATAGATGCACTTGGTTGTACTGCCGAAGAATGTGTCACCATCGAAGAAGAAGATTTGCTGACCATTAGCGACGTTAACTTCAGCGATTATACTTGCTTCCCGATATCGTGCAATGGCGCATGTGATGGAAGTATTGAATTGAACCTTATTGGTGGCGTTGCTCCTTACTCGACTACGATTAATGGCGTTACGATCACTGGCGACAATCCCCTTTTTGAAGATTTATGCGCTGGAGTTTATGAAGTTGTGGTTGTGGATGATATTGGGTGTGAAATTACCGCGAGCTACACCTTAGAAGAGCCGGATGTATTGGAAATCCAAGTGGATGGTACCACAGATGTTCTATGTACTGGTGAAGAAACAGGTGTTATTACCGTTACTACAACGGGAGGGTGTCCTTTCTATACGTACAGTTGGAGCCATGACCCTAACCTCACTTCTCCTCTAGCCACCTTATTGCCTGCGGGTGATTTCACGGTGACCGTTTCTGACGTGAACGGATGCAGCTCTGCACAATCGGTGACCATTACGATCAATGAGCCGGAAGCACCTTTGGCTGTAAGTGTAGATAATGTTTCTTCGTATCCAGGAGGGTTTGGTGTGAGCTGCCCAGATGCAGAAGATGGAAGCATCGACATCAGCATTACCGGAGGAACACCTCCTTATTTGGCGACTTGGATTCACGATCAAAGTGGAACGACCTACATCGGTTTGGAAGATCTAGCTGATCTCCCTTGCGGGACCTATGAATATACGGTAGTGGATGACAACGGATGTACTGAAAGTGGAGAAGTTGAAATCAGCTGCGTTCCCGATTGGGACATTCAAGTGAACACCACACCCAACCCCTGTGGAGACCCGAATGCTGGACTTGGAGAAATTGAAGTAATTGCAGGTGGAGCTCATGGTGGTCCGTACATCTTAGATTGGACTGCGGGGCCAAGTTGTCCTTGCACTGGACCGAACCTCACAGGCCTAAACTCTGGGGATTACGAACTTACCGTTACCGATGCTCAAGGTTGTACCACGGATCTCACCATTAATGTTGGCGAAAATGACCAATTCAATGCGAGTGCTGACATTACCGATGCTTCTTGCGGTGGAACTTGCGATGGTAGTATCGACATCACACTGGTCGGGGCAACAGCTGACAGCTTTGCTTGGACGGGTCCGGATGGATTTACCTCAAGCAGTCAAAACATTTCAGAACTCTGTGCCGGAAGTTATATTCTAACCATTGTTGCGGGCAGTTGTGAAGAGCAGTTCGTTTACATCGTAGGAGAACCAACACCCATTGATATCGACTTTGATGTGGTTGTTCCTCCAGTGTGTTTCGGACAAAACAATGGATCCATTGAGCTTGGATTGAGCGGTGGTACGGGAGTACTCACAGCCGTATGGGAAGCGCAACCGGAGTGTTTCTTCCCTGAAACTACAGGAACCAGCATCTCCAACTTGTTTGAGTGTACTTATGTGGTTGAAGTGACGGATGAAGACGGATGTTCAGTGAGCGACAGTCTGTTTTTAGATGCTCCTCAAGTGATGGACATCTTTGTTTCCATCTCGGATTTTGGTGGAGACTTTAATATCTCGTGCAACGGAGCAAATGACGGTGCGATCTCAGTAAGTATCGAAGGTGGAACCCCTGACTGTACTACTTTTGCGCCCGAGTGTTACGATTATGACTGGACCAGTTGTGACCCTGTGAACATTCCGGGAGTATCTCAACAAACCGACCTCCCAGCGGGTAGTTATTGTGTTGTGGTAACCGACATCAATGGATGTGTGGCCACTACGGAAATTGACCTCGAAGAGCCCGAGCCCATCGAAAGCTCTGGAGCCGTGAGTGATTACAACGGATTTGAAATCAGTTGTACCGGTGCTTGCGATGGATGGATCTCTCCCAACATCACAGGTGGGAACGGAAACTATGTTCTTTACCAGTGGATTACTGGAGACATTGGAGACAATGAAGCCACAGCAGATACGCTCTTCAACCTTTGTCCCGGCATTTACGAATTGAGAGTGGTTGACCAACAAGATTGTGAAAACATCATCTCCTTCGAACTGGAAGAACCCGAAGAACTTGACCTTACCGTGGACAGCATCACTCCTGTGAGCTGCTACGACCTCAGTGACGGTGCTATTGCTGTAACTGCTAGTGGAGGAACAGGAAGCTACACCTTTGAATGGAATGGTGGAGAGTACGCTGGAAACGTGCTTGCAGGAATCCCTGGTGGGCTTTATGATTTGGTATTGACCGACTCGAACAACTGTACTTTGGAAGAAAGTGTGATCGTATTTGAGCCAGATACCTTTGCTGTCAACCTCACCATCCCGATGCTCAACAACAGCGATTTTGTGATTCCATGTGTTGGAGATTCTACGGGAGCTGTTTTTGCAGAAATTCAAGGAGGCGTGCCAGAATTCGATGTGCTTTGGACCGGTCCAAGCATTACCAACCCGAACGAACTCAACCAAAGTCAACTCAGCGCAGGTACCTACACCATCACCGTAACCGATGAGGACGGTTGTGAAGCGAGTGCTCAGGCTGAGATTACCGAACCCGACACCCCACTAGAAGTAAGTGCAGTTGTTTCATTGTATCCAAGTGGAGAGGAAATCTCTTGTTTCGGTGCATGTGACGGAAGCATTGATTTGAGTGTCAGTGGTGGAGTTGGTCCTTACACCTTCCTCTGGGAATTGGACAATCAAGGGGACACATTGAGCACGGCTGAAGATCAAATCGAACTTTGCCAAGGTTTTTATGAAGTATTGGTGAGTGATGCCAACGGATGCGACACTCTGCTTCAATTCGATATTCAGCAACCAACACAAATCATGTCGAATGCGGTCTTGTCTGACTTCAACGGATTCAACACCACTTGTCCGGAAGCATGTGACGGAAGCATCACCATTGCCCCATCCGGAGGAGTTGCCGATTATACCATCGCTTGGACGGTAAACGGAAATTCTGTGGGTGGTGGAGAGACCTTAATCGGTCTTTGTGCTGGTGATATCGTTAATCTAGAAATTACGGACGACGTGGACTGCGTTGTTGAAGAAGTGTTTGTAATCAGCGGCCCAGAGCCCATCAACCCAAATGCGGAAGTAAACAACATTTCTTGTGACGGATCTACACTTGGAAGCATCATCCTAAACACCAGTGGCGGAACGGGGGATTACACATATACGTGGACCCCAGACTTCGGGAATGTGTCGAGCATCACTGATCTCGCTGTAGGTGAATATTGTGTGAGCATTGAAGACTCCAACGGCTGTAGTTTAGAAGAAGAGTGCTTTACGATTGTTGAACCAACCCCAATAACAGCTAGCATCGCCTCCACTCCAGCAAACTGTGGCTTGTGTGACGGTACGATCGAATTGGATATTGACGCCATTGATGCTCCTTTCACTGTAGTTTGGACCGGACCTACAAACATTGACAACGATGCTACCGATGCCGCCGAACTCTGTGAAGGTGAATACACGGCGACGATTACCGATGCCAATGGATGTGAGTTGATTTTGGAAGAGACCATTGAAGGGACACAAGCCTTGACCGCTAGCGCAGAGCTCAGTCAACCTTTGTGCTACGGAGATTGTGACGGAAGCATTGATTTGACCATCAGCAATGCCAATGGAGCAACCAACTTTGTTTGGACCAATGGAGCAGGTGAAGAAGTGAGCACTGAAGAAGATCTTGATGGAATTTGTGACGGGAACTTCTCCGTAACCATTACGGATGAGCTTGGATGTGAAATTACCGAAAACTACACCATTCTAGAGCCAGACAGCATCACCATCTTCGGAAGCAGCCCCCTCTACCCAAATGGATTTAACGTTTCCAGCTTTGATGGGAACAATGGATCAATTGAAACGAACATCAATGGGGGAACACCTGAATATGACATCACATGGTCAGGCCCCACTTCCATTGAAGATGGGGAAGAGCAACCCGGAGGATTGACTGCAGGGAATTATGTGATCAGCATAACGGATGCCAATGGATGTATGAAAGACAGCACCATTGTTTTGACCCAACCTGACGACTTGACGCTGCCAACAGGACTCTCACCGAACAATGATGGGGCCAACGATGCTTATGTGATTCTTGGCATCTCTGAGTACCCCAACAATACCTTCGTTGTTTTCAACCGATGGGGGAACATTGTGTACGAAAAGAACAATTACAATAACGAGTGGACAGGAACCAACACCGACGGTGAAGATTTACCAGACGGAACCTATTTTGTTGTGTTTACGGCGGGCGATAGAGAGTTTGCTACCTATGTTGACTTAAGAAGATAATTCACATTTGAATATACCATCATGAAAAAATATATATTCCTTTTTGTTCTCTTGTGTACGGGTGGAGCGAGTTTCGCCCAGCAGGAGTTACAGGTGAGTCAATACATGTTCAATGGCATGTTGTTGAACCCGGCATATGCAGGAACGCATGATTACTACAGTGCGTCCCTTTTGCACCGATCACAATGGGTCAATCTTGACGGAGCTCCAAGCACTCAGGTTTTTGCCATTGATGGACCGATTGCCAACAAGCGCATGGGAGTGGGCTTGGTTGTAACCAATGACCAAATCGGCATTAGTTCCCAATTGGATGTTGCAGCAAACTTTGCCTACCACCTACCTTTGGGTCGTGGAGACCTCTCATTTGGAGTGAAGGCAGGCCTTGCGATGTACAGCGCAGACTTGGGAGATGTGACCATTTGGGACAGTCAAGACGCTGTATATAGTCCCAACAACATTCAGAACGAGATGGTCACTAAGTTCGGTTTCGGAACCTATTACCACACCGAGAAGTTTTATGCTGGCATCTCCATTCCAGTGATTTACTCTTTGGACGACAACATACTTCCAGAAATCAGCAATCAGGACAACTACTTCACCCAACATTATTATTTGAATGTCGGCGGAGTCATTGATCTTGGTCCTGCCCTAGCCTTCAAGCCATCTACTTTGGTTAAATACTTACCTGGAGCACCGATTGAGTTGGACTTGAACGCTAATTTTCTCTTGTATCAGAGACTCTGGCTTGGATTGGGTTATCGAACACAAGACGCAATGATTGGAATGATTGAATACAACATTTCTCCCCAATTGCGCATTGGTTATGCTTACGATTACACCCTAACCGACATTCAAGACTATTCAGCAGGGAGTCATGAAATCATGCTTGGCTTTGACTTTGGCAAAGACCTTTCCATTAAAACCAGATCACCCCGATACTTCTAAACTATGACCACTCAATTCAAACACATTGCCCTAGGTTTATCCGCACTGGTTTTGGCTTCTTGTGCTTCATTGAACATCAAAGAAGGGATTTCGTCTTACCAGAATTACGAAATGGATGACGCCATTGTTTTGCTCGAGAAGGGCCTAGATAAAAAAGATCATCCTGAAGGAAGAAGAAGCTTGGCTGATGCCTATGCTCAAACCAATCAATTTGACATGGCCGTTGAGCAGTATGAACTGCTTGCTTTGAGCACGGTGCTCACCGACGACGATCGAATTGCGCATGGTAAAGCACTCATGGCTAGTGAGCGCTATGGCGATGCTGAAAAAATCTTTTCGGGCATTTTGTCTCGCGATCCTTCCAATGAATTGGCACAATCGCTCAAATCATCATGCAACAAAATTCAAGAATACAAGCAGGATTCAAGCTTATATGAAGTTGCGCCATTAAACATTGGAGGAACCGAAATTGCTTATGCTCCGGTCATTTTCAAAGAAGGACTCTTGTTCACCGGTGAACGTTCCAATTCAGGGCCAAAGGACGCTTACACGGGATTGAATTATACCGATTTGTTTTATGCTCCGGGAAGTGGAAAAGATTTTGCAGCCGCAGAAAAAATGGAAGGCGTAAATCAAAAATTTCATGATGGAATCGCTACCATTAGCGCTGATGGGAACACCATGATTCTTACCCGAAGCAACTACAAACGGAAGAACGTTCTCGATGTGAACGCGGCCGAAGAAAGTACCACTCAATTGTACATGAGCGAAAAGCAAGAAGATGGAACTTGGTCTGCTCCCGAATTGATGAGCATCAACGACCCAAATTACATGTTCGCTCACCCGAGCTTGAGTTCGGATGGCAACACCCTTTACTTCTCCTCGAATAAAGCGGGCGGATTTGGAGGAATGGACCTCTGGAAAGTAGAGAAACTCGAAACAGGAGAATGGGGAACCCCGATGAATCTCGGTGGAAAAGTGAACAGCAAAGGAGATGAAGTATTTCCTAGTTTGAAGTCTGCAGACAGCCTGTACTTCTCTTCCGATGCTCAACAAACAATGGGCGGACTCGACCTCCTTTTCAGTGCTCAACGCAATGGAATATGGTCTACCCCTCAACACCTCGCCTATCCTTTAAATACACCTCGCGATGATTTTGGTATTGTATTCAAAGATGGACAAAGCGGTTACTTGTCGAGCGATCGATCTGGAAAAGACCAACTCTACACCTTCCTCATTTTTGAACCTAGTGTGGTGATGAATGGCGTGGTGACGAAAAAAGGAAGCACCCTACCTCTATCGGACGCTATTATTACCATCATCAACAAAACGGATGGAACTGAAGAGGTGGTTCAGAGCGATGAAGTAGGCATGTTTGAAATGCCTTTGCTCCCTGGAAAAGATTACGAGATCAAAGTTGAAAAAGAAGGATATTTCAGCACCATTGAAAATTTCAATACCCGAAACATCCAATCGAACGAATCCCTTGAGCAAAACTTTGCTTTGCTTCCACTCTCGAACGACGAGAATGACATAAGCGATAATGGCAGCGGAGATGGATCCAACGATGGAAAACAAAACGGCACTGGAGACAAATCTGACAACAACGACGGAAACAAAAATGGAAACAGCGGTGAAAACAACAATGGAAATGGAAGCACCGATGGCATCAATGAAAATAAGCCTTACGAAATTCCAAACATCAATTGGGACTACAACCGTTGGGACATTCGGGCAGATGCTGAGCCTTATTTGAACTATGTTGTAAAACTGTTGAAAGACAATCCGGATTTGCGCATTGAGATTAGTTCTCACTGTGATTCACGCGGTTCAGACGCTTTTAATGATGCTCTCTCAGAGAAAAGAGCCCAGGAAGTAGTGAAGTACTTGGTAGCAAAAGGTGTGAAAAGAAGCATGCTCATCAGCAAAGGTTATGGAAAACGCCGATTGTTGAACAGATGCAAAACAGGCGTTGAATGTTCGGAAGCGGAACACGAAGCCAATAGAAGAACAGAGTTTAAAGTGCTTCAATAAGCATCAACGAATAGCATTAAAAAAGGGCTGATTTCTTTACGAGATCAGCCCTTTTTCAATAAGGTTACTACCCTCTTTACACCGCGTTCTTGATGGTCTCGGCGAAAGTGGCGTTTTCAATTTTACTGTCCACCCACTTGATGAAATCGAAGTATTTGAAAACCACCCGGTGCTCTGGATTGGCCTTCATCAATTCGAGATCGCTTCTGAAATTGATGAATAGATCTTTACGATCGATGACGTTGCTTGCTCGAATGAGTTTACGAACGCTATCAATGATCAACTTTTCCATCGTATAGTCGCGCTGGCGCTTGCTCAAATAACGATGGGTTGACTTGGTAATATACTCCAACAAGTCCATGTTTCCGAGTTCGTAGTGGATCACCAAATTGAACAAGCGAGCATAGGAGTAGATGTCTTGACGCAAAGTGTTTTCGTTATCGTTCAATACCTTATTGATCCAGAACAACGCTTTGTTGTACAAACCGGCTCCGAAATACGCATAGGCAATTTGATAGAAAAAGGTGAGCTCTTGCTCTTTGTGCATCTTTCCTTCGTAAGCCTCCATCCCTTTCAGAATCTCTTCAACCGCCTCTATTCCGCGGTCAAAATCTCCAGTTTGATGGTACATCTGAAGTTCTGCAAGGTGTGTATTTCTGAAAATGCTCACTCGAATATCGATGGCTTTGAAACCAGGTGTACCCACCATTGCGCGGGATTCCGTTACCAGTTCCTTCACTGCGGCGTAGTCTTTTTTATCGAGCAGACACATCACCAAATTATTCAAGGTTCTCACATAACGTTTACCCAGGTCCTTTCTGATGTGTGGATTTTGATCGAGAATTTCTTTTACTCGGGCGAATTTGGTTTGAGCCAAATCGTAGTTCCCATGAGCGAGCTGACAAAAACCTTGGGTATAGTAGCAAATGGTGGCGGCTCGACTACTGAGAGCAGTATTTTTACCCTTAATTAAAGGATGGTTGGCAATTTCTTCCACCAAACGGCGATCCTCCTCATTCCTCACAAAACCACCACTTCTGAAGACGTAATTGATTTTGCTATAAAGCACATGGTAGGCCGCCAAGTTGCGAAGTTTTTCTATCACCTCTTGCTCTTCGATGATGAGGGTGTCCAAATCCTTTGTAAACTGACCATCTTCCAGCGCCTCTTCTAACAACATCTTCTCCCAAGAAATGAGCTCAAAGAGGTAGTAAAACTTTTCGTGCTCGATGGCCATCTTCTTCGCACGCATGAGGAACTTATTGCATTCTTTAAAGAGAGCTTTGTGGAAGAGGATCTCAATATTCTTGATCTCCTGTTTGAGAATCGAGCTCACCGAATTATCACTGTGATAAGATCTCAGACTCTTCAGGATCAACTTATAGAGGTGATTCTTCTCAGAGGGGAAGTGCTTGATGAAGGTTTCTTTACGAAATTGATGTTTGATGGCATTTTCATCGTACTCACTCTGCTTATCAATAGCATCAAATATTTTCAGGTAGTTCTTATCTCCCGTTTGGAGAGAAGAGGCCAACTTAAAAAAGCGCTTTTCACTTTTACTCAGCGATTTGATCAACTCAAACAATTCGTTTGATGGCTTCATAGGAATTCAATTAAATTTGGCGTTCTACAAGAACAAAAGGTTTCAACTTGCTTCCACTGAAAGCGAAAGATGATGCTTAGGCTTCCAACATCTCTTTTACAAACCAATTGCCCATCACCCTACCTATCAATCATCAAAGAAGTCATTTTGTTCTTCTCCTTATGAAATCCCTTCATGGGAAATCAAGATTTTCTCTTGACACCAACATTAGAAAAAGGGCAAGGGATCAAGGTCAGCAATACAATTTCACCCCACGAATAGAACGATCTGTCTCTGTTTGAAGGTTTCTTCCGTCATCAAAAACAAAAAGCCCCGAAGCGATATGCTCCAGGGCTTTAAATGTGTCTTTTTTATCAGTGCCTTCTTATCGGAAATTCTTTCCTGGGAAGTAGGCCATTTTTCCTAATTGTTCTTCAATACGAAGCAACTGGTTGTATTTCGCAATCCGGTCTGAGCGCGAAGCAGAGCCCGTTTTGATTTGCCCCGTATTCAAAGCTACAGCGAGATCTGCAATCGTGCTGTCTTCGGTTTCTCCTGATCGGTGAGACATTACACTGGTAAATTTAGCTCTGTGGGCCATTTCTACCGCTTCCATCGTTTCCGTTAGGGTACCAATTTGGTTCACCTTCACCAATATTGAATTGGCGATGTTTTCGCTAATGCCTCGCTGGAGACGTTTTGTATTCGTTACGAACAAATCATCTCCCACCAACTGCACCTTATCTCCTAGACGCTCCGTCATCAGTTTCCAAGCATCCCAGTCGTCCTCAGCACAACCATCTTCAATTGAAATGATGGGGTACTTGCTCGACATTTCTGCCCAGAAATCGACCAGTTCAGCTCCAGACATCTCATCGCCTGTGGACTCAAAAATATACTTTCCTTTTTCCTCGTTGTAAAATTCAGATGAAGCGGCGTCGAGGGCAAGAAGTACATCCTCTCCTGGGCGGTAACCCGCTTTTTCAATCGCTTGAAGCACCACCTTAATTCCATCTTCATTGCTCTGCAAGTTGGGAGCAAAACCACCTTCGTCACCAACGTTGGTTGACATCCCCATTTTCTGTAGCACTGATTTTAGGTGGTGGAAAATCTCCGTTCCCATTCTCAATGATTCAGAAAAACTGTTCGCACCCACTGGCATGATCATGAATTCTTGAATATCAATTTTATTATCGGCGTGGGAACCTCCATTGATGATGTTCATCATGGGGACCGGCAATGTATTTGCGCTCACCCCGCCAATGTATCGATACAAGGGCTGTCCTAAGGACTCAGCAGCAGCTTTTGCTACGGCAAGAGATACTCCAAGGATAGCATTGGCTCCAAGAATGGCTTTGTTTTCCGAGCCATCAATCCCCATCATTGCGCGGTCAATCAAGTTCTGGTCAAAAATATAAGCGCCATTGAGCTCTTCATTCAAAACCGTATTGACGTTCTCTACAGCCTTGAGTACACCTTTCCCCATGTACATCCCAGCATCCTTATCTCGAAGTTCAACTGCTTCGTGTACTCCAGTTGAGGCTCCTGATGGCACGGCTGCTCTTCCTAAAACTCCTTGATCTGTAATCACATCAACCTCGACGGTTGGGTTTCCTCTGGAATCCAAAATCTGTCGAGCATGTACTCTGGCTATATAACTCATATCTTAATTTCTTTAGTGATGTATTGCTGTTGATTTCATGTTCTCCACGAATTCATCGAAGAGGTATCTACTGTCGTGCGGTCCAGCAGATGCTTCTGGGTGGTATTGAACGGAGAATACCGGAGCATTCTTCAATCGAATCCCCGCCAAAGTACCGTCGTTCAAGTGCACGTGACTGACTACAATGTCTTCCCGCCTCTCAGCGTCTTCGCGGTTTACAACGAAGCCGTGATTTTGTGACGTTACTTCACATTTTCCAGTGAGGAGATTCTTAATGGGGTGATTTACTCCACGATGTCCGTTAAACATCTTCTCCGTTTTAAGTCCTTGACTTAAGGCAATGATTTGGTGTCCGAGACAAATACCGAAAACGGGTGTTTTGGAATCGATCAGCACCTTCACATTCTCAATGGTCTCAACCATGGCTTGCGGATCTCCTGGTCCGTTCGAAAGCATGATTCCACTCGGATTCGTTGCTAAGATTTTTTCGGGCGGTGTGCTCATTGGATAAACAGTAACGTGGCATCCGCGTTCAGTAAGGCAGCGTACGATGTTTGTTTTCACTCCCAAATCGAGCAAAGCTACTTTCACCGCTGAATGTTCATCTCCAACCGAATACACCTCCTTGGTGGACACCCGTGAACTGAGCTCCAAGCCCTCCATAGAAGGAACCTGTTTTACCGCTTCTTTGAGTTCGTCGATGGGTGTTCCGTCGCTACAAATGATGGCGTTCATTGCTCCTTTTTCTCGGATGTACCTCACGAGCGCGCGCGTATCAACATCACAAATGGCAACCACTTTATCTTTCTCCAAGTAATCTTGAAGAGACGCATTTCCTGCGGCTCTACTATAAATTTCAGAGAACTTTTTTGAAACCACACCAGCGATTTTCAGTCCTTCAGATTCTACTTCATCAGGGTGCACGCCATAATTACCGATGTGCGCCGTAGTCATGATCAAAATTTGACCGAGGTAACTCGGGTCGGTAAATATCTCTTGATAACCGTACATACCCGTATTGAAGGCGATTTCACCGCTGGTTTTCCCGAGGATTCCGGCTGCCTTTCCATGGAAGACCTTTCCATCTTCCAGAACAAGGACTGCAGACTGCTGATTCTCTTTTTGCATGGGGCAAAGATACATTTTGAAGGTGAAGAAAGGAGCATGCTGGCATCTTGAAGATTTCAACACCTATTGAACAAAAAAAAGGATAGCTGATGAGCTATCCTTTTAAGTACTATTTCAATTGGCCAATGATTAAGCCTCTTTTTTATCATCGGCAGCATCTTCGCCATCAACTTTGTTCTTGATGTCTTCTGCTACATTTTTCACTTCTTCTGCTGCATCAGATGCTACATCGGCAACTGCTTCTGCTGCGTCGTTCGCTGCGTCTTTCACTTCTGCTGCAACCTCAGTTGCTGCGTCAACTACTTTCTTAGCACCGCCTCTTCTGCTTCTTCTTGTTTTAGCTTTCTTCTCACTCCCTCCGTAGATTTCGTTGAAGTCAACCAATTCAATCATGCACATTTCAGCGCTGTCACCAAGACGGTAGCCCGTTTTGATGATTCTCGTGTAACCACCTTCACGAGTTGCTACCTTAGGAGCAATTTCTCTGAAGAGTTCGGTTACTGCATATTTGTTTTTCAAGTATGAAAAGCAAACACGACGAGAGTGCGTTGAATCGTCTTTCGACTTTGTAATCAAAGGCTCTACGTATTGACGAAGTGCTTTTGCTTTTGCTACCGTAGTATTGATTCTTTTGTGTTCAATAAGCGAAGAAGCCATGTTAGCTAGCATCGCCTGACGGTGAGCAGTTTTTCTACCAAGGTGGTTAAATTTTTTACCGTGTCTCATGGATATAGGTGTTCAATAAGTCAGTGACTTATCCGCTTATTCTTTATCTAATTTATATTTCGCTACGTTCATTCCAAACGACAGCCCTTTATTGTCAACCAAGTCTTCCAACTCTGTCAAAGACTTCTTACCAAAGTTTCTGAACTTCAACAAGTCATTCTTATTGTAAGAAACGAGGTCTCCTAAAGTTTCAATATCGGCAGCTTTCAAACAGTTCAGAGCTCTAACAGACAAGTCCATATCCACCAATTTGGTTTTCAACAACTGTCTCATGTGCAATGAAGTCTCGTCGAATTCTTCTGTTTCCGCCTTCTCTTCGCTTTCTAGAGTGATTTTTTCATCACTAAAGAGCATGAAGTGGTGGATAAGAATTTTCGCTGCTTCTTGGAGGGCATCTTTTGGCGAGATTGAACCGTCGCAATCGATGTCCATGATCAACTTCTCGTAATCCGTTTTTTGTTCCACACGGAAGTTCTCGATGGAGTACTTCACGTTTCTAATTGGAGTAAAGATCGAATCGATGAAGATGGTTCCAATGGGGGCTCCTTCAACTTTATTTTCTTCGGAGGGAACGTACCCACGACCTTTCGTGATGTTCAACTCCATGTTGATCTTAACGCTAGGATCCATTCTACAGATTACGTGGTCTGGGTTCAATACTTGGAAAGCGCTTGTGAACTTGCCGAGGTCGCCCGCGGTCAAAGCATCTTGTCCAGTAATGTTTACCAACACACGTTCTGTGTCTGTATCTGCAATTTGTTGTTTGAAACGAACCTGCTTTAGGTTGAGGATCATTTCAGTGACGTCTTCAACAATACCTTTCACAGTTGCGAACTCGTGGTCCACGCCTTCCATTTTCAATGAAGTGATAGCATATCCTTCAAGTGAAGAGAGAAGAATCCTGCGCAAGGCATTCCCGATGGTGATACCGAAACCTGGTTCCAGTGGTCTGAATTCGAACTGACCTTTGAAGTCGTTCGATTCAATCATGATTACTTTATCTGGTTTCTGAAAATCTAGAATAGCCATATTCAATGCGAGGATTAGTGATTATTTAGAGTACAACTCGACGATCAATTGTTCCTTGATGTTCTCTGGAATTTGATCACGTGTAGGAACAGCGAGGAATGAACCGGTCATTGCTTGGGTGTTCCAATCGAGCCAATCGTGCTTACTGTTTCCAGAAGACAACGAGTTGGTGATGGTTTCGAGTGATTTCGAACGCTCTCTAACACCTACTACATCGCCTGGACGAAGTTGGTATGAAGGAATGTTCACGAGTTGACCGTTTACAGTGATGTGACGGTGAGATACCAACTGGCGCGCTCCACGACGTGTTGGTGCAATACCTAAACGGAAAACGGTGTTGTCCAAGCGGCTTTCGCACAATTGGAGTAGGATTTCACCTGTAATTCCTTGCTTAGATGATGCCTTCTTGAACATGTTTGAAAACTGACGCTCAAGAATACCATAGGTATACTTTGCTTTTTGCTTTTCAGCCAACTGAACAGAGTA
The DNA here is from genome assembly GCA_964649515.1 of uncultured Comamonadaceae bacterium. GTDB lineage: Bacteria > Bacteroidota > Bacteroidia > Flavobacteriales_D > Sanyastnellaceae > CALKGK01. The sequence goes on along the minus strand of CAZYPV010000007.1, from coordinate 36,865 downwards.
TTCCGATTGTTTCGGTCTACGCTTGTTAGGTCCATGTTGACCTGGGCCGTATGCTCTTTTTTCAAGGGCCTTGTCAGGGCCAAAGATTGGTTCACGGAATCTACGTGCAATCTTCGATTTGGGTCCTCTATATCTTGCCATGTCTTTTCTTCTTTAACTAACAGCGATTATACTCTTCTTCTTTTCGGTGGACGACATCCGTTGTGCGGCATTGGGGTCACATCCATGATTTCAGTTACTTCGATCCCCATGTTGTGGATCGCACGGATAGCAGACTCTCTACCACCCCCTGGGCCTTTCACAAAGACTTTTACTTTGCGTAATCCGAGTTCGTAAGCCTCTTTACCACAATCTTCAGCGGCAACTTGTGCAGCGTAAGGTGTGTTTTTCTTCGACCCACGGAATCCCATTTTCCCAGCGCTTGACCAAGAGATCACTTGCCCTTGATTGTTGGTTAACGAGATAATGATGTTGTTAAAGGATGCTTGTACGTGCAATTGTCCAACTGCATCTACTTTAACCTTTTTCTTTTTCTTGACGTTCTTAGCCATGACATTTATTGTTCAGGTGCTCAGTTCATAATGAACTCGATGGGGTTTATCCCCGAATTATTACTTAGCTGCTTTCTTCTTGTTAGCAACTGTTTTTCTTCTACCTTTTCTGGTACGTGAGTTGTTTTTGGTGCGCTGACCTCTCAAAGGCAAACCAACACGGTGACGGATTCCTCGGTAACAACCGATGTCCATCAAACGCTTGATGTGTGTTTGAGTTTCAGAACGCAACTCTCCTTCAACTTTAAAGCTCTCTTGAATGAAACCACGGATTTTTGCCAAATCATCATCGTCCCAATCTTGAACTTTTTTGTTGAGGTCAACTTCCGCTGCCGTCAAAATTTCTTTAGCTCTGCTTCGTCCGATTCCGTAAATGTACGTCAGACCGATTTCGCCTCGCTTGTTTCTTGGTAAGTCAATACCTGCTATCCTAGCCATATTTCAATCGTTTAAACGAAGGATTGAGATCAACCCTGACGTTGTTTAAATTTTGGATTCTTTTTGTTGATTACATAAAGACGGCCCTTTCTTCGGACAATCTTACAGTCAGCTGAACGCTTCTTAAGTGATGCACGTACTTTCATCTTTACTTTTTATATCTGAAGGTTATCCTTCCTTTAGTCAAATCATAGGGCGACATTTCAACTTTAATTCGATCTCCCGGTAGAATTTTGATGTAATGCATTCGCATCTTTCCAGAGATGTGAGCTGTGATCACGTGTCCGTTCTCCAACTCTACTCTAAACATCGCATTCGATAATGCTTCTATAATGGTCCCATCTTGGGAAATCGAGGCCTGTTTCGCCATATTTATTATTTCTCTTTTAAAACTTCTTCAATCCATTTAAATGTCGACAAGACTTCTGCTTTACCCTTTCGGATAACCACATCGTGTTCGAAGTGTGCACTGGGCAATCCATCAGCGGTTACGATGGTCCACCCATCTTCCGCTTGGCGAACTTCTTTCACACCAAGGTTGATCATTGGCTCAATGGCCAGCACCAATCCTTCGCGCAATTTCATTCCATTGCCTCTTCTACCGTAGTTAGGAACTTCTGGGCTTTCATGCAAACTCTTACCGAGTCCATGTCCCACCAATTCTCTTACTACTCCGTATCCATGGCTTTCGGCGTGATTTTGAACCGCGTATCCGATGTCGCCAATTCTCATCCCCGCTACCGCTTGTTCGATGGCCAAATCCAAACTCTCTTTTGTTACTCGAAGCAAAGCTTCAACTTCAGGAGCTATTTGACCAACGGCAAAGGTGTAAGCAGAGTCACCATAAAAACCATTTTTCAACACACCACAGTCTACTGAAACCACGTCGCCTTCTTCAAGCGGACGATCATTCGGTATTCCGTGAACTACTTCTGCATTAACTGAAGTGCACAAACTATTGGGAAATCCTCCATACCCTTTAAATCCGGGCACAGCATCATTATCTCTAATGAACTCTTCCGCAACTGCGTCAAGATCCAAGGTTGTTATCCCTGGTTTGATCAACTTGGCCACTTCAGCCAAAGTCTTACCAACAAGCAAAGAACTTTCTCGGAGTAAACCGATTTCATCTTCTGTTTTGTAGTATACCTTACCTTTTCCCATTGGGACTAAACAGATATACCGTCTACAGGACTTGATGTTCTACCACGCATTTTTCCAGATTTCATCAATCCGTCATAGTGGCGTGACAACAAGTAACTATCAATTTGTTGTAGTGTATCCAAAATCACACCTACCATAATCAGCAAGGAAGTCCCACCGAAGAAGATCGCAAAACCTTGGGCTTTTGTCAAACTCACTGCCATCACGATGGCAGGAAGGATAGCAATGAGTCCCAAGAAGATTGATCCTGGAAGTGTAATTCTCGAGAGAATAGCATCAAGGAACTCGGCAGTTGCTCGTCCGGGCTTCACCCCAGGGACGAAATTGCCTCCTTTTTTCAAATCATCTGCCATACGATTTGGATTCACTGTAATTGCTGTATAGAAGTATGTAAACACAACAATCATTAGGAAGAATACCAAGTTGTAAGCAAGACCATTGAAATCAGCCAAACTCTTTAATACTTCACTATTTTTAAACGTTTCTGTTTGCTGCAAGTACAAAGGCACGAACATGATTGCTTGAGCAAAAATGATTGGCATTACACCTGCAGAGTTCACCTTCAATGGAATGAAATCTCTCTTTCCAGCACCAGTAGGAAGATGTGTTGCTCCTTGTTGAGCCGCTTTAGCGGTTTGAACAGGAACTCGACGTACCCCTTGAACAAGTGCCACACAAGCCCCGATCACGATCAACAAGGCCGCGATTTCAATCAAAAAGAAATAGATTGAACTCAAAGTACCTTCTTGAATGAGTGCTTGAGGGAAAGACGCGATGATACCGATCATGATCAACAAAGAGATACCGTTACCGATTCCTTTGTCTGTGATTTTCTCACCCATCCACATAATGAACAAAGTTGAAGCAGTAAGAATCACCACAGAGGTGGTCCACCAGAGCATTGAGTCGTTAGCCACGGCTCCCGTTTGTGCAACAACAGTTGACGCGAGGTAACCAGGTGCCTGTACCAAGGTAATGGCAATGGTTAGGAAACGCGTCCATTGGTTTAGCTTTTTTCTACCACTTTCTCCCTCTGCTTGCATTTTTTGTACTGAAGGAACAGCGATTCCCATCAACTGCATGATAATGGATGCAGAAATGTAGGGCATGATTCCCAGTGCAAAAATGGAAGCTCTTGTAAAAGCGCCACCGGTGAAGAGCTCGAGCAATCCGGCCAAACCACCACCTCCATCAGAGGCCATGCTTTCTGCCAAGATTTTATCATCCACCCCAGGAAGCACGATGTGCGACCCGATACGATAGATCAAGATAAAGCCCAAAGTGATGAGAATTTTTCTTCTCAACTCCTCGTGTTTTAAGATGTCTTTGATTTTCTGGATAAAGTTCTTCATGGTGATTTAAGTTTAGAGTGATTTGATTTCGCCACCCTTCTCTTCAATCGCCTTCTGCGCTGACGCAGAGAACTTATGAGCAGTAACAGACAATTTCGCTGACAATTCACCACGCCCCAAGATTTTGATCAAATCTTTTTTGTTCGCCAAACCGTTCTCCACCAAAATGGTAGGATTGATTTCGGTCAATTGTTTTCTATCGGCAAGTTCTTGAAGTGTGTCAACATTGATGCCTTTGTACACAACGCGGTTTCTGTTGGTGAATCCGAATTTAGGCACACGACGTTGAAGTGGCATTTGCCCACCTTCAAAACCTATTTTACTTGAATAACCTGATCTCGATTTGGCACCTTTGTGTCCACGTGTAGAAGTTCCACCGTGTCCAGATCCCTCACCTCGACCAACTCGCTTGCGCTGCTTGGTTGAACCAGCCGCTGGCTTTAGGTTGTTTAATTCCATGATAATGGTTTAAAATTATTTTTCTTCAACTTTAACAAGGTGGTTTACCTTACGGATCATTCCCATAATCTGTGGGGTTGCCTCCTTTTCTACAGGTACATTGAGTTTCTTAATCCCAAGTGCCTGGATCGTAGCTTTCTGACGCTTAGTGCGATTGATAGCGCTACGAACCTGAGTAATAACTACTTTTCCCATCGTGGTTCTGTATTATCCGTTAAAAACCTTTTGTACTGAAATGCCGCGCAAGTTAGCAACTTGTTTTGCATCTCGCAATTCGCCAAGTGCTTTCATGGTAGCCTTAACCACGTTGTGTGGGTTAGACGACCCTAAAGACTTTGCAAGTACATCAGTAATACCTACACTCTCGAGGACTGCACGCATTGCACCACCAGCGATAACACCGGTACCTGAAGAAGCAGGCTTGATCATTACGTGAGCACCACCGAAACGTGCTTCTTGCTTGTGAGGAATGGTTCCGTTGATTACGGGAACTTTCACCAAGTTTTTCTTTGCATCATCGATGCTTTTAGAAATAGCGGTGGTTACCTCTTTTGATTTACCAAGACCGTGTCCTACGACACCGTTTTCATCACCTACAACAACAATAGCACTGAAGCTGAAGGTACGACCACCTTTGGTCACCTTGGTTACACGGTTGATACCAACCAGTCTATCTTTTAGTTCTGAGGTCTCTGTTGACCGAATTGAACGTTGCTCTTTTGCCATGTTGATTTAGAATTTCAATCCAGCTTCACGAGCTGAATCTGCAAGTTGTTTAATACGTCCGTGGTAAAGGTATCCGTTACGATCGAAAACAACGGTTTCCAACCCTGCTGCTTTCGCCTTTTCGCCAATTGCTTTACCGACCATTGCTGCTTGTTCCAACTTCGCTACCTTATCAGCACCTTCCATCTTCAAAGAAGACGAAGAAGCTAATGTTGTTCCTGTTGAATCGTCAATGATTTGAGCATAAATCTGCTTATTGCTTCTAAACACCGACAATCTAGGGATCTCAGTAGTTCCAAGAACATTTTTTCTAACGCGTCTCTTGATCTTTGCGCGACGCTCGTTTTTAGACATTGCCATAATTCAATATTATTTAGCAGCTGCTTTACCCGCTTTACGACGGATGTATTCATTTTTGTAGCGCACACCTTTTCCTTTGTATGGTTCAGGTTTACGAAGCGAACGCAATTTTGAGGCAATCATACCGATCAATTGCTTGTCATGAGATTCCAAAATCACTGCTGGATTTTTACCTTTCTCAGAAACCGCATCTACTTTAATTTCTTTTGGAAGCTCGATAATGATTGGGTGACTGTAACCCAATGCCAATTCCAAGCGTTGCCCGGATGTTTTAGCACGGTAACCAACCCCTACCAATTCGAGTTCCTTTTTGAATCCTTCAGTCACACCAACAACCATGTTGTTAATCAAGGAACGATATAAACCATGTTTCGCTCTAACGTCTTTTGACTCGTTAGCACGATCAAGAATAATTTCATTTTCCTTGACTTCGACTGAAATCGCTGGATCAAGTACTTGTTCCAGCTCGCCTTTTGGGCCTTTTACCTTTACTAGAGATCCAGAAACGGTAATTTCTGCTCCTTTTGCCAAAGGTATCGGCGCTTTTCCTATTCGTGACATTCGATGTATTGTTTAATATACGTAGCAGATGATTTCACCACCTACATTGTCTTTTCTTGCTTCTTTATCTGTCATCAACCCTTTTGAAGTTGAAATCACTGAAATACCAAGGCCGTTCAATACTCTTGGAATTGAATCTCCGCCTGAATATTTTCTCAAACCTGGTTTGCTCACACGTTGCAGCTCAGAAATGGCTGGCTTTTTGGTTTTCGGATGGTACTTGAGGGCGATTTTGATCACTCCTTGTACTTCGCTATCTACGAACTTGTAGTTCAAGATGTACCCTTTCTCGTGAAGGATTTTGGTGATTTCCTTCTTCAAGTTTGAAGCTGGAATTTCCACTACCTTATGACGAGCGGCCTGCGCGTTTCTGATACGCGTTAAATAATCTGCTATTGGATCACTATACATAGCTGTTGTTTTTAAGGCTGGTTACCAGCTCGCTTTTTTAACTCCTGGAATTTTACCTGCCAATGCCATCTTTCTAAAAGTCACACGAGAGATACCGAATTGACGCATGTATCCACGTGGACGACCTGTAAGTTGACATCTGTTGTGCAAGCGCACTGCTGAAGAATTTTTAGGTAGTTTTTGCAAACCTTCCCAATCCTCTTCTTCTTTGAGTCTCTTTCTTTTTTCAGCGTAACGTGCTACCATTTTTTGGCGCTTGCGCTCGCGTGCTTTCATTGATTCTTTTGCCATGGTAGCGTTTATTTTTTAGTGAACGGAAAACCGAACTCGTTCAACAATGCTTTCGCTTCTTCATCCGTCGTAGCCGTAGTAACGATCGTGATATCCATCCCATTAAAGTGTTTTACTTTATCTAGGTCGATTTCAGGAAAAATGATTTGTTCTTTAACTCCAAAAGTAAAGTTCCCTCTTCCGTCAAAACCGGAAGCTTTCACTCCTCTGAAGTCACGAACGCGCGGCAAAGATACGGAGATTAATCGATCTAAAAACTCGTACATTTTTTCGTCTCTCAAAGTCACGCGGCAACCGATTGGCATGCCTTTACGCAATTTGAAGTTAGAGACATCTTTTGTAGAGAAAGTAGCAATGGCTTTTTGACCGGCGATTGCAGTCATCTCTTCAACTGCGTTGTCAACCATCTTTTTATCCGCTACCGCTTTACCCAAACCTTGGTTGAGGCAAATTTTGGTAATTCGAGGAACCTGCATAACAGATTTGTACTCGAATTTTGATTTGAGAGCTCCAACGATTTCATCGTCGTACTGCTTGCGAAGTCTTGGTGTGTAACTCATTACTTAAGCTCCTCATTTGATTTTTTAGAGAAACGCACCAATTTACCATTGTCTGCTCTTCTCTTCCCAACACGTGTTGGGTTTCCTTGATTATCAATAACCATCACGTTTGAAATGTGGATGGCCGCTTCTCTTTTTTCAACTCCACCTTGTGGGTTGTTGGCGCTAGGTTTCATGTGCTTGGTCACCATATTGATTCCCTCCACAAGAACACGGTCGTTTTTACGATCAACGCGCAAGACCTTTCCATTCTTTCCTTTGTCTTCTCCAGAAAGAACTTTCACTTGGTCGCCTGTTTGTACTTTTACTCGTTTGTGCATTGCCTTTATAAATTAAAGCACCTCAGGTGCAAGTGAAACAATCTTCATAAAGTCTTTTTCACGCAACTCTCTTGCCACTGGGCCAAAGATACGAGTACCACGCATTTCACCGGCTGCATTCAAGAGAACAACTGCGTTATCGTCGAAACGGATATACGATCCATCAGCTCTACGCACCTCTTTTTTTGTTCTCACTACAACTGCAGTTGATACTGTCCCTTTCTTCACGTTTCCGTTCGGGGTTGCTTCTTTTACGGTAACAATAATCTTGTCACCAATACTTGCGTAGCGGCGCTTGGTTCCTCCCAAGACGCGGATACAGAGAGCTTCTTTTGCTCCACTGTTATCTGCTACTCTCATACGGCTTTCTTGCTGTAACATTTCTTTTAACCTTTATTCGTTGGACAAGATTACTTAGCTCTTTCGATGATCTCGACCAATCTCCAGCATTTTCTCTTTGAGAGCGGACGAGTTTCCATAATACGAACGGTATCACCAATGTTGCACTCGTCTTTTTCGTCGTGTGCTACAAATTTGTTGGTCGTTTTTACGAATTTCCCGTATTTCTCGTGCTTCACTTTACGTTCAACACTAACGACGATTGACTTGTCCATTTTATTGGAAGTCACAACACCAATTCGTTCTTTTCTAAGGTTGCGTTTATTTTCCATTGCCTTATTCCTTTTTAGGCGTTTTTACGAGCGTTAAGCTCTGTCAATAACCTTGCGATCACTTTCTTGTGATCTCTTAATTGCATTGGGTTCTCTAACCCAGCAAGTGAGTTATTGAACTTCATCTCCGCCAATGCCTGACGATGCTCTGCTACTTTTTCCTGTAGATCAGAGTCGGATAATTGCTTTATTTCCTGCGCTTTCATAATACTCTATTATTCGACGTAGTCCGGACGTACAACAAAACGCGTACGAACTGGCAACTTTTGCGCTCCCAATCGGAGTGCCTCTTGAGCAACTTCCAACGGTACACCGTCAATTTCAAACATAATTCTACCCGGCTTGATTGGAGCAACCCAATGACTTGGAGCACCCTTACCTTTACCCATCCTTACCTCTGCAGGCTTAGAAGTGATTGGTTTGTCCGGAAATATTCTAATCCATACTTTACCTTCACGTTTCATGTAACGTGTAATGGCAACACGAGCAGATTCGATTTGACGTGATGTAATGAAACCCATGTCAGTCGTCTTAATCGCAAATGAACCGAAGGCAATTCTAGACCCTCTTTGAGCTAGACCGCGTACACGGCCCTTCTGCATTTTACGGAACTTGGTTCTTTTTGGCTGTAACATCTTTTACTGCTTTTTCTTGATTATTTACGACGGCGACGTCTTGGAGCTTGACCTCCGGCATTATTACCACCACCACGCTTATCTTTATTCTCTGTGTCTGGAGTCAAATCTGGCTTACCATAAACTTCGCCACGGCAGATCCAAACTTTAATTCCAATACGCCCGTATGTTGTGTGCGCTTCGCTCAAGGCATAGTCGATGTCTGCTCTGAAGGTGTGCAATGGAATACGTCCATCTTTGTACATCTCAGAACGTGCCATCTCTGCCCCATTCAAACGGCCAGATACCATGATCTTGATTCCTTCAGCTCCCATTCTCATGGTTCCGGCTACTGCCATCTTCGCTGCACGACGGAAGGAGATACGAGCTTCAATCTGACGAGCTACACTGTCTGCAACCAAACGTGCATCCAACTCAGGTCTTTTGATCTCAAAGATGTTGATTTGCACTTCCTTTCCAGTCAATGACTTCAACTCTTCTTTCAACTTATCTACTTCGCTTCCTCCTTTACCGATGATCACTCCTGGACGAGCTGTTTGGATGGTTACAGTAACCAACTTCAACGTTCGTTCAATAATGATTTTCGCAACACTCGCTTTACGCAAACGGGCTGTCAGGTACTGACGAATTTTATCGTCTTCAACCAGTTTCTCGGTGTAATTCTTTCCACCGTACCAGTTTGATTCCCAGCCTTTGATGAATCCTAAACGATTCCCTATTGGATTGGTTTTTTGTCCCATTCTTGTAATTATTTAGCGCTATCTACGATAATCGTTACGTGATTCGATCTTTTTCTAATTCTGTGAGCGCGTCCTTGAGGAGCAGGCTGAATTCTCTTCAACATACGACCTCCGTCAACTTTGATCTCACTTACTACCAGGTTGGCATCTTCAAGACGCTCGCCTTCGTTTTTATTTGTCCAATTGTCAATTGCAGACAACAAGAGCTTTTCCAATCTCAATGAAGCTTCCTTACGGCTAAACTTCAAAATATTCAAAGCGTCTGTCACCTTCTTTCCGCGAATTGTATCTGCTACTATTCTCATTTTACGAGGAGAAGTAGGACAATTGTTCAGCTTAGCAATGGCAACTGATTTCAGTTCCTCTTTGCGCTTCTCCGCTTGTATTCTTTTTCTGGCACCCATGGTTTCCAAATTTTAATTCAGAAGACTAGCGTCTCCCTTTGTCCTTTTTATTTCCCCCGTGTCCACGGAAGTTTCTAGTTGGTGAGAACTCTCCAAGTTTGTGACCTACCATGTTTTCAGTTACGTACACAGGAATGAATTGCTTCCCATTGTGCACACCGATGGTGAGACCAACAAAATCAGGAGTTATCGTAGAAGAACGAGACCAAGTCTTGAGCACCGACTTCTTTCCTGAAGCCTGAGATTCCTCTACTCTTTGCATTAACTTGTAATGCACGAATGGTGGTTTTTTAAGTGAACGAGCCATGTCTTAATTATTTCTTCTTACGACGTTCTACAATATATTTACTAGATGCTTTCTTCGGCTTTCTGGTTTTGTAACCTTTCGCTGGAACACCTGTTCTTGAACGTGGATGTCCACCAGAAGAACGGCCTTCACCACCACCCATTGGGTGATCAACCGGGTTCATTACCACACCACGAACGCGTGGTCTTCTACCGAGCCATCTTGAACGACCGGCTTTACCGGAACGTTGAAGGTTATGCTCTGCATTTGAAACTGATCCGATAGTGGCCATGCAAGTGGTCAAGATCAATCTCGTTTCACCAGAAGGCAATTTGATTGTGCAGTACTTTCCTTCACGTGCATTCAACTGAGCATAGCTTCCTGCACTTCTTGCCATTGTTCCCCCTTGTCCTGGGTTCAATTCAATATTGTGGATTACTGTACCCAATGGAATTTCACCCAAGCTCAGTGTGTTTCCAACTTCTGGAGCCACTCCTTTACCTGACTCGATGATTTGTCCTACTTGAATTCCCGCTGGAGCTACGATATAACGCTTCTCTCCATCAGTGTATTCAACCAAGCAAATACGAGCTGATCTGTTTGGATCGTATTCAATGGTTAAAACTTCCGCTTTAACATTGTGCTTATCTCTTTTGAAATCAATCACACGGTAGCGACGCTTATGGCCACCTCCACGATAACGCATGGTCATCTTACCGGTGTTGTTTCTACCTCCAGACTTCTTGATTGGCTCAAGAAGTGCCTTGTGCGGACGGTCAGTAGTCACCTCTTCGAAAGTTGAGATGATTTTGTGACGCTGTCCTGGAGTCATCGGTTTTAGTTTACGTAATGCCATGTCTCTTAAATGTTATCGTAAAAATCAATGGTTTGTCCGTCGGCAACACTTACAATCGCTTTCTTGAACGCATTGGTTCTTCCTGTCACCATTCCGGTTTTGGTAAAACGACTCTTCTTCTTTCCATCAACATTGATGGTACGAACTGAAGTTACCTGTACATTGTACTTGCTTTCAACAGCCTTACGGATTTCAATTTTGTTTGCTTCACGAGCTACAATGAAACCAAATCTGTTGTTTGCTTCGCTGTCTGAACTCATCTTTTCAGTAATCAGCGGCTTGATTAAAATATTGCTCATCACTTCTTCAAGGTTTCTTGTATAACTTCATGAGCATTGCTTACAAACACGATGTTTGTGCTGTCCATGATTTCATACGTGTTCAACATAGCGGCACTTGTCACTTTGCACTTTGGTACATTTCGTGACGACAAGTAAACGGTGTTATCAGCACTTGGAAGAACCACCAAAGTCTTTTTGCTTGTGAGGTTCAAATTGCCAAGAACTTTAACGAAGTCTTGTGTCTTCACTGCAGCCATCTTGAGGTCTTCAAGAACCATGATGCCTTCAGCTTTGGCCTTATAGGAGAGCGCAGACATACGAGCCAAACGCTTCACTTTCTTATTTACCTTCAACTCATATTTGTGAGGACGCGGTCCGAAAACAGTACCTCCACCTCTCATTACTGGAGACTTGATGCTACCAGCACGCGCGGTACCTGTTCCTTTTTGACGCTTGATTTTGCGGGTTGATCCTGCAATTTCTGCACGTTCTTTTGATTTATGAGTTCCTTGACGTTGTGCAGCGTTGTAGCGCTTCACATCAAGATAGATCGCATGATCATTAGGCTCGATACCGAAAACAGTATCGTCTAGGGTAACCTTCTTTGAGGTCTTCTTCCCGTCGGTAGTATATACAGCTAATTCCATCTTACTTTCTGATTAGAACGGTTGAACCTTTGTGACCTGGAACAGCTCCTTTGATAACGATCAATCCCTCTTCTGGCATTACTTTCAACACCTCCAAGTTTTCAATTGTCACACGGGCGTTACCCATTTGACCAGCCATTCTCATTCCCTTGAATACACGTGCAGGATATGAGGCCGCACCGATAGAACCTGGGGCTCTTAAACGGTTGTGCTGACCGTGGGTAGATTGTCCAACACCTCCAAATCCGTGGCGTTTCACCACACCTTGGAAACCTTTTCCTTTGCTCTTCCCTACTACGAAGACATATTCTCCTTCTTTGAAGAGGTCTTCTAATTTAACTTCATCACCGAGGGCGAGTTCTTGGTCGAAACCTTTAAACTCAGCCAACTTTCTTTTTGGAGATGTTCCGGCTTTTTTGAAGTGTCCTTTCATGGCTTGTGAAGTGCGCTTTTCTTTGCGATCTCCGTAGCCCAATTGAACTGCTTCGTAACCATCCTTCTCTAGGGTTTTAACTTGTGTAACTACACAAGGACCAGCCTCGATGATTGTGCATGGAATATTTTTTCCAGCGGCACTATAAATACTGGTCATACCTACTTTTCTCCCTATGAGTCCAGGCATTGCTGTATGATTAATTATTAAACTTTAATTTCAACTTCTACTCCACTTGGAAGCTCCAAGCGCATGAGTGCGTCAACTGTTTTCGAGGATGAGCTGTAGATATCAAGCAAACGCTTGTATGAGCTCAACTCGAACTGTTCACGCGACTTTTTATTCACGTGTGGTGAACGCAATACGGTATAAATTCTGCGGTGGGTTGGCAATGGAATCGGTCCACTGATTACTGCACCTGTTGACTTTACAGTCTTAACGATCTTCTCTGCAGACTTATCCACTAGGTTGTGATCGTATGATTTTAATTTGATTCTAATCTTTTGAGCCATCTCAATTATAATTATGCGCCTACAGTTCCTTTAGCTTTTGCAATTACTTCGTCAGCAATGTTCTTTGGTGTTGCTTCGAAGTGATCGAACTCCATGGTTGAAGTTGCACGTCCTGAAGACATGGTTCTCAAAGCGGTCACGTATCCGAACATCTCAGAAAGAGGAACGAAGGCCTTCACTACTTTTGAACCTGCACGATCATCCATTCCATTGATCACACCACGACGACGGTTCAAGTCACCTACGATATCACCCATGTTTTCCTCTGGAGTCAATACTTCCAACTTCATGATTGGCTCCATCAAAACAGCTCCTGCTTTTGGCACTGCATTACGGTAAGCCATTTTCGCTGCAAGTTCGAATGAGAGCGAATCTGAATCGACTGCGTGGAAAGATCCATCAATCAACTCTACTGTCATCGAATCCATTGGATAACCAGCAAGTACACCATTGGTCATTGAATCCTTGAATCCTTTTTCAACAGATGGAATGTATTCACGTGGAACGTTACCACCTTTGATGCTGTTGATGAATACCAATCCTGGATTCTCTTTGTCATCGTTTGGTGAAATCTTCACAACGATATCGGCAAATTTACCACGACCACCTGATTGCTTCTTGTAAGTTTCACGGTGATCAACGCTTCCTGTGATGGCTTCTTTGTAAGAAACCTGAGGAGCACCTTGGTTACATTCTACCTTAAACTCACGCTTCAAACGATCGAGGATAATGTCCAAGTGCAACTCTCCCATTCCTGAGATGACTGTTTGACCTGAATCCTCGTCGGTTTTCACTTGGAAGGTTGGATCTTCTTCTGCCAATTTTGCCAAAGCCATACCGAGTTTATCAACATCAGCTTGCGTTTTTGGCTCAACAGCTACTCCAATTACTGGATCTGGGAAGTCCATTGATTCGAGCACGATGGGGTGCTTTTCATCACAAAGGGTATCACCCGTCTTAATATCTTTAAATCCTACCAATGCAGCAATGTCTCCACAGTGCAATTCGTCAATTGGATTTTGTTTCGAAGCGTGCATCTGATAGATACGAGAAATACGCTCTTTCTTTCCTGTTCTTGTATTCAACACATAAGAACCTGCAGGCAATTTTCCTGAGTAGGCTCTTGTGAAGCAAAGACGACCTACGAATGGGTCGGTAGCAATCTTAAATGCCAAAGCTGCGAAAGGCTCATCAACAGACGGCTTACGAGACGCAGGATCTTCAGTCCCAGGCAGCGTTCCTTGGATTGCTTCTGTATCGATTGGAGACGGGAGAATTTCCATCACCATATCCAACATGGCTTGAACACCTTTGTTTTTAAATGCAGAACCACACATCATTGGCACTACTTTCCCTCCGATGGTAGCTTCACGCAAAGCATCCAAAATTTCACGCTCTGTCAATGATTCTGGATCCTCAAAGTATTTCTCCATCAAGGTATCATCGAACTCAGCCACTGCCTCGAGCAATTGCTCACGGTACATGATTGCTTCGTCTTTGATATCGTCTGGAATAGGTACTTCTTGGAAGGTCATTCCTTGATCTTCGTCATTCCAAACAATTCCACGGAAGTTAATCAAATCCACCGCTCCTTTGAAATCATCTTCAGCACCAATTGGAATCTGCAATGGCAAAGCATGGCTTCCCAACATGTCTTTTACTTGACGACAAACGTTCAAGAAATCCGCACCTTGACGGTCCATCTTGTTCACAAACCCAATACGTGGTACGTTGTAGTTGTTTGCAAGTCTCCAGTTGGTTTCCGATTGTGGCTCAACACCATCAACGGCGCTAAACAAGAACACCAAACCATCAAGAACACGCAATGAACGGTTTACCTCAACGGTAAAATCAACGTGTCCTGGAGTATCAATAATATTCACGTGGAACTGATCTCCTCGGTAGTTCCAGAATACAGTGGTCGCTGCAGAAGTAATGGTAATACCACGCTCCTGTTCTTGCTCCATCCAGTCCATGGTTGCGGCACCATCGTGAACCTCACCAATTTTGTGACTTACACCTGCGTAGTAAAGGATACGCTCAGTAGTTGTTGTCTTACCCGCATCGATGTGGGCTGCGATACCAATGTTTCTTGTGTATCTTAAATCTCTTTTCGCCATTTTATTGTCGTCTTAGCGTTTAATTAGATTCTAAAGTGAGCAAATGCTTTGTTTGCTTCGGCCATACGGTGCGTATCTTCTTTCTTTTTGAAAGTCGCTCCCTCTTCTCTTGAAGCCGCCATGATTTCATTTGCCAAACGTTCGGCCATGGTTTTTTCATTGCGCTTACGCGAGAAACCAATCAACCACTTCATCCCCATTGAAACCTTGCGGCTATCACGGATTTGTTGTGGAATCTGGAAAGTTGCACCACCAACTCGACGGCTACGTACTTCAACCGCCGGGGTGATGTTGCTCAACGCTTTCTTCCATACTTCCAAACCGTCTTCTCCAGACTTCTCGGAAACCTGATCAACTGCTTCGTAAAAAATCTTGTAAGCCAAGTTTTTCTTCCCATCCAACATTAAGTTGTTTACGAACTGGGTTACCAACTCGCTCTTGAAGCGTGGATCTGGTAACAGGGGTAATTTTCTTGCTCTTTTCCTTCTCATGATAGTAGAATTGGACTAGGAGGGTTATTTCTTAGCCTTAGGCCTTTTTGTTCCGTACTTACTTCTTCTCTGCATACGCCCTTCAACACCAGCAGTATCGAGAGCACCACGCACGATGTGATAACGCACACCTGGCAAATCCTTTACTCTTCCACCACGTACCAAAACGATACTGTGCTCCTGAAGGTTGTGACCTTCACCACCGATGTAAGCATTCACTTCGTTTCCGTTTGTTAAACGTACACGAGCTACTTTACGCATCGCTGAATTTGGTTTCTTAGGAGTCGTTGTGTAAACACGTACACACACCCCTCTACGCTGCGGACATGAGTCCAAAGCCGCTGATTTGCTGGGCTTAATCTTGGTGGTTCTACCTTTACGAACCAGTTGTGAAATAGTAGGCATATTGCGTTATCTCTTTATCAATTTCGTAGAGCCCAAATGAGCTCTCCCAGTTTTTTTAGGGGTGCAAATGTACATTATTTTAATTGAAATCCAATAGCATTCAATACTTTAATTTCACATTTTCATCGTCAATTTAATATTCGGCCATTTTTACCCCCATTTCCTTGTTAAAAAGCACTTCTGTGTGCATTCACAAATTCCCACCTCCTTTTTATGAACAAAAGCAGCATTCCTTTTCGGGCTTTTATACCTTTGAATTGTGGAGTATTTGAATGAATTAAATAAGGAACAACGCGAAGCCGTAGTTCATGCAGAGGGACCAATGATGGTCATCGCTGGAGCGGGCTCTGGTAAAACAAGAGTGCTAACTTACCGTATCGCTCACTTGGTGCATCACGGGATTGACCCGTTCAATATTTTGGCCCTCACCTTTACCAACAAGGCAGCCCGAGAAATGAAGGCACGTATTGGAAAGGTGGTGGGCGACCAAGAAGCGAGAAACATTTGGATGGGAACCTTCCACTCCATCTTTGCGAAAATCTTGCGCATGGAGGCAGACAGGATTAACTATCCAAGGAATTTCACCATTTATGACACTCAAGACAGTAAAAACTTACTGCGGGATATCATTAAAGAGATGTCCCTCTCCGACAAGGTCTACAAACCAGGAGTGGTCTTCGGTCGGATTTCTGCCGCCAAAAACAACTTGATCTCCCCTGAAGCATATCGCAGGAATACCGAAATCATGTCTGAAGATAGCCAAGCTGGGCGACCGCGTCTGGTAGATATCTACACCGAATATGTCAAGCGCTGTTTTCGCTCAGGAGCGATGGACTTTGACGACCTCCTGTTCAAAACCAATGTTCTTTTGCGGGATCATGCCGATCTCCTTTATAAGTATCAAAACAAATTCCACTACATCTTGGTGGATGAGTACCAGGATACCAACTTCGCTCAGTACCTCATCGTAAAACAACTTGCCGCCGCTCGCCAAAACATCTGTGTTGTTGGAGACGATGCGCAATCCATTTATGCCTTTCGTGGAGCGAACATTCAGAACATCCTGAATTTTCGGAATGACTATCCCGACTATGCACTCTACAAGCTAGAGCAAAACTACCGATCAACAAAAGTTATCGTAGAAGCCGCCAATAGCGTCATTGATAAAAATACCGAGCAAATCAAGAAGTCTGTTTGGACCGAAAATGTGCAAGGTGACTTGATCCGTGTTCATCGAGCTTATTCTGACAATGACGAAGGAAGCTTCGTTGCTCATGATATTTTCGAGATTCAGAACCAAAAGCAGCTGCCGAACAAAGACTTCGCGATTCTCTATCGAACCAACGCTCAATCCAGATCCTTTGAGGAGGCTTTGAGAAAACTGAATGTACCGTATCGCATTTATGGCGGACTCTCTTTCTATCAGCGGAAAGAAATCAAAGACCTTTTGGCCTATTTCCGACTCACCGCCAATCCCAATGATGAGGAAGCCTTGAAGCGCATCATCAACTATCCGGCGAGAGGAATTGGCAAAACCACCATGGAAAAGCTCCTCATCGCGAGTAATAAGTACGACCAGCCCATTTGGGAAATCATTTCTCATCCGCATACATACAACACCGGACTGAACAAGGGGACCATTAGCAAAATCGGTGCTTTCTCTTTAATGATTCAGAGCTTTCAGTCGGTCATCAACAAAAAAAACGCCTTTGACGTTGCTGATCACATTGCTCAGGAGTCCGGACTTGTTCGCGAACTGAATTCAGACAAAACTCCCGAAGGAATATCTCGTTACGACAACATTCAAGAGTTGATCAACGGTATAAAAGAATTTTCGGACCGAGTGGATCCCAATCAGCCCGACAAAATCAACACGCTGCCAGACTTCCTCGTCGATGTAGCTCTGCTCACCGATGCCGACAATGAGGACGATGATGACAACAAAGTGAGCATGATGACCATTCACGCAGCCAAAGGATTGGAATTTCCGTACGTATATATAGTCGGCATGGAAGAAAATCTCTTTCCGTCGCAACTCGCTTTGAGTTCCAGAAGTGAATTGGAAGAAGAACGTCGACTCTTTTACGTGGCCATCACCCGGGCTGAAAAACGGGCAACACTGAGTTATGCACTTTCGCGATATCGTTGGGGGCAACTTTCGCAGTGTGAACCATCGCGTTTTCTTGAAGACATTGACGAACGTTTTCTCAGCCTACCCAAAGTGACTCCGAAACAAGCCAACCCCTTTGCGGGAAAAGGTGGGTTCGACGCTGCCCGACAACAGTTTTACAAGCCCATGGGTGGATCACAGCAAGGAAACACTCCTCCGAAACCAAACATGAAGAAGGTGGGCGATCTACAAGGGACAGCAAGCAGCGCTGATTTGAATGGAATACAAGTTGGGACCGAAGTAGAACACGCCCGGTTTGGCAAAGGGAAAGTACTGAAGATTGAAGGAGCCGTTCCCAATCACAAAGCTACGGTGTATTTCCCATCTGCAGGACAGAAACAACTCTTACTGAAGTTCGCAAAACTTAAAATCATATCTTGAGCTTCATGAGCGCAATGGCAAAGCTGGTATTTTTGATCTCTCTTTTGGGTATAACTCAACTCAGTTCAGCCCAAACTACTCCCATCCAAGATCGGGACGGGTCTCCCATGGTATTGAAATGGTTCGGAGATCAAGATCAAGCGGGAGTGAGCAAGAATAAGCATATCGAAATTGGAATGATGCTCCCCCCGGATGTAGAAGCTGGAATTGCTGCGTTTCTATCGGACATCCCCAGTTCAAAAGCGCTCAATCCATTCAATCCTGAAGACATTGAAGTTCTGGCTTATTTCAAAAAAGCGGCTGAGAAAGATATGGCACTATGGGAGAAACGCTATGCTTTTTACTACCGGCCATATCAGCGCAACACACGGTCCAACGACCCCAATAAATGGAAGCATGAAGCACTTCCAACCCTTCATCCATTTCGCGCTCGGTTCACCCCAAAAGACACAGGTAGTTATCGTTGTTGGTTCTCATTAAAAGTGAAAGGTCAAGAACTGCGCATTTCCAACACCATCTCCTTTGAAGTGGTAGAAAATGGACACCCAGGGTTTCTCGCTGTGGGCGAAAACAAACGCTTTTTTGTGCGTGACAGCAATTCCTTTTTCCCCGTTGGACAAAACCTTCCATGGCCAGCATGCGATCCTGCCATCGACCCGAAGTGTTCACAAATTGATTGCTTCAATGCAGAGCCTTGGTGTGCTTCAACCATGAACCCATTGGGCTATCTTGCCTACCACAAACAGATGAAATCCTTTGCCAAAAATGGTGGGAATTACTTTCGAATGCTCATTGCGCCTTGGAATTTGGACATTGAATTTGAGAAACTCAACAACTACAGTGATCGTCTAAATTGCGCCTGGGAAATGGATGAAATACTTCGTGTAGCAGAAGAGAACGATTTGCTCATTCACCTCAACCTTCAGGTGCATTATCCGCTAGAAGAAGTATCCGGTTACAGCATGTGGCACTGGGATTATGGTGACATTGACTGCTTCCCTTACGACGACCCTTACTGCTACTTTGACGAATTAGGACTCCCCACCGTTCGGAGTTTTATGGAAAGCGAAGAAGCTAAAAAACACTACAAAAACCGCCTTCGTTATTTCATTGCTCGTTATGGATACAGCACGAACATTGCTAATTTCGAATTGGTGAGCGAGGTGAATGGGATTGCCTCAGCGCCTTCGGTGGATGAAAACTGCCAAACCGATGGCGGACACCTTGCCATGCCTTACCGAGAAGACGCCAGCATGACCCGCTTGATCTACTCTTGGCAACGGGAGATGCTGAATTTCATCAAGTACGAGCTCGGTCACGAAGACCATCTGTTGGCTGTGAGCATATCGGGTCCGGCAGAATTTCTTTTGGGTGACAGCATTTATTACGAACCCGCTGTGGACATTGCTACCTTCAATTATTACAACGCTTCCATTGAAAAGTATTCTGGATTTACTGAAATCATGGACAACTTTCAAACCGACAATTCACGGCGAGAAGCCATCAGCAACCTCAATCCGCCAGCCATTGACAAACCGCTTCTTTTTTCGGAGGTCGGACCTGGAATGAACATTGAAAATTGTGACTCTGATTTGCGATTCATCAAAAGCGTTTGGTGTTCCGCCTTTTCGGGGATGAGTGCAGGAGCGATGAATTGGAGCAATCAATACAATCCAAAGTTGTGGTCACACCTCGCGAGAATTGACAGCATCATGCAAGACCTTCAGCTCGACAAAGAACAATGGGAAGGAGTAAATGCCGTTCGCAGAGACAAAATGGGAGATTGTGTCGCACTCCGAAGAGGTGGACAGAACAAAATGGCCTTGGGCTTGATTCATAACCGAAGTGTGAATTGGTATACTAAACGCAGTTCCGATGACAGTTCATGCAAATCCTTTTTTGAAGACAATCCGCAATATTTTAACCCGCGATACAAGGAAGCCATAGCCTTGGATTCTAGAGGAAGATCATCCAAAATGGAAATCAGAAACATGGGGACCTTGAAGCGCTATCGAATCTCTTGGATCGACATTTCAACAGGTGAGGTACTCTCAACGACCATTCAAAACACCGGGCTAAATGGCAACTTGAGTTTGCGCCACCCAGTATTGCCGAGTAGCGGACTTGGGCTTCTGTTTTTTAAAGCGGAAGAAATTTAATCGAAAGCATTTTTTCTCTTGATGATTTCATGCGCAGGAGAATCATTACCTTTGCAGCTATGTCAGAAAATTTCGAAGGACTTACTTACAACAGTGCACGCCCGGATTTGGCCATTCCAGAATACGGGCGAAACATTCACAACATGATTGACTACGCGAAATCCGTGGCCGATCGTGAAGAGCGAAACAAAATCGCTCAAGCCATCATTAGCGTAATGGGACAATTGTTCCCGCACTTGCGAGACATTGATGATTATAAGCACAAGTTGTGGGATCATTTGCACATCATTGCCAACTTCGAATTGGACGTTGATTCTCCCTACCCGAAACCCGAAGCAGCCACCTTGGCTCAGAAACCAGAGCGCGTTCCTTACCCACAAGGGAAGATGAAGTATGGGCATTACGGCAGCATCCTCGAAGAACTCATTGGTAAAGCTTGCGAGTATGACGAAGGCGATGAGAAAAACACGCTAACCTTGATGATTGCCAACTTGATGAAACGTCATTACCTCACCTACAATCGTTCGTCGGTGAATGACGCCTTAATTAAGGATCAGTTGCAAGAATTGTCGAAGGGAAAATTGAAATTGGCCGAAGATGTTGAGCTGGTGAGTACCACGGAAGTATTGAAAAACACCAAGCCCGTCAACATTCGTTCGCACAAAAAAGGTTCTCAAAAGCGCAAGAAGAAAAAGTATTAAGCCTTCTTTCAGTAGTACCGATGCAGATACTTTGAATACACCTTCGCTTAACACAAAGTTTACCTTCAAATCCTTTCCCCTTTGGGATGTCGATAAGTTTTTTCGTTCTTGATTTAAAGGGCCTTGGTTTTTAAAAACTTTAGGGCACGAAAAAAAGACGGAATGGGAACATTTATTATACAAGGAGGAAAACCCCTCAAAGGAGAAATCATCCCGCAAGGGGCAAAAAACGAAGCGCTACAAATCATTTGTGCCGTGCTGCTCACTCCAGAGAAAGTGCGCATTGACAACATCCCGAACATTGTGGACGTCAACAAACTCATCTCCTTGCTCAAGGACTTGGGTGTGAAAGTTGAAAAGCACGATGAATCGAGCTACACCTTTCAAGCCGACGAAGTGAACTTGGATTATTTGGACTCCCCAGAATTCAAGAAAAAAGGAGCTGCTTTGCGAGGATCCATTATGATTGTGGGCCCGCTTCTCGCTCGTTTTGGTCGGGGCTACATCCCCCAGCCGGGTGGAGATAAAATTGGGCGAAGACGTCTAGACACCCATTTCACAGGATTGCAAAAACTAGGAGCCAGCTTCGAATACGACGCAAAAAACGCTTTTTACAAAGTGCATTCTCCTAGATTACAAGGGGCAGATATGCTTTTGGACGAAGCTTCCGTAACTGGAACCGCCAACATCCTTATGGCAGCGGCACTTGCAAAGGGAACAACCACCATTTACAATGCAGCATGCGAACCCTACCTTCAACAGTTGGCCAAAATGATCAACCGCATGGGTGGAAAAGTGAGTGGTGTTGGATCCAACCTTTTGACCATCGAAGGAGTGGACGCTTTGGGAGGATGTGAGCACCGTTGTTTGCCTGACATGATTGAAATCGGCAGTTTTATTGGAATGGCTGCCATGACCAAAAGTGAAATCACCATCAAAGATGTTCAACACAAAGAATTGGGCATCATCCCCGAAATTTTTCGCCGTTTAGGAATCAAGATTGAATTGAAGGGAGACGATCTATTTATCCCCGCCCAAGATTCTTACGAAATTGAAAGCTTCATCGACGGCTCTATTTTGACCGTATCCGATGCACCATGGCCAGGCTTCACACCCGATTTGCTCTCCATTGTTTTGGTTACCGCCACGCAAGCAAGAGGGAGCGTTTTGATCCATCAAAAGATGTTTGAAAGCCGCTTGTTTTTTGTGGATAAACTCATTGACATGGGGGCCCAAATTATTCTCTGTGACCCACACCGAGCCACAGTGATTGGCCTCGATCGTAAAACACCGTTGAAAGGAGTAACCATGACCTCTCCCGACATTCGTGCAGGAGTATCTCTTTTGATTGCTGCGCTTTCTGCTGAAGGAAAGAGCACCATTCACAACATCAGTCAAATCGACCGAGGATACCAAAACATTGAAGCCCGATTGAAAGCACTTGGTGCCGACATCCAGCGAGTGGATTAAGTCACCAAACATCGGTATTGCATTCCAAGAGAACGTGGAACGGTCTTTGGTACACTCAAGGCAAATATTTACCTTTAGATTCTATAATCAGTCGAAATGAAAAACTTAAAAATACTCCTCTTTGGCGTTGGAATCGCTGCAATTGGATTTGGTTTCATGCAATCCAATGAAGCGCCAGTAGCGAAAAGCCTTTACACGTCACCCGTTAAGGTGGGCACAAACATTGGAGATCAAGCTCCTGAAATCTCCATGAACGGAGTGGACGGAAAAAAGCTTCAACTTTCCAGCATGCGAGGAAGTCTCGTACTAATTGATTTCTGGGCATCTTGGTGTGGCCCATGCAGAAGAGAGAACCCAAATGTGGTGAGGGCTTACAACAAATATCAAAAGGCGAAATTCAAGACAGCCGATGGTTTTGACATCTTTTCAGTATCCCTAGACAGCAACAAAGAAAGCTGGAAGAAGGCCATTTCTCAAGATAAATTGAGCTGGTCCAACCACGTTTGCGACCTCAAAGGATGGAAAAATGAAGCCGCAGCAGTTTATGGTGTGAGTTCAATTCCCATGAGTTTTTTGGTGGATGAAAACGGAATCATCGTTGCGAAGAATTTGAGAGGAATGGAACTGCATGTACAAATTGACCAACACGTTTCTAAGTTGAGATGATGTGCCATTAAAGACATTCAACATTGTCAAAAGGTCGGTTCAATACCGGCCTTTTTTTGTGCCTAGATGTCAGCAAAACTATCTACGCTTTGCCTGAGCCGCCACATTTTCGTTCAAAACTTCTGAATACTGACACCCTGACACCCTCCCTCAGTTTGGCAAAACTTTTGACCTTTGCGCCGCAAGAAGAATAGATCATGAACAAAGACGAGCATACTCCACAAGAAGAGGAAGCATTGAACGATGCCCAAGAGCACCAAGAAGGAGCTGAAAAAGAAACCGAGGGAACCGTTACTGAAGAAACCACAGCAGCCGAGGAAGACCCCATACTTGCAATGGAAAAAGAGCTTGCAGAGTGGAAAGACAAGTACACCCGCCTCTACGCTGAATTTGACAACTTTAGGAAACGGAATGCGAAGGAGCGTTTGGACCTCATGAAAAGTGCAGGCAAAGACATCATTCAAGACATGTTGCCCCTCATTGATGACTTCGAACGCGCTGAGAAAGCCAATGCAGACTCTACCGACATCAAGGCCGTGAAGGAAGGTTACGGACTCATTCAAGCCAAACTCCTCAGAACGCTGGAAGCCAAAGGGCTGAAACCAATGGACAGCATGGGTAAATCCTTTGATGTTGAATACCATGAAGCCATTACCAACATCCCCGCTCCCAGTAAAAAGCAAGTGGGCAAAGTGGTTGACGTGGTTGAAAAAGGCTATTTCCTAAACGATAACATTCTTCGCTACGCCAAAGTAGTTGTGGGACAATAAGCGCAAGATGGCGAAAAGAGACTATTACGAAATATTGGGATTGACCAGAAACGCCAGCGAGGCCGAAATCAAAAAAGCCTATCGCAAGCTCGCGTTGAAGTACCACCCGGATAAGAATCCCGACGATAAATCTGCGGAGGAAAAGTTCAAAGAAGCTGCCGAAGCTTATGAAGTATTGAGCAACGCAGAGAAAAGACAGCGCTATGATCAGTTCGGTCATGATGGCATGCGTGGTGGCCAAGGATTTGGTGGCGGAGGAATGAATATGGACGACATCTTCTCCCAGTTTGGCGACATCTTTGGAGGTGCCTTCGGCGGAGGATTTGGTGGCGGAGGAGGTGGCTCCCGTAGAGGTGGTCGAGTGAAAGGAAGCAACCTTCGAATTAAAGTAAAACTCACCTTGGAAGAAATCGCCAATGGTGCTGTGAAGAAAGTGAAGGTATTCAAACTTGTTCAAGCCGATGGCGTTGAGTTCTCTACCTGCGGAACTTGTGGAGGAGCAGGGCAAGTAAGAAGGGTAACCAACACCATTCTCGGACAAATGCAAACGGCCTCCACCTGTCCTGCATGTCACGGTGCAGGAAAATCCATCAAAACCAAACCAAAAGATGCCGATGAAAATGGTTTGAGAAGGGAGGAAGAGGTCATCTCTATTGATATTCCTGCCGGCGTGGAAGAAGGCATGCAGTTGAACATGAGCGGTAAAGGAAATGCCGGTCCTTTCGGTGGCGTTCCCGGTGATCTTCTCGTGGTGATTGAAGAAATCGAACACGAAGAACTCAAGCGAAACGGCAAAAACTTGCACTATGAACTCTACCTCAATTTTGCCGACGTAGCCTTGGGTTGTTCAACCGAAATCCCCTTGGTCAATGGGAAGGCAAAAATTAAAATTGATGCCGGTACCCAGAGCGGAAAAATTGTTCGATTAAGAGGAAAAGGATTGCCCGCTGTTCAGTCTTATGGACATGGTGATCTCCTCGTGAACATCAATGTGTGGACGCCACAAAATTTGAATAGCGAAGAAAAAGCGCTGCTCGAAAAGTTGAAGTCCTCAGAAAATTTCAAACCACAGCCTACCCATCGAGACAAAGGATTCTTTCAACGAGTGAAAGAAATGTTCTCGTGAAGACCGTTTGAGCACACAATTTGAACAATCCTTTTCCGTCTTTTGGGGAAGGATTGTTTAGTTTTACCCTGAACCGAAGTCACATGAATGCACTAGAAGCAAAAAACATCACCAAGAAATACGCGGAGCACGTTGCCCTTGATGATGTCAGCATACAAGTACCTGAAGGAAAAGTATTTGGTCTTTTGGGGCCGAATGGAGCAGGAAAAACCTCCCTTATCCGAATCATCAATCAAATCACCGGTCCAGATCAAGGAGAGATCGTTCTTTTTGGAGAATCTCTTCAAGCCAAGCACGTCAGCAGTATTGGTTATTTGCCCGAAGAACGCGGCCTTTACAAGAAAATGAAAGTTGGAGAACAAGCCATGTACCTTGCCCAACTGAAAGGCATGCGAAAGCAAGAAGCCAAACAAAAACTAGAAGCGTGGTTCGAACGCTTCGAAATCATGGCATGGTGGAACAAAAAAGTGGAAGAACTCTCGAAGGGAATGGCCCAAAAAATTCAGTTTGTCACCACCGTTTTGCACGAACCCAAACTTCTCATTTTGGACGAACCCTTTAGCGGTTTTGACCCCATCAATGTTGAACTCATTCGCAATGAATTGATGCGACTCAAGGACGAAGGAGCCAGCATCATCCTGTCCACTCACAACATGGGAAGTGTGGAAGAAATTTGCGACAACATTGCCCTCATCAACAAGTCGAAAAAAGTACTTGAAGGACGAGTGGATGACATTCGCGAAGCCCACGCTCATCAAGAATATGAACTCCGATTCAAGGGAACCGCCATCGCCTTTGCCAATGCTTTGTGGACCAATTTCGAACTGCTTTCTCAAGAAGGAGATAAAGACCATCAACGAGCATGTGTGCGCTTGGGCGAAGGAATGAAGCTCAACGACCTCCTTCGGGCGGTGGTGGACCATGTTGAATTGATCGATGTTAATCGAAACCTCCCTTCCATGAATGATATTTTCATCCAAACAGTGACCCAAAACGCAGAAGACCATGAGTAAAATCGGACTCGTTATCGGAAGAGAATACAGCAGCAGAGTGCGCAAGAAGTCGTTTATATTGATGACCATTCTTGGTCCGCTCCTCTTTGCAGGCATTATTGCCGCTGCCATTTGGGTATCGGTAGCAGACAATACTGAACACGAAGTGCTTGTTGTCGATTACGCTGGCATGCTGAGCTACGTGAACCCGAAGAGTGGTCGGATGGAGCCCACCTATCCCGAAATCTTCAAAGGCGACGAAAAGCTGCAGTTCCATTTTACGGATCAACTTCCTAGCGACAGCAGTTTTATCAACAGTCCGTACACCTTGATGCTGGAGTTCGACGACTCCATTCTTGCAGCGAAGAAAGCACACCTTTACTACAAAGACCTTCCTTCCACACAGGTGAGCATGCGCATCACGGGGGCATTGGAAAACGGCATCGAACGAGTAAAAGTGAGGGAAAACGATCAAATTGATTACCGCACTTACAAGCGACTCAAAACAAGCATCTCGCTCGCCAAGTTCGACATCATGCACAAAGAAGACGCCTCGCTTGACCAAGAAAAGGGAATTGTGGGCATGATGCTCGCCGTCATTATCTTCTTTTTCATCTTTCTCTATGGATCGCAAGTGATGCGTGGCGTCATTGAAGAAAAATCGAACCGCATTGTTGAAGTCATTGTGAGCTCCATCAAACCCTTTCAACTGATGATGGGGAAAATCATCGGCATTGGCTTGGTTGGACTCACTCAATTCCTCATCTGGATCGTGCTTTCCATCCTCATTTTTTCAATAGCAGGCATGATCTTCGAAAGCGGAGGATTTGATAGCGTTGCCGCTGTTAATGGCTTGCGGTCTGGCGGACAAACCCCCATTGATTTTGAAACCTTTCTTCAACAACAGGAAGGATTTAGCTTGTTGGTATCCATCAATTGGCCACTGATTCTCTTCATGTTTTTCATTTATTTCATTGGCGGATACCTCCTTTATGGATCCTTGTTTGCCAGTGTTGGTGCCGCCGTGGATAGTGAAACCGACACCCAACAATTCTTGATGCCCGTGATGCTGCCGCTTTTCTTCTCTTATTTTGTGGCCATCATGAGCGTTCAAAACCCGGAAGGCTTTGCGGCGAAAATCTTTAGTTTCGTGCCGCTTTCTTCCCCCATCATCATGATGATTCGAACCCCCATGAACAGCACCACCATTTGGGAATTGTTGCTCTCTGTGGTCTTGCTTTTTGCCACCGCCCTCTTTTTTGTTTGGCTTGCAGGAAGAATCTATCGCACCGGGATATTGATGTATGGCAAAAAACCATCCTACCGTGAAATTTGGAAATGGATCAAATTCAATTCATGAAAAAACGAGTCGCTGTAATTGACTGCGGAACCAACACCTTCAACCTGCTCATAGCCGACCTTGAAGGCGGAACTTGGAAAGCAGTATTCAACACCAAACAAGCCGTCAAACTTGGTCAAGGAGGGTTTTCAAAGGAAGGCATACGGAAAGAACGTTACCTCATTGGAATGGACGCCCTGAACATTCACCGCGAAAGTATCCTGAATTACCAAGTGGATGAAACCTACGCATTTGCTACCTCCGCCCTCCGTGAAGCGGGAAATGGAAGACAGTTTGTGATGGAAGCCAAAGAACGATTTGGAATTGAAATTCAGCTGATTGACGGCGATCGAGAAGCGGGGCTCATCATGAAAGGCGTGCGTCAGAGCTTGGACCTCAGCAATGAAGTGGCCTTGATTATGGACATTGGTGGGGGAAGCACAGAGTACATCCTCGCCAATAACGAAACCCTCTTTTGGAAAGAAAGTTTTCCGCTCGGAGTGAGCCGACTTTTTGAACAGCTCAAAGCTCAAGACCCCATCACAGAAGAAGAGCAAAGCACCCTGAAAGCACATTTATCAAAGGTATTGAGCACCTTGGACGACGCCGTTCAACAGCATCCACCCACCCTGCTTTTGGGAAGTTCAGGATCTTTTGATTCCATTGTGGACATGGCGCATTTTAAATATGGAGTGGAACGCAATCCCCTTGCAAACCCCATTGACACGGCGCATTTTGAAGGTTTGTTCGACTCCTTGATCGGCAGTACGAAAAACGA
Source organism: uncultured Comamonadaceae bacterium (assembly GCA_964649515.1). Lineage (GTDB taxonomy): Bacteria > Bacteroidota > Bacteroidia > Flavobacteriales_D > Sanyastnellaceae > CALKGK01. Next base: position 8,639 of record CAZYPV010000007.1, on the reverse strand, counting down.
ACGACTTCTCGTGCCTGGACTCCAGCCCATTCGTGCCGATTTTATGGTTATTGCCATGATCATGATTAAATTTACCCTGGAGCGATATCACCTCACCCGCATTCATCAGTCGAATTACGCCTTGAAAGAAGGTGTTCTCTTTGAGCTTGCACAAAAAATGACCGAAACGGAATAATACTTGATACCATGTCGAAAAAGAAATCCATGCCACAGATATTGATCATTGACGATGAAGCTGCCATCCGCAGTACCCTCAAAGAAATCTTAGAATACGAAGACTATCAAGTAGATGAAGCAGAAGACGGAAGTGTTGGCTTGAAGAAAGCCATGGACACTGCTTATGACATCATCTTTTGCGACATCAAGATGCCGAAAATGGACGGCTTGGAAGTTTTGGAAAAACTCAAGTTGGCTGAAGTGGACGCTCCTGTCATCATGATCTCGGGTCATGGAACGGTAGAAACCGCGGTAGAAGCTTTGAAAAAAGGAGCATACGACTTCATTGAAAAGCCCCTCGATCTCAACCGCATTTTGGTGACACTTCGGAATGCGAGCGATCAAAAAACCTTGGTGGAAGAAACCAAAGTATTGAAGCGCAAGATCAATAAAGCATTGGGGTCCAACATCATTGGAGAATCTCCAGCCATTTTAGAAATCAAGAAACTGATTGATACCGTTGCGCCCACCGATGCACGAGTATTAATTACTGGGGGAAATGGTTCTGGTAAAGAACTGGTGGCCCGTCAGCTCCACGAAAAAAGTGAACGCGCTAAAATGCCCTTCATTGAAGTGAATTGCGCTGCCATCCCGTCTGAGCTTATCGAGAGCGAACTCTTTGGTCATGAAAAAGGGGCATTCACCAGTGCCATTAAGCAACGGAAAGGAAAGTTCGAACAAGCCGATGGAGGAACCTTGTTTTTGGATGAAATTGGAGACATGAGTCCATCAGCCCAAGCAAAAGTGCTTCGCGCTTTACAAGAAAATCGAATCACTCGAGTTGGTGGAGACAAAGACATCAAAGTGAACGTGCGGATCTTTGCAGCAACCAATAAGGACCTTCGTAAAGAAATTGAGGAAGGTAATTTTCGGGAAGACCTCTATCATCGATTGAGTGTTATTCCCATTCACGTCCCTGCTCTTAAGGAACGTATTGATGACATCGAACTGCTCGCCAAGCACTTTATTAGCTTGATCTGCGAAGAATATGGCGCTCCGATTAAAGAAATTGAAAGCGCAGCAATCAAGGAGTTACAGAAAGGGCAATGGACCGGAAACATCCGCGAATTACGCAATGTGATTGAACGGCTCATCATTCTTTGCCCCAAAAACATCACTGCTGCCGAAGTGAAAAAATATGCCCACTTGAACATCGCCTAGATTCCTACATCATTTTCCCCTGTTTTTTTGAAACCTTTTTTGAAAAGAGGCAACCGTGGGCAAAAGCATCCGTCTTTATAGTGAGACGCAACTTTTAAGAACGGCTTAAAAACATCATGATTATGGAAAATCTATTGAACAATTCAGACGGAGGAATCGGAATCTACTTCCTGATCTTTCTCTTTCTTCTCATTGGCGCCGTTGCCAAATGGCGTTTGTTTGTGAAGTGCAATCAACCGGGCGTTGCATCCATTGTTCCTGTATGGGACTTGGTAATTACTATGAATATTGTTGGAAGACCGAAATGGCATGCCTTTTTCTTCTTCATTCCATTATTCAACATCTTCTTCGGATTCAAAGTCCTGATTGAACTCGCACAGAGTTTTGGGAAAACAAGCATGGTGGATTACATCCTCGTAGTGCTACTCAACATTCTCTACGTTTTCAATATGGCGCTTGCTTACAATGAGATCTATCACGGTCCGGTTTACGGACAGAGCATTGATCAAATCAAAGCCAGAGCCGCACAGTTTGCACACTAAAACCAAAACTATACTTTCCTTGTAGTGAACGGCAGATCCTTAACCTGCTTCTAATTACACCCTTTTAGAAAATGCGCTTAGCTGATGAAGTTAAGCGCATTTTTTATGGCCTCATCCAAGCCCGCCGGATTTTTACCTCCTGCCGTGGCAAAGAAAGCTTGGCCACCGCCTCCACCTTGAATGTGCTTGGCCAATTCTTTCACCACATTTCCCGCATGCAAGGATTTGGCATTTACAAGGTCTTCGGTCACCAAGCAAGCAATCAGCGCTTTTCCATCTTTCTCCGTGCCAAAAACGGCAAATAGCGACTCACATTCTCCCTTAAGCTCAAAAGCCATGTCTTTGATCTCTGCCGCATCCAAATCTACCCGCTTGGCCAAGAAAGGAACCCCATTGACCTCCTGAATCTCTTGTTTGATTTGTGACTTGATGTCTTTTGCTGCCGCCTTTTTAAACGCAGCCAGTTCTTTTTCGAGCAGGGCATTTTTTTCTTGAAGGTCATTCACCGCCTTCAATACATCTTGTTGCTTTGTTTTGGCCGTCAGCTCTTGAATGAGCGCCCGATCTTCTTGAATCACCTTCATGGAACGCTCTCCCGAGATGGCCTCAACACGTCGCACCCCAGCAGCCACTGCCCCTTCACTCAAGATACGGAAAGGACCAATTTCTCCGGTTCCGCTCACATGTGTTCCCCCGCAAAGTTCGATGGACGAACCGAACTGAATAACGCGAACGGTATCTCCATATTTTTCGCCAAAAAGCATCAGTGCACCCATATCTTGCGCCTCTGAAATGGGGGTGTTTCTCTTCTCCTGCAAAGGAAGATTCTTTAAAATGGCCGCATTTACTCGGTTCTCCACCTCCTTGATCTCCTCTGGCTTCATTTTCGAAAAATGGGAGAAATCAAAACGCAAATAATCGGGAGACACCAGTGAACCCTTTTGCTCAACGTGATCTCCCAATACCGAACGCAAGGCCTCGTGCAGAAGGTGAGTAGCAGAGTGATTTCGGGCAGAAGAACTTCTCTTCGATCCGTCCACCTGCGCTTTGAAAACCGCTTTTGGATTTTCCGGACAATGCTCCGTGTAATGCACAATCAAATTGTTTTCCTTCTTTGTGGTGGTGATCGCAATTCGCTCATTGGCAGAAACAAGGACTCCAGCATCTCCAAGTTGGCCACCGCCTTCGGGGTAAAAAGGAGTAAGATTCAACACCAATTGATAGCCCGATTTACCTTTGGCCTTCACCTTTCGGTATTTGGTGATGCGTACCTCCGCTTCAAGTCGATCGTAGCCTACAAATTCCGTTTCATCGTCATCTGCAATCACTACCCAATCATCCGTTTCTACCTTACCTGCAGCTCGGGAGCGCTCTTTTTGTTCTTGAAGGTGCTTTCGGAAGCCCTCTAAGTCCACCTTCTTATTGGCTTCACCGGCAATGAGGGAAGTCAAATCGTCGGAAAAGCCATAGGTATCATACAATTCAAAAACCACAGCACCATCAATCACCTCGCCCTTCATTCCGGCGATGTGATCATTGATCCGCTGGATCCCTTTATCCAAGGTTCGCAGGAAGTTTTCCTCTTCTTCTTTGATCACCTTTTTGATCAAATCCTTCTGTTTGCTCATTTCGGGGAAAGCCTCTCCCAATTGAAGCTCGAGAATATCCACCAGCTCGTAAATGAAAGCTTCTTTCATCTCTAGAAAGCTGAATGCATAACGAATGGCTCTTCTCAGGATTCTTCGGATGACGTATCCAGCTCCCGTGTTGGAAGGAAGCTGACCATCGGCAATCGAAAATGCGACAGCCCTAACGTGATCGGAAATGACTCGAATGGCCACATCTTGTTTGGAATCTCCTCGTTGATAGGTCACACCACTGCGCTTTACAATGGCCTCAATGAGCGGAGTAAAGACATCGGTGTCATAATTGGATTGTTTGTTTTGAAGAACTACAGCCAAACGCTCAAAACCCATTCCCGTATCGATGTGCTGGGCGGGGAGTGTTTTTAGGGAGCGATCGGCCATGCGCATGTATTGCATGAACACCAAATTCCAAATCTCGATCACTTGTGGGTGGTCTTTGTTGACCAATTCTCTCCCAGGAATTTTGGCTTTTTCCGCCTCATCCCGCAAGTCGATATGAATTTCAGAACACGGTCCACAAGGCCCCGTCTCCCCCATTTCCCAGAAATTGTCTTTTTTATCACACGCAAGGATATGGTCTTCTGCCACTAATTTTTTCCAAATCTCTTTTGCCTCTTCATCTTCCTTCAAGCCATCTTCTTCATCGCCCTCAAAAATGGTGATGTAGAGATCGTCCTTTTTGATGTTGTAGCGCTCCGTAAGCAGTTCCCATGCCCATTCAATGGCCTCTTCTTTGAAATAGTCGCCAAAAGACCAGTTTCCAAGCATTTCAAACATCGTGTGGTGGTAAGTATCTACTCCCACCTCTTCCAAGTCATTGTGTTTTCCTGAAACGCGAAGGCATTTTTGAGAATTCGCAGCACGTTTATATGTGATCTCGGAATTACCAAGAAAGAGGTCTTTGAACTGGTTCATCCCCGCGTTGGTGAACATGAGCGTAGGATCGTCTTTGATCACCATTGGTGCAGAAGTAACCAATTCATGCTCTTTGGACTTGAAGAAGTCGAGAAATACGCGTCTAATTTCTTTCGATGTCATAATAATGCCTTTTGGATACGCGTTAAGACCTGTTAAAGCCCCGTACCCTGCGTTTTAGTGATTGCAAAAGTACGTGATTTTGGGTACTTTCGCGCAACCTAATGCAATAGTTCATGGCTCGTTACCGCTACAGATACAACCCCAGTCGTCTCGTCTATGAGAAAGTCCCTTACACCTTTAAGGATTATGCTGGGTGGACGTTAAAAGTGGCTGCTTTTATTGCGGTGGTAGCCCTGGTGAGCATCTTTACTTTCGACCAGTTCTTTGAGAGTCCGAAACTTCTCGACGCCCAAAGGGAAAATCGTTTTCTGCGAGAGCAAGTGAACGACTTGAATCAGGAATTGAATCAAATGGCGGTGGTTTTGGACAACATTGCCGAGCGGGACGATGAAATTTACCGAAACATTTTTGGTGCAGAACCTTATCCCGAGCACCTCAGGAAACCGGGAATTGGTGGTGCCGACCGCTATCAGGAATACGAAGGATACGAAAACTCAGAACTCATTATTGAAGCTCAAAAGCGGGTATCTGAATTGGAAAGACAGCTCGTATCGCAGAGCAAATCCTTCGAAGAGCTCTTCGAAATTGCCAAATCAAAAGCGGAAATGCTCGCTTCCATTCCCGCCATTCAACCCGTGAGGAATGAAGACCTCAAGCGAGTAGCCTCTGGATATGGGTGGCGGATTGATCCCATATATAAAGTTAGAAAAATGCACTGGGGCATGGACTTTACCGCTCCCACGGGCACTGAAATCTTTGCCACTGGAGATGGGATTGTTGTTCGGGTTGAACGCAAACAGAGCGGTTACGGGAAGAACGTGATCATTAAACACGGCTTTGGTTATGAAACACTTTACGGACACATGAGCCAAATCAAAGTGAGGGAAGGTCAGAAAGTAAAACGCGGTGAAGTTATTGGTCTCATTGGAAACACCGGTAAATCCGTTGGCCCACATCTCCATTATGAAGTGATCAAGGACGGTCAAAAAGTGAACCCCGCCTATTTTTATTTCAACGATTTATCGCCTGAACAGTACGAGGCCATGTTGGAACAATCCAATGCAGCCAATCAGAGCTTTGATTAAGTGGGTTTAAAAACTTAACTTTCTTCACGAAGAAATGCCTTACAAGGAAAAAGAAATAGAGAAGCAATACTACAGCATCTCAGAGGTTGCCAAAATCTTTGAAGTGAATGCCTCTACCATTCGTTTTTGGGAGAAAGAATTTGACGTGATCAAACCCAAGAAGAACCGGAAAGGCAATCGCATGTTTACCTTGAGGGACATGGAAAATTTGAAGGTGATTTACCACCTCGTGAAGGAAAGAGGGTTTACCCTTGATGGTGCACGAAACCACATGAAACACCATGGTGAGCAAGCTGCCTCCGAAGCAGAAGTGGTGGCCAAACTCGGTAAAATCAAAGCATTTCTTCTCGAATTGAAAGAACAACTGTGAACCGAAGCAAAGTTTTGCTCTTTTTGTTGATCAGTAACTTGCTGGTTTTGTTCATTTTCGGTCAGCAACTGTATCTTCGTCTTTACCTTGTTTATTCGGGAATGGAAGCCTTCAAAAATCTCAGTGGTTTACTCATCGGGATGTCCCCCTTTGTATTGAGTTTTGGCTATTTATTGTGGGCCAGCATTCACGCCTTCAGCCAGAAGAAAAAATCCCTTGAGCGGGAGCAATTGCTCGATCAAGACGCACTTACCAATAGCGCCCCGGGAGAAGATGATTTTTAACGTAATCGTTCACTCCCTCTTCTAAGCTATGAAAACCTTGATCGTAGCCAATATTCAGCAGCTTATTCATGTTGGCCTCAGTGAAATATTGGTACTTATCTCTAATATCGATTGGGGTATCGATGAAGTTGATTTTCGGCTCTTTTTCTAAAGCCTGGAAAGTGGCCGTGGCCAAATCTTTGAACGTTCGTGCTTTTCCTGAACCCAAGTTGTACAAGCCAGAATCTTTTCGGTGGTGCATGAGAAAGTAGCACACCTTGGCCACATCTTTGACATAAACGAAATCCCGCATTTGTCCGCCATCGCTGTAGTCTTCTCGGTGCGAACGAAAGAGCTTGACCTCTTCTTTTTCTTGAATCTGATTGAAGGAATGAAAAACGACAGAAGCCATTCTCCCTTTGTGAAATTCATTGGGCCCGTAAACATTAAAGAACTTCAAGCCCGCCCAAAAATAAGGTTGCTTTTCTTGTTGCAATGCCCATTTATCGAAATCGTTCTTTGAATCGCCATAAGGGTTGAGCGGCTTCAGTTGCTCCACAATATCGTGCCGATCATCATAGCCCAAGGCCCCATCTCCATAAGTGGCCGCGCTTGAAGCATAAACCAAAGGCAAGCCGTGCTCCACACATGCATTCCATACCGCTTTGGAGTAGTTGAGGTTGAGCTCGTCAAATATGGACTCATCGAATTCCGTGGTATCCGTTCTTGCACCGAGGTGAAAAATGAACTGCACTTGATTTTCATTGGCGTGAAGCCATTCGATGAAGTTTGCTCGATCGACCAAGGTGGTGTATTGTTTATCGATGTAGTTGGCTTTTCGGTTTTCGCGGGTGAAATCATCTACCAAAACGAGGTCAACAAAGCCCTCTTCATTCAGCTTTTGCACCAAACCGCTTGCAATAAAACCGGCTGCACCTGTAACAACAATCATATTTCTTTCTTTAATGAACGAACAAAAACAGATGCAAAGGTATTGTAATTTGAAAGAGTAGTAAGCTGTATATTTACCCAAATTTTCAGAAATGCAGACCGTTTACGTCACCAGAAGAGAACGTTTCAACGCCGCACATAAACTGTGGAATCACGAATGGAGCGATGAAAAGAACCACGAGGTTTTTGGCAAATGCGCCAATCCCAATTGGCACGGACATAATTACGAAATCCACGTTACCATCAAGGGGGAACCAGCACCGGACACGGGATATTGCATGGATTTGAAGATCTTGAGTCAGATTTTGAAAGAGCACGTAGTTGAACCTCTGGACCATAAAAACCTCAATTTGGACGTCCCATGGATGAAAGGGAAAATGGCCAGCACTGAAATACTCATCATTGAAATTTGGAACCAGATATTTGAACCCATCAAGAAAGTGGGCTGCACTTTGCACGGCATCCGTTTGTATGAAACCGAAAACAACTATGCCGATTATTTCGGTGAAGAATAAGAAAAACCATGGCAGGATATAAGAAAATAGACCAGTACGACATGGAACTCGCCGAAAAATTGGCCGAGAACTACAAGTCCATTTTGAGCGGAACCGGGGAAGATGTTGAGCGAGAAGGATTGGAAAAAACCCCCATGCGAGCGGCCAAAGCCATGATGTTTTTGACCAACGGGTATGAACAAAAGCCTGCCGACATCCTTCGCAGTGCCATGTTTGCGGAGGAATACCATCAAATGGTGATTGTTAAGGACATTGAGTTGTATTCCTTGTGCGAGCATCACTTATTGCCCTTTTTTGGGAAAGCACACATTGCCTATATCCCGAATGGACACATTGTTGGACTAAGTAAGATCCCTCGTGTGGTTGATGCTTTTGCCAGAAGACTTCAAGTACAGGAAAGACTCACAACCGACATTCGCGATTGCATTCAAGAGACCTTAAACCCTTTGGGCGTTGCGGTGGTTATCGAAGCCCGCCACCTTTGCATGCAAATGCGTGGAGTTGAAAAGCAAAACAGTGTGACGACCTCATCGGCCTTTACCGGTGAGTTCATGAATGACCACAAAACGAGAGAAGAGTTTATTAAGTTGATTGGCCAGAAGTTGAGTTAAGACCGCATCTCACAAAATAGGATTGAATCAAAAAGCCTCGCAATGCGAGGCTTTTTTTGATCATCTGAAATAACTCCGTTAGCGCAGCTATGAAACTCGCTACATGAGATACTTAAAGATATGAATTCTTTGCAACAGTCGATGTGCCTTCGCGCTATTTTAGTCTTTTTTGTATTTCCCTTATAGCAACCTACTTCACCGCCACCAATTGAGTGAGTCGGCCATAGGTAGTATTTACTTC
>CAZYPV010000006.1:47173-71982 GCA_964649515.1 uncultured Comamonadaceae bacterium | reverse complement strand
ACCGCATTCGTAGCAGCACCTTTTCGTAAATTATCAGCCACACACCAGAAGTTAATGGCTTTTGGGTGCGAGTGATCTCTTCGAATTCTTCCAACAAATACCTCGTCTCTTCCTTTAGCGAAAAGCGGCATGGGGTACTTGTTGACGTCTGGTTGATCTTGCAAGAGAACACCGGGGGTTTCGTGCAGCATTTTTTTGATGTCGGCAATCTCAAAATCCTTTTCAAATTCCACGTTCACCGATTCCGAGTGTCCGCCTTGAACTGGAACTCGAACCGCTGTTGCACTCACCAAAATCGAATCGTCGCGCAAGATTTTCTTTGTCTCGTTGGTGAGCTTCATCTCTTCTTTGGTGTAGTCGTTTTCTAGGAAGCTATCGCAATGTGGCAGGCAGTTCTGGTCGATGGGGTAAGGATAGGCCATCTCCCCTTTTTCGCCTTTGCGTTCGTTTTCCATTTGCTTAACCGCTTTGATTCCCGTTCCTGAAATGCTTTGGTAAGTAGATACAATGACCCTTTTAATTTGATAACGATGGTGTAAAGGGTTCAGGCACATGACCAGTTGAATCGTGCTGCAGTTGGGGTTTGCGATGATTTTATCTTCTTTGGTGAGGAGGTGTCCGTTGATTTCAGGGACAATCAATTGATGTTCTGCCGACATCCTCCAAGCGCTAGAATTGTCGATCACTGTGCATCCTTCGTTTGCAAATTTTTCAGCCCAAAGCAAACTCGTTTCACCACCGGCACTGAATAGGGCGATGTCTGGTTTCAAGTCCAAAGCCTCTTGAATGCTCACCACCGGATGGCCTTCACCCCGAAAAACAATCTTTTTCCCAATGGATTTTTCCGAAGCCACTGGAATGAGTTTTTGAATGGGAAACTTCCTTTCTTCCAGTACTTTGAGCATCTCCTCACCAACCATACCTGTGGCTCCTACGAGTGCGAGTTTAATTCCTTGTGAATCCATTGAATGACTTTGTAAATGATCCATTGTGTGCGGGGCAAAAGTAGTATATTTAGCCCCCATGTTCAGTACTCAACGCATACAACTCCCTGTCTTTCTTTTATGCGCATTTGTTTTTCTCTTGAACGCATTTGCACAGGCCCAAGTGGTGGATGATTTTGGCGATGGTAACTTCAACGCTAATCCGGAATGGTCGGGCACAGACGCTGCTTTCATTGTGAATACAGACGGGCAACTTCAGTTAATGGACAGCGATGCCGGGCAGTCTTATCTCAGCACGAGCTTCGACGATACGGACTTGAACTACAAGGAGTGGCGTTTTTACATCAAACAGTCTTTTAGCGGAAGTTCGAACAATTATTCTCGCTTTTATCTTTCCAGCAGCACCTCAGATCTTAGCTTCACGGGGAGCCAAAGTTTGGGGGCGAATGGTTACTTTTTACTCTTTGGTGAATCGGGGAGTGATGATGCGATTCGTTTGTTTCGGGACGATAATGAGGGCGATGCTGTTGTCGAAATTCTTGCCGCTAGTTTGGGACAGATTTCCTCTTCCTTTGAACTCTCAATTCGTGTAGTGCGTGATGAACTTGGCAACTGGTCGCTTTTCGTAGATCCTGAGGCGGGGGAAGAGTTCCTCTTCGAAGCAACGGGTTTTGACGACACCTACTCCAGTGGAACTCACCTCGGTTGGGTTTGTAATTACACGGTATCGAATGCGGATAATTTCTTTTTGGACGATGTGTATTGTGGTCCGGAAATCATCGACACGGAAGCGCCTACGCTAATCAGTTTAGAAGTCATTGACGCCAACAACTTACGCTTGGTTTTTTCTGAGCCGATGGACGCAGCGAGTATTTCTGTGCTCGCAAATTATACCGTTCTCGGTTTAGGAAACCCCATGAGTGCTGAATTTGAAAACGGCAGCAGCAGTGTTGTTTTGCTCAACTTCGGTAGTGACTTTATTTCGAACGAAGAGAGTACATTGGAACTGGCCAACTTGAGCGATTTGAGTGGGAATATCCTTGAAAGTACGAGCGAAGTGTTCACTTATGTAGAAAGTGCGGTGGCTCTTCCGGGAGATGTTGTGATCAATGAAATTCTCGCCGATCCCACCCCTGCCTTGGGCTTACCCGAATTTGAATTTGTGGAACTGTTCAATGCGAGCGACAACCTTTTCGACCTTGGAAACTGGATTTTCGTGAATACCACCACAGAAAAAGTACTGCCCAGTTTCGCTTTTGGTCCGGGAGAACACGTGATTCTATGTGATGAAGACGCAGTGAGTGAATTCAATACTTTCGGTAGTGTGATTGGGATCCCATCCTTCACTGCTTTGAGCAACGCTGGCGATAGTTTGAGCTTACGGAGCAATGCAGACGAAATCATCGATATTGTGGTTTATGACCTCTCCTGGTACGGCAATCCGAGTTTGGATGACGGGGGAATAAGCTTGGAACGCATCAACCCTTTTGGGGCTTGCGGTGGAGGGAGTAATTGGAGTGCTTCCATGAGTTTTGCGGGAGGGAGTCCGGGCACCCAAAACACCGTATTCAGCGACGCACCCGATGTAAGCCCACCTGCATTGATTGGCAATCAGATCATTTCTGACAACCAGCTTTTGGTACAATTCTCCGAAACCTTGGACTTTGATAGTCCGATCAGCGTTGTTGCCAGCATTGACAACTTGGAGCTTTCCTTCATCAATTTAGCAGAAGAAGGAACAGCATTGCTCATCACCTTCACCACCGCCATTGTTGCGGGTGAAAACTACACCTTGACCCTTGACGGAATCAGTGATTGTTCGGGAAATACCAGCAGTGAAAGTTTCGATATTGACTTTACCTTGGGATTTGAACCGCAGGTGGGTGATTTGATCATCAACGAGCTCTTGCCCGACCCCGACGAAGATTTTGACTCGCCCAATGCCGAGTTTATCGAGCTTCACAACATTAGCAATCAAACCTTGGAATTGAGTAACGTTGAGCTTTCTGGTGGAACTTTTACCGAACAAGTAACTTTAGCTCCCGGTGGATACATTGTTTTGTGCGATGAAGACGATTTGAATTTTTTCGTGATGTGGTCCAATGTTTATGGGATGAGTGACTTCCCTTCTTTAACCAATAGCGGTAGAACCATCGAGTTGTTCAACGGAAACGAAGAACTTTTGGACGCCGTGGCGTATGATTTGAGCTGGTATCAAAACTCGAGCAAGGACGATGGAGGCTGGAGTTTGGAACGCATCAACCCGAACAAAGCCTGCAGCGACAAAAACAACTGGCGCGCCGCCATCAACTTTGAAGGAGCCACACCCGGACAAGCCAACAGTGTTCTCGATCTTTCTCCGGACATCACCGCTCCTCAATTGCTCGAAATTCTTGTACTGAACAACACCACTTTGCAATTGCGCTTTGACGAAGCCATTGATCCCATTAGCTTAGATCTTCTCGAAGCCAGCGTTGGGCTGAGCGACGGGAATTTTACTTCTTTGGGCTATGCCGTGCAGCAAGCGAGTCTAGTGAATCAGGAAGGAAGCTTGAACAGCAACACCTTGCTTTTGGAATTTGACAATGCCTTTGCCGTTCCTTTGATTTACGAATTGCGAATCAATGGCATATTCGATTGCGAAGCCAACGGCACCAACTCACCGGAGTTTTTGAGCGAGCGTTTTGCCTTGGCTGAAGAGCACGAACTGGGTGATTTGATTGTGAATGAAATCTTGAGCAATCCGCGAGATGGTGAAGTGGATTACATCGAAATTTACAACAGAAGCGAGCGAAACATTGGATTGAAAGGATGGTTTCTGGCCAACGAAGATGAGGGAAGTGAAGACCTCATCACGGATCGGGAGCTTGTGCTTTTCGCCGGAGAATACCTTTTGTTGAGCACCAACTCCAGTGCAGTGGCTGCTGGCTATCCCAAAAACAATAGCGCTGTTTTTGTTGAAATGGAAGCTTTACCGCCTTATGGAAATGCTGAGGGCAGTGTTTTGTTGCTCGACAGTCTTCTCGGAGTGAGCGATCGGGTGGATTACAGCGAAGACCAGCATTACGGTTTGTTGAACGATCTTGATGGAGTAGCTTTGGAGCGCTTGGACCCCATGAGGTCGGGACAGGACAAAAGCAATTGGCACTCTGCGTCGCGTGAAGTGGGTTATGGAACACCCGGCTTGCCCAACTCTCAGTTTTTCGTGAGTGAAGCCCAGGGAGAAATGAGTCTTTCTCCGGAAGTTTTTTCGCCCGACAACGATGGCTTTGAAGACGTGCTCAACATTGATTTCACCCTTCCGGAACCTGGTTACACCTATCGCGTGAACATCTATACCGATCGGGGAATCCTTGTTCGTAGGCTGGTGAGCAACCAACTTGCTGGAGCAGAAAATACAGTGAGCTGGGACGGATTTACAGATGATCGATCGAAAGCGGGAATCGGAATGTATATCGTGTTTTTGGAAGCTTTTAGTCCGCAAGGCGACATCATTCAACACAAGGCCGTAGCGGTATTGGGACACCCTTTGAATTAAAAATCAGCGATGGAAGGAAGTTTGCGCATTGCAGAACATTTGGCAGAAGATTGGATGATTTGGCTGGTTTTGGCCGCGTTGGGAAGTTTGGCTTGGGCGAAATTCAACTACAGTGCTTATGTTCAGTTGTTGACCACCGGACTCTTCAATTACCGATTAATGCGCCAAGAAATTCGCGAAGTTCCCGTTCTCTCGCGTAGAGGCTTGGTTGCGATGATTCCCTTTAGCTTGTTGTTTTGGTCCTTGCTCCTCTTTCTCTTGCTGAAATGGCAAGCGCCCAGTCTTGCTGAAGACAGCGCTTCCTTGATGGGACGAATACTGGTGTTTTTCATTGGGATTTACACCTTGAAGTTCATCATGATTCAGTTGCTTGAAGGACTTCTGGGCCGAGAATATGGCTTGGAAGAATATCTTTTTAACGTGTTCTATTTTTTGGAATTTGTTGCGCTTTTTGGCTTTCCGTTCCTGCTTTTGCTCATGTATTTTCCCCTAAACCAGGTTTCTTGGATAGCGCCCATTCTCTTCTTTCTAGCCCTGTTGAGCTACATTTGGCGATTGATTCGTGGAATTCAAGGAGCACTTAGTTATCGTTCACCACTGATTTACATAATTTTGTATCTTTGCACCCTTGAAATTTTACCGATGTGGGTTCTTGTTCGCTTGGTTCAGTACCAATTGATATGAAGTCCGCATTAAAAACTGAATCAACTACTACGGTGCTATGGCAGAAAAAATCAAAACGATTCTCATTTCTCAACCGAAACCTAGCGGAGATAAGTCGCCTTACTTCGATTTGGCCAAAAAGTTGAATTTGAAAATCGATTTTCGCCCGTTCATTCATGTGGAAGCCGTTGACGCACAAGAGTTTCGTCAACAACGCGTTTCCATCTTGGAACATTCAGCAGTCATCTTTACATCAAGAAATGCAGTGGATCATTTCTTCCGCATGTGTGAAGAAATGAGGGTGACCGTGCCGGATACCATGAAGTACTTTTGCATTTCAGAATCAACAGCCTACTACCTTCAAAAGTATGTGGTGTATCGCAAGCGGAAGATCTTCCATGGTCAGATTCGTTTTGCAGATTTGATGGACGTGATGAAGAAGCACAAGCAAGAGAAATTCCTTTTGCCTTGTTCTGATTTGCTCAAGCCCACCATTCCTCAGCTTTTGGATGAAGCAGGTCTCACCTATACCAAAGCAGTGATGTACCGTACGGTATGCAGTGACTTGTCTGATCTGTCTGACGTGAAGTACGACATGTTGGTGTTTTTCAGTCCATCGGGAATTGAATCTTTGTTGAAGAATTTCCCTGAGTTCACCCAAGGCAGCACAAAAATTGCTGTTTTTGGTCCAACTACAGCCAAGGCTACTTTGGACAGTGGTTTACGTGTGGATGTGAATGCACCCAATCAAAAAGCGCCATCCATGACCATGGCCATCGAGAATTACATTACTGGAAAAGCTTAATCTTTCCGTCATATAAAATGGATAAAAGGTGGGCAATGCTCACCTTTTACGTTTAACTTGAAAGCACATTGAATACCTTTTCGAAGTCAGAAAGGCTCACCCACGAGCGCATCATCTCCCGGACCTTTTCGGAAGGACGCTCTGTGAAGAAGTACCCTTTTGTGCTTTTGTTCCGGGAAGAAGATTTGCGGGTAGAACATCCCTGCCAAGTGATGATGAGCGTAGGGAAAAGGAGATTCAAAAAAGCCGTTGATCGAAACCGAATCAAACGACTCATGCGCGAAGCTTGGCGCTTGAATAAGCAGCGCTTTTTCGACCCCCTCACCAAGCAAAACAAACAAATGAGCCTCATCCTTCTGTATGTGGGAAACAAGATGCTTACCTTTGAGGAGAGCGAGTCCAAAATAAAGGAGCTCGCCTTGCGTTTTGAAAAAGAAATCGAGTCAACAGACCCTCAACAGCATGAAGAAACTCAACAAGAAAACTAAACGATTTGCCTTTTTAGGCCTCATCCTCAGCAGTGGATTCTTGTCGCTCTCCTTTGCAGAAGGCTACTTCGAAATTTCCAAAAACCTCGAAATTTTCACCAACGTTTACCGCGAGTTGAATACTTACTACGTGGACGAGACTCAACCCGGTGAACTCATGAAAACGAGCATTGACGCCATGCTCAAATCACTCGACCCTTACACGGTGTACTATCCCGAATCAAAAATTGAAGATTATCGATTCATGACTACCGGTCAGTATGGCGGAATAGGCGCTTCGGTGAACACCATCGACGGGAAAATCACCATCATAGAACCTTACGAAGGATTTTCTGCCGCTCAAGCCGGATTAAAATCAGGAGACGTCGTGATTGCTGTTGACGGAGTGGATGTTGTGGGGAAAAACCACAGCGAAATCTCCGATCTATTGAAAGGGCAAAGTGGTACCGAAGTATTGCTTACCATCACTCGACCTGACAGCAACGAAAGCATTGAAATCCCTGTTGAACGCGCTGAAATTCAAGTGCCTGACGTGCCCTATTTCGGGATGTTGGATGAGAAAACCGGATACATTGCTTTGGGGAGCTTTACGAAGACATCCAGTTCCGAAGTGAAAAAATCCTTCCTCGCCTTGAAAGAAGAAGGAATGGAACAATTGGTGTTCGATCTCCGCGGAAATGGAGGTGGATTGCTGAGAGAAGCGGTGAACATCGTCAACTTTTTCGTCCCCAAAGGAACAGAAGTCGTGAGCACCCGAGGAAAGCTGGAAGATTGGAACAAAACCTACAATGCCTTGAACAGTCCGTTGGACACCGAAATACCCATCATCGTGTTGATTGATGACAAGTCGGCCTCCGCTTCGGAAATTGTTTCTGGAACCCTTCAAGACCTCGACCGCGCTGTGATTCTGGGTCGGAGATCCTTTGGGAAAGGACTTGTTCAGCAAACCAAGGACTTGAGCTACAACACCAAAATGAAACTCACCGTGGCCAAGTACTATACGCCCAGCGGAAGATGCATTCAAAAGCTCAACTACAGCGAGCGCGACGCTGATGGAAACGTAACTGAACTTCCGGATTCGCTCATCAAACCTTTTACTACCGTTGCTGGCAGACCCGTATTTGACGGCCGGGGAATTGACCCTGATGTTTTGGTGGAAGAAGCGCCTGCGAGCAACATCTTGAATGCCCTCTCCGGAAAATACATCCTCTTCGATTACGCCAACCGCTTTGCACAGAAAAAAGACAGCATTCCCGCGCCAGAAGGGTTTGAATTGAGCGATGAAGATTATCAAGCCTTTGTGGATTATGCGCTGGATCGTGAATTTGAGTTGGATACCCGCACCGATGCACTCCTACTCAAACTCGAAGAAACCGCGAAGGAAGAGCAGTATTTGGAGAATGCCTCTGCTGAGTTTGCTGCATTGAAAGCACAATTGACTCCCAACAAAAAGCGCGATTTGGCCTTGTTCAAATCCGAAGTGAAACAAGCCTTGGAGAGCGAAATTATTTTGCGCTACTACTATCGAAAAGGTGCCATTCAATATGGGTTGAAAAACGACCTTGTGATTGATCGGGCTTTGAGCACCTTCGAGAGCGATTACGCCAGCATTCTGAGAGCACAACCGTAACCCCTCGCCCTTGTGCATCTGATCATCAACCATAAAATCATCGTTTGGCTGTACAGCATTGGGATGATCGGAACCTGCATAGGAATGCCCTGGTCCAACGTCATCATGAGCGTAGGCAGCATTTGGGTTTTGTGCGTTTGGTTGATTGAACTTTTGAGCAAAAACTACCGACGGAAATGCGGTGAAATCATCGCCCCCCCAGTTCGCAACAAATGGGTGTTTGCCGTCTTGTTTTCCATCGTTTTGATCCATCTTCTTGGCCTCCTTCACACCAGTGATTTTCACTACGCCCTAAACGATCTGCGCAAAAAGCTACCCCTGCTCCTTTTCCCCGTTGTCTTGTACACCATGACACCGCTACCTTTTGCCATGTGGAACTGGTTGAAACGCCTTTTCACAAGTGCTTTGTTTCTAGCGGTAATTGTCTGTTTTTTGAAGAACTGGGGGTATTGGAACAACCCCGAATTCGATGTTCGTTCGCTCTCTGTTTTCACCTCGCACATCCGCTTTTCGCTCATGCTGAATTTGGGCATGCTCATCTTATTTGATGAACTCCGCAAGAAGCGCTTTCCTCTTTTGCTTGGGGTGATTTACATCGCAGCATACCTCATCTTCATGTGGGAAGTGCAAAGCATTACCGGATTGGGTTTGGTGTTTGTTCTCTCCCTTTACATCGTTTGGGACCTCTTCCAACGAAAAGGAAGACCGCGGATGAAAATGGCCTTCACCTTGTCCATATCCCTCGCCCTTCTGATGGCTGGGCTGTTCATAGCCGATGCTTACAGAGCGCATTATTCGAGTAGCCATCCGCCATTTTCATTGAATAAAACAAGGGATGGAAATGACTTTGAATGTGAATTGAATAAGCGTTATCGCGAATCGGGGAACTTGGTGTATTGCCACTTTAACCGTTATGAAATGAGCGTGGCGTGGGAAGAACGAAGCGAAATTCCCTTCACAGGACAAGCTCAAAACGGTGGTTTGATCAGTGCCACGCTGATGCGCTACATGACGGCCATACACGCCATAAAAGACCGAGAGGGAGTTGCTGGATTGAGCAATGAAGACATAAAAGCAGTAGAACAGGGCATCACCAACCCAAAAATGCTTGAAGCCAATGCAATACGTAGGAGATTGGACGAATTGTTCTTTGAAATGGATGCCCTCAACAGCGGAGACGATCCCAGCGGAAAATCCTTCATACAACGCTTAGAGTATTGGAAAACCGCCCTCCACATCATTCAAAAACACCCCTGGATTGGCGTGGGAACAGGCGATGTTTCGAAAGCATTCAAAGCACAATACATTGAAGATAATTCCCCACTCGAGGAAAAATTTAGGTTGAGGAGTCACCAACAATTTCTGAGCTTTTGGGTGGCATTTGGCGTTCTCGGACCCCTTATTTTACTGCTTGTTTTGGTAGTGTGTTGGAAGAAAGTGCCTTCGGAAAACCGCTTTGTCGCCCTAGGTTTTTTGTTGATTGCCTACCTCTCCTTTCTGACAGAAGACACCTTGGAAACGCAAGCCGGTGTTACCTTTTTCAGCTTTTTCATCTCCCTTTTCTTTCTTTGGCCGATAGCAAATCTTCCAGCTTCAAACTCACCTCTTGAGCAGTAAAGGGCAAGCGACCATCTTCGGGGTGCGCATCGCAGACCAAATAATCGGCGTGTTCACCAATGGGCATCCATCTTTTCGGCCAAATGGGCTGTTTCGGTGAATACAAACCAAGAGCAACCGTCCCCAAAGCAGCAGCCATGTGG
Organism: uncultured Comamonadaceae bacterium; assembly: GCA_964649515.1. Lineage (GTDB taxonomy): Bacteria > Bacteroidota > Bacteroidia > Flavobacteriales_D > Sanyastnellaceae > CALKGK01. The sequence continues at coordinate 62,154 of CAZYPV010000006.1, read as the reverse complement.
AGCGGACCCGTGCTCGCCGCAACCAAGGCATCAGCCGCATTGCATAAACTGAACAAGGCCTCTAAACTCAGTTTCCCACTCAAATCAAGCACATTTTCTTGGTCCCAAGGAAGTTGATCTGCCATCTGCAAACGTTCCTTTTCCGTACCCGTTATCAAAATTTGATACTTTTCTTGAGGAAGTAAGCGAATGAGATCTGCAAAGGCGCTGCAGGGCCATTCCAGGGCCGAACCGTGAGAAAGTGGGTGTAAAATGAGTTTTATTTTCTCGGGCTGAAGTTGTGCTTTCACCTCTTCACTCAAAGGCTTCGGTCGGAATCCGTAAAGCTTTTTGATCTCGTTCAAAGAATAGGACGCCTTCTTTTTTAAAGCGCTTAGCATCTTCAGGTTCAATTGCGCCTCGTGGAGATCGCTTGACTTTCGTGAATAAAACAGGGGTTTATTTACATTTTTCAGCATGTACCACCTTCTTGCGGTCCCAATTCTCGTGGGAATTTTAGCCGACTTGGCCGCTTTGGCAATGGCCGGCCTTGGGAAGACTTCAAAAATGGTATCCACCTTTAATTTCTCCAATGCCGAAGTCAGTTCGCTTTCGATATCGTCAAAGGAAACGAAAGCATCCACATGGGTGCAAGCCTGTGCGATGGCCTTGGTATAGTTTCTCCCCAAAAAGGTAATCTTGCACTCAGGAAATTCCTTTTTGAGTGCACCTGCCATTGGCAAAGTGAGGATTGCATCACCAATACCGTCCGTTCTTGATATCAGGAAATGCGGTTTAGCCATGTTGGTGAAGTTCGTTCAAAATGGTGTATTTACGATAAGTAGCGAATGCAGAGCGTTTTGCGATGTTCCAACCTGCTTTTCCGTCGCGCCAGCCGCTCTTGAACACCAGGTTTTTCAAAAATTGCCAGGCCACCTTTGCGTACATGTGCAGCTTTGAAACCCTTTTTCCGCGAGCGTGAAGTTCTTGAGCAGCGATTTTCGAAAAGTACTCTATCTGCTTAAAATGGTCGTCTTTCGTGTAGTAGGAATAATGCAACAAGTCTCCCTCCAAAAAACCTGATTTTTCTCTGTTGTGGAGTTCAAACCGGTCGTGCGGATTCACCCCACCCCAAGCACCTGCACCGTGTCGAAACAAGCGCAATTTCGTATCTGGGTACCAGCCGCTGTGGCGAATCCAAGTACCGCAATAATTGGTTAATCGGTTCATTCGGTAACCCACAAATTCGGCCTCGGAACTCTTCCAAACTTGAATGGCATCTTGAAGTTCTGCACTCAAGGCTTCGTCTGCATCCAAACTCAGCACAAACTCTCCCTTGGCCCATTCCCACGCTCGATTTTTCTGTTGGATGTGTCCGTCAAAAGCATGTTGCTCAAAACGCACACCATATCGCTCGCAAATGGCTTGGGTTTGATCTGTGGAAAAACTGTCGACCACCAGGATTTCATCGGCAAGATCTTTGACGGATTTCAAGCAGCGTTCGATGTTTTTTTCCTCGTTGAAGGTGATAATGACCACAGATAATTTCACTGAATCGGATTTTGAAGCGCAAAGTAACGCTGAAATATGCGAAAAAACCGCAAAAGTGTTGATAACAATAATTGTTCACGGTTGTCAAAGTGGCTAATTTTGACGCATGAAAGTCTTGATTTTAGGAAGTGGTGGACGTGAGCATGCGATGGCTTGGAAATTGGCCCAGAGCTCGATGCTCCATGAACTTTTTGTAGCCCCGGGAAATGCGGGAACTGCAAGCCTTGGAAAAAATATAGCCCTCGACCCCTTGGATTTCGACGGCATTGCCGATTTCGTCAAATCCGAAAACATCAACATCGTTGTTGTTGGTCCGGAAGCCCCACTTGTCGAAGGAATTCAGGATTATTTCACAGAGCGCGAAGAACTGTCTTTTTGCACCGTTATTGGTCCGAACAAAAAAGCGGCTCAATTGGAAGGAAGCAAAGATTTTTCGAAGCAGTTCATGGAACGTCACAACATTCCTACCGCCAAATATGGCAGCTTTACCAAATCCAGTTTGTCTCAAGGAAAAACCTTCTTGAGAAACATGAAGGCACCTTACGTATTGAAAGCAGATGGACTTGCCGCCGGTAAAGGGGTTCTCATTATTGATGATCTTGCTGAAGCAGAAAGCGCATTGGAAGAAATGCTCGTCAATTCAAAATTTGGCAACGCCGGGAAGAAAGTGGTGATTGAAGAATTTTTGAGCGGGATTGAAGTTTCGATGTTCGTGCTTACCGACGGTACGAGCTTTAAAATCCTACCAGAAGCGAAAGATTACAAGCGCATTGGAGAAGGGGATACCGGTTTGAACACGGGCGGAATGGGCGCCGTTTCTCCCGTGTCTTTTGTGAATCAAGAGTTCATGGAGAAGGTCAAAAATCAAATCATCATTCCCACAGTGAAAGGTTTGAAGAAAGACGGTATTCATTATCAGGGCTTTATTTTCTTCGGGTTGATCAAAGTTGGGGGCGACCCTTATGTGATCGAGTACAACTGCCGCATGGGCGACCCCGAAACGGAAGTTGTTTTACCTCGATTGAAATCTGACCTCCTGCACTATTTCGAAGGAATTGCAACGGGAACACTCAGTGAGTGCGATCTTGAAATTGACCCGCGAACGGCGAGCACTGTGATTGCCGCATCGGGTGGGTATCCTGAAAAGTATGAAAAAGGGAAAACCATTGAAGGTTTAAGTCAAGAGCACAAAGGATCCATTGTGTTCCACGCGGGAACAGCATTGAAAGACAAGAATGTAGTTACCAACGGAGGTCGGGTCTTGGCAGTTACAGGATTGGGTGCAGATGTTGAAAGTGCTACGAAAAAGAGCTATAGCACTTTATCCGAAATCTCCTTCGATGGTATGTACTATCGGAAAGACATTGGAAAGGACCTTCTCAAGGAGAAAGTAAAATCATAGAAGTAGTGAAGGGCTTGTAGGGAAGCGTCTTTTTTAGACGATGGTTCCGTTATCCTTAGCTTTCTTCGTGTACTTTGATTGCATTCTCAACCAAATGAAGAGGCCGATAAAACCCAAAACGATAACAGCGTAGTTGAAGTGGTTCTCAAGCGGTTCAAGAAACATTACAAAGCTCTTTTCAACAGCTTTAGCGATGGCATAAAATAAATCGTTCATTTCTTCGGTTTTGCGCAAAATTAAAACATCCTTGGAGAAAGTCAGTAAATAAATCCCAACTTTATCGTCATGTTGAGCATATTACGATCCAATCAACCCTTTGCTGTTATCCTCGTGGGCCTCACTTGGATCTTGGGTGTGGTGTGGAATGGCTTCTTTATGTCAACAACGGTGACCTCTTGGATTTTCCCAGAAATCAACCACTATTTTAACGGTAACCCCTTGCGGATACTGGTTTTTCAATCCATCGTACAAGCCCTTTCCATCATCGTTCTTCATCGCGCTTACAACAGCAATGAATACATCAGTGGGGGGAATTATTTTGCGACTTGGATTTATGCGCTTTTTGCCGCACTCTTTAGCTGCATCTTTCCCGCTCATCCCTTTTTGCTTTTGCACTTATTGCTGCTACTCGCCATGCGCCAAGTATTTGAGGTGTATCGTCAAAATGAAGTGCAGCACCACTATTTTAACGCCGCCTTATTCTTGGGGTGTGCCATGCTCTTTATTCCGAGTTCGTTTGTGCTGGCGATTGCCCTTTTGGTATCTCTAGCTTACACCCGATCTGGGATATGGAGGGAGTGGGCATGGAGCATTGTTGGTTTTGTTTTACCCTTTCTCACCGCACTTACCCTCGTGTGGCTGAGTGAAGACCTCCAATGGATCAAACACTGGCAAAGCAGCATTGTGGGGGTCGATCTTCAAGAAAAAATGGATTGGTTAGCCGTACCCATGGGCATTTGGGTGGTGTTGGGCTTGCGCGGACTCATTTCAAGTTACGGATCGAGCAGCAACAAAGCGAGGAATACAAAATCCAGCTCTCTCATCTTCCTCTTGGCTTGTTTTGTCTTTGTACTCATCAATTACGACGCTTCGTGGGCAGCCCTGGTGTTTGCCACTTTGGCCAATATCTCGCTATTATTCCCCTACCCGTTTGAAAGAGAAAAAATCAAATTTGTTCACCATCTGCTCTTTGCCTTTTTGGTGGGTTCCTCACTGTTTTTCTTCGTTCGCAGCGCTTTATTCTAAGTGCTCGGAGTGAAAAATAAAACCTGAAACTTTTTGGGCATGCTTTCGTAGAAGAAGGAAAATGGCGCTAAGCCTTAACCGATCAAAGCATGAACCTAACTTTCAAAACCGCTTTTGTGATGGGTCTAGTTATCTTGACCTGTCCTGCAATCAAAGCCCAGTATTTCCCAGAAGGGGCTGATCTGATTTTGCCACTAGCTAGTGACATCAACACTCCAGAAAACCCCGAGGAAGAAGAACAAAACCTCCTTCAACTTTCACCAGCACCCGCGGCTGATTTTTTCATCTACAGTTTGGATTCCGGTATGTGGAGTAATCCGGCCATTTGGAGCTGTGACTGTGTGCCTGAAGGTAGCGTGGACGTTGAAATTGTCGATGTACACGAAGTGATCATCGACATGGACATCTCCATCAACAGCATTGCCATTCAAGAAGAAGCACACCTTCGCTTGGAAGAAAACGCAGAACACGCGATTACTTTGAGTGGGGATTGGTTCAAGCAAGGGGACTTCAATCCGGAACGTGGAACCGTTATTTTTAATTCAGACAACGAGCAGTCCATTTTGGGTGAAACGAACTTTCACCACTTGAGTGTTTTGGGAAGTAACGCTCTTGCTCTTCAAAACGACGTTTCAGTAAAAGGCACCTTGGATATTCAGGGAAGAACTCTGCACACCAATGGATTACTCACCATGAGTAGCAGCATCAGCGAGAAAGCCCAAATTGCTCCTTTGCACACTGGGCATATTGAAGGTGAACTCACCTATCTTAACGTCATTTACACCCCTTTTACAGGATGGTTGAACATTGGCGCACCCATGATTAATGCGACCATTGCTGAATGGAATGACGACTTTGTGACCACCGGTTTTGCTGGAAGCGACTATCCCAATTACAGCTTCGTGAGCATACAACGTTACAACGAAGCCTCCAGTACTCCTGAAGGTTCCTTTCTGCCCGTAGCATCCATTGATGAAGCCATTGTGCCCGGTGAAGGTTATTACGTTTATGTGAATCCCGGTACGTATTACATTGACGTTACGGGAACCATCGCCTCGGGAGATTTCGACATGCCCGTGAGCTATACCGACCACGATTTGCCCAGCTCCGATGGCTTGCGATTGATGAGCAACCCTTACCCAAGCAAAATCAATTGGGAAGAGGAAGCTGGCTGGGAACACAACAACTTGTACCGCGCCATCTATTCTTGGGACGTGAGCACAAGTCAGTTCAGAACATATTTGAACGGTTATTCTGTGAACGGTGGTTCTCCCATCATTAACCCGTGTCAAACGTTTTGGGTGCAAGCCAACGACAATGACCCAGAACTACAAATCAACGAGCATGCAAAGGCCATCACCAGCACTGCATCCATCAACCAATCCATGAATTTTGTTGGATTGAGGATTACCAATGGAAGTACCGTGGACGAAATGATGGTGGTGTTTAGCGAAGAAGGTACTCCTTCCTTTGATTTGGGATTGGATGCATTGAAGTTGAACAGTTCAAGCGCCAACATCAATGCAGGCACCAAGGGTGAAGATGGCACACTCTTGGCCATCAACACAACCAACATTGGAGAAGGCGATTTCGACATTCCCATTTCCATGGACATCTCAAATGCCGGCAGCTATACCTTAATTGTTGATCAGCTTCCGATCACCTCCAGCATTACGGCTTGTATGGTCATTTTGGACACGGAAAACGGAAATACATACCCTTTGGAAGAAGGACTTGAAATCACCTTTGAAACTCCCATCGTGGAAGAACAGGAAAGGTTCATTCTTCAAATTGGTGCTGCTTTGCAAGTGGAGAGTGAAGACGTAACCTGTTTCGATGCCGCCAACGGATCGGCCACCATACAAGGAACGGGTGATGGTCCGTGGGATTATCAGCTCACAGACACCCAAGGAAACATCCTCGAAGAAGCATTTGGAGTGTCAACTAGCATGCAGTTCAATGAACTCGACCAAGGTGTTTACCGCCTCATTTCATTGAACAACGACCATTGTGCGTCCCTTTCGCGATTGGTTTCTATTGCTGAGCCAACGCCCTTAGAAATCAGCACTGTGGGAAGCCACCTCACCTGCGATCAAGGGGCAGAAGGAACGCTTGAAATCATTGCCAATGGAGGAGTTGCACCTTACACTTATTTCTTCGCCGATGAAGAAGTAGGAAGCACCCTCATGGGGCTAGGGGCTGGCCAATATGAAATTGTGGTGAGTGATGCACAAGCCTGTACGCAAGTTGTGACCGGTGAAGTGACCGGAAGCAGCGGTGTAGAAGCCAGCTTCGAAACGGAAAGTGGTATTGTTTATCTCGAAAATGGTGAGGTAACCGTGCAATTCACTAACACCTCCGACAACGCAGCTAGTTTTGTTTGGGAATTTGGTTTGGATGGTGAAACCGCCACAACGGAAGATGCGTCTTTCACCTTCACAGCGCCAGGATTCTATTTGATTACGCTCCATGCGAGCAACAGCGAATGTGATGATAGCTCTCAATTCATGCTTGTGGTTGAAGGAAGCAATTCGGTAAATGAGGCTACGAATGAAATCACTTTCCAGGCTCAGATGGAAGCCGGTTTGTTAGAAATCACGCTCGATGAGTATGCTACTCCGCTTGACTTTCAGGTGCGCAACAGTGCTGGTCAGCTCATCCTAGAAGATCAAATTGACGGCTTAAGGTACCGTGGCTCCTTGGACATTAGTCCGGGAATCTATTTCCTCCGCATTCGCACGGAAACAGGGTGGATAGTGAAGAAGTTGCTTGGATCGTAAGCACGTTTAAAATCGAAATTCAACAAAGAAGGGACCTCTCATGGGGTCTCTTTTTTTTGCTTGAAACGAAACCAGAAGGGCATTCATGTGCTGCTTTCTTTCGATGAAAAAAGGCCACATTAAAGATCCATTTTTCTTACTTTTGCCCTTCAATACGAGCACTTATGAAATTCGGAGTAATCACTTTCCCGGGATCCAATTGCGATCAAGACATGGTTTATACCTTACGCGACATTCTTGGAATGGAGGTAGAAAGCTTGTGGCACAAAGACAAAGATCTCAAAGGAGTGGATTTTGTGGTAGTGCCTGGAGGGTTTTCTTATGGTGATTACTTGCGTTCTGGTGCCATTGCTCGCTTCTCCCCCATCATGTCTGAAGTCATTCAACATGCTGAAAAAGGAGGTTATGTGATGGGTATCTGTAACGGATTCCAAATCCTCACTGAGGCAGGCTTGCTTCCTGGAGCGCTCTTACACAATAACAGCAGAAAGTTCATTTGTGACAACATTTACTTGACTCCACAAAGTTCAAGCGCAATTATTTCAGCAAAACTGGACTCGCAAAAAGCCTATAAAATTCCAATTGCCCACGGTGAAGGAAACTACTTTGCTGACGCGGATACCTTGAAGCGATTGAACGACAATGATCAAGTTATTTTCAGATATTGTGATGCTGATGGACACATTTCCGAATCATCCAATCCCAATGGAAGTGCTGAAAACATTGCAGGTGTGTGCAACGAAGGCAAAAATGTATTTGGAATGATGCCTCACCCAGAGCGTGCCTCTGATTTCGAACTCGGAAACACCGATGGAAGAGAAATCTTCGAAGCCATGCTCTCCCTCACCAACGCTTAAGACTATTTTAGCCACCCTTTCTCGCTGTTTGAGCGCAGATAATTCTTGGCCATACAGAACATCTTTTTTTTACATTTGTTTGTGTAGTAGTAAGCAAGGAGAACGTTCTCCGTTATTTCAATCGCCATGAGCAAATTCAAAGCAGGTCCAATGTTGGACCAAATTCAATTCCCGGCAGATCTACGAGCAAAGTTCTCGGAAGAAGATCTTCCCCAGATTTGCGACGAGCTGCGTCAGTATATCATTGACGTTGTTTCTGAAAAAGGGGGGCACTTTGGGGCCAGCTTGGGAGTGGTTGAAATGACCGTAGCCTTGCACTACATCTTCGACACACCAAAAGACCAATTGGTGTGGGATGTGGGGCATCAAGCTTATGGACACAAAATCCTTACTGGTCGAAGAGAAAACTTCCACACCAACAGGATCATTAACGGTTTGAGTGGTTTCCCAAAAAGATCGGAGTCTGAATACGATACATTTGGCGTTGGCCACAGCTCAACATCCATCTCTGCTGCCTTGGGAATGGCGGTAGCGAATAGAGTACAGAAAAGAGATCGTCAGCACATCGCCGTGATTGGAGATGGTGCCATGACTGCCGGTTTGGCGTTCGAAGGCTTGAACCATGGAGGGGTAGAAGACACCAACATGCTCGTTGTTTTGAACGACAACTGCATGTCCATCGACCCCAACGTAGGTGCACTCAAAGAATACCTCACCGACATCACCACATCACACACCTACAATAAGGTGAAGGATGAAGTCTGGAACCTGTTGGGCAAAATCAGCAAATTTGGGCCAAACGCTCAAGCCATCGCTCAAAAGGTGGAAAACGGTGTAAAAGCCGCACTTCTGAAGCAAAGTAACCTCTTTGAATCTTTGAACTTTCGCTATTTCGGGCCAATTGATGGTCATGACGTTGAATACATGGCGAAAGTATTGGCCGACTTGAAAGACATCCCAGGACCGAAACTCCTTCACTGCGTTACCATGAAAGGAAAAGGGTACGCACCGGCAGAAGCCGGATCGCCCACCCAATGGCACGCTCCAGGATTGTTCAACAAAGAGACCGGTGAAATCATTAAAGTAACCCCCAAGAGTCCTAGTCCGCCGAAATATCAAGACGTCTTCGGTCACACCATCATTGAGCTTGCTGAGAAGAACGAAAAAATTGTGGGAGTAACCCCAGCAATGCCTACTGGAAGTTCATTAAAATTTATGATGGACGCCATGCCGGACCGTGCCTTTGACGTCGGTATCGCGGAACAGCACGCTGTTACTTTCTCTGCAGGTATGGCCACCCAAGGGCTCATCCCTTTTTGCAACATTTACTCCTCGTTTATGCAGCGGGCATACGACCAAGTGGTTCATGACGTTGCATTGCAAAAATTGCCCGTAGTGTTCTGTTTGGATCGCGCTGGTTTGGCCGGTGCAGATGGACCAACCCACCACGGTGCTTTTGACATTGCTTACATGCGATGCATCCCCAACCTCATTGTATCTGCCCCAATGAATGAAGCCGATTTGCGGAACTTGATGTATTCATCTCAAGCAGAAGACAACGGTGCGTGGGTCATTCGTTATCCAAGAGGCAAGGGTGTAATGACGGAATGGAAAACGCCCATGAAATTCATTAAGCCCGGAACTGGAAAGAAAATCAAATCCGGGGAAGACATCGCTATCTTGTCCATCGGACATATTGGAAACAAGGCCATCGAAGCCTGTGAAATCCTTGGAAAAGAAGGGGTAAGCATGGCCCATTACGACATGCGCTTTGCCAAGCCTTTGGACGAAATCATGCTCCACGAAGTATTCAGTAAATTCAAGCAAATCATCACCATTGAAGACGGTTGTTTGCAAGGAGGAATGGGCTCTGCTATTCTCGAATTTATGGTGGATAATGGCTACCAAGCCCAAGTGAAACGTTTGGGAATTGAAGACGAATTCATTGAGCACGGAACACAAGAAGAACTTTATTCTGAGTGTGGATTCAACACAGAAAACATTCTGGAAACCGCACGGAAAATGCTGCTTGAACAACAAAAAATGGTTGGGTAATGTCTGAAATCGTCAACAAAGTTGCGAAAAGTGGCTTGTACACCCTCGACTTGGCGGAATGGTTTGTTGATGAGGAGATGACCCAAATCGATCTCGCCCCGCTGCTTTGGCAAGGACTTGTGCTCAAAGAAAGTGATTTTCGAACTTGGGTAAAGGAGAACAATTGGGAGGAGTACCGCGGAAAACACGTAGCTGTATACTGTTCAAGCGATGCCATCATTCCGCTTTGGGCTTACATGTTGGTGAGCAGTGCCTTGGTGGGCATCGCGAAAAACTGCGTCAATTGCAGACCTGAAGAACTCTCCAACATCTTATACGCTCAAGGCATTGCCAACTTTGACGTAGATTCATTGGAAGATGTACGGGTAGTGATTAAAGGGTGTAACGATGGAAACGTGCCCGACTTTGCCTACGGAATGTTGGTAAGTAAAATCCAATCCAAAGTCAAATCGCTCATGTTTGGAGAACCGTGTTCTACCGTTCCGGTGTACAAAAAGAAGAAGTAAATGCCGCTCGTAAACCCCAGAAAATGGGTCTTTTGCATTGCTCTCTTTTTCCTTCACAAAATCCCTCGAAATACTCGAAAGTGATTCCGTAACTTGCCATCTCAATCCTTAAGTATGAGATCTCAGGAACACGACAACAAACTCTTTCTTCTCGATGCCTACGCCCTTATTTTCAGAGCGTATTACGCCTTCATTCGCACCCCTAGAATCAATTCAAAAGGCCTGAATACCTCGGCCATGTTTGGCTTCACCAATGTGCTTTTGGACGTTATTAACAATGAAAAACCCTCCCACCTTGCTGTGGTTTTTGATCCTCCTGGGGGCAACTTCAGAAATGACATGTTTGCTGAATACAAAGCCAACCGCGATGAAACGCCAGAAGACATCAAACTTTCTGTTCCGCTCGTTTTCAAAATCCTCAAAGGCTTTGGGGTTCCCATCATCATGAAAGAAGGTTACGAAGCCGATGACGTCATTGGTCACATTGCTAAAATCGCAGAAAAAGAAGGCTACCTCACCTACATGATGACCCCCGACAAGGACTACGCGCAGTTGGTGTCGGACAACATCTTCATGTTCCGACCGGGGAGAAGCGGAAAGCCCGCCGAGATTTGGGGAGTCCCTGAAGTGAAGGAACGCTTTGAAGTAGAACACCCCATGCAGGTGATTGACATCCTTGGATTGCAAGGCGATGCCGTAGATAACATCCCTGGTATTCCGGGAATTGGTGAAAAAACGGCTAAAAAACTCATCGCTAAATATGGCAGTGTTGAGTCGCTCATTGCGAACACTCATGAACTGAAAGGCAAGCAAAAAGAAAACGTGGAGAACTTCGCAGAACAAGGATTGCTCTCCAAACAACTTGCAACGATCAAAACGGATCTCGAATACCAACCCGATTTTGAAGACATGGTGATGACTCCCATGGATAAAGATCTTTTGCGCGAAGTCTTTGCGGAATTGGAATTTAGAACCTTGAGCAAGCGTGTTTTGGGAGAAGACCTCAGTGCTCCTGCTGAAGGTGAACAGTTCTCCTTGTTTGGTGACGCTGCTTCCAGCGACGAACAGGAAGAAGCCGTGTTGACGCCACAAGAGATGAAAACCATTGAAAACAGTGAGCACAAGTACCATTTTTGCGACACTGAAGAAGCTCAAAAATCCCTTTTGGAGCAGCTTTTGAAGGTGAATGAATACTGTTTTGACACCGAAACGAGCGAACTCGAAGCGATGGATGCTCAACTCGTGGGCATGTCGTTCTCCATTCAGGAAGGTGAGGCATATTACGTCCCCTTGATGGAACGACAGTCAGAAATCATGAATGCCTTTGCCCCGCTTTTTATGGATGAAGAAAAAACCATGATTGGTCAGAACTTGAAGTACGACCTCAAGGTTTTGGCGCGGAACGGCTATGAGGTGAAGAACAAGCTATACGACACCATGCTGGCCCATTATCTCATGAATCCTGACTCCAAGCACGGCATGGATTTTCTGGCTGAAACCTATTTGAACTATCGCCCTGTGAGCATCGAAACCCTCATTGGGAAAAAAGGGAAGAACCAATTGAGCATGGCCGATTTGGAACCACAAGCCATCTCTGATTATGCGGCGGAAGATGCTGACATCACCCTTCGCCTCAAAAACATCTTTGAAAAAGAAACTTCCCAAGAACCGATTAAAAAACTGTTCCATGAGCTAGAAATCCCCTTGCTTCGTGTGCTTTGCGACATTGAACAAGTGGGTGTCAACCTCGATGTGGACACCCTCAAAGCGTATTCTTTGGAACTGGGTGAAAAGGTTGATCGTTTGGAAGGAGAAATTCAGGAGCTCGCTGGAGAGAACTTCAATGTGGACTCGCCCAAGCAGCTGGGTCCAATTCTTTTTGAAAAGCTCGCCATCTCGAGCAAGGCGAAAAAAACCAAAACAGGCCAGTATTCTACTGGAGAAGACGTTTTGAGCAAGCACTTGAACGACCACGAGATTGTACCGAAAATCTTGCAATACCGTCAACTCAAAAAGTTGAAATCCACCTACGTTGATCCACTTCCAACCTTGGTGAATGAAAGTACGGGGCGATTGCACACCAACTACATGCAAACCGTAGCTGCAACGGGACGATTGAGTTCCAACAATCCCAATTTGCAGAACATTCCTATTCGAAGTGCGGAGGGTCGGGAAATACGGAAAGCATTTATTCCGCGAGATGAGGATCACGTTTTGCTCGCGGCCGATTATTCGCAAGTGGAATTGAGAATCATTGCCGCATTGAGTAAAGACGAAGGAATGTGTTTGGCTTTCAACGAGGGAAAAGACATCCATGCCGCCACCGCAGCGAAAGTATTTGGAGTGCCCATTGAGGAAGTTGACCGCGAAATGCGATCCAAGGCCAAGGCTGTGAACTTTGGAATCATTTACGGACAAGGAGCTTTTGGTTTAGCTCAAAATTTGAACATCTCGCGGCGAGAGTCGAAGGAAATCATCGATCAATATTACAAGGAATTTGCTAGTTTGAAAGCCTATCAGGACGCCAACATTGCCTTTGCTAAAGAGCACGGTTATGTGGAAACCATCATGGGCCGGAGAAGGTATTTGAAAGACATCAACTCGAGCAATGCCGTAGTGAGAGGATTTGCTGAGCGGAATGCCATCAATGCTCCTATTCAGGGTTCTGCGGCCGATGTGATTAAAGTAGCCATGGTGAACCTGCACAAGATCTTTAAGGAGCGTAATTTCAAGTCTCAAATGATCATGCAAGTGCACGATGAACTCGTTTTTGATGCCCATAAAGATGAAATCGACCTCATTTCACCCATCATTCAGAAAGAAATGGAAGGTGCGGTGAAACTTATTGTTCCTTTATCCGTAGAAATCGATCAAGGCCACAACTGGTTAGAAGCGCATTGATGTAGGAAAAGAACTACAAGTCATTGGCCAGTAACGAGAAGGGGCTAGAGTTTTGGACGTTTATCTTTGTTCTGATGAACACCACTACTTTAAAAACTTTTAAGAATTAAACCTGTAGCTTCAAAAGAGCTACGTACTTTAACCTAGCCATAGTGCACCATCATGAACACTAAAAGAAGTAATATGATCACCAAGAAATTGATCCACCTATCCTTGATTCTTGCTGTATCTGGAAGCGTCTTTTTAACCTCCTGCGGCGATAGCGGGCAGGGGCACGAAGAGAGTGCTTCTCCAGAAATCTCAGTCAACGATCAAGAGGCCCAGGAAAATCCTGAGCGTAGAGAAGCTGTAAAGCAAATTTTCTACACCATCCCATCGCCCATGGAAATGGCTTCCTTAATTCGAAAATCAGGAGCAGATTTCGACAGCAGCATCCTCAACCCCACGGAGAAGTCTGAAGAATATACTTCAGTGGCAAAACAAGCCCTCAATTTGGGTGTTTACGGTGCCGATTTGAGCTATGCCAGCATGTTTGATCAGCAGCAACAAAGCATTTTGTATTTGTCTGCAGCGCGCGGTTTGGCCAAAAAGCTGAATGTAGAAGATGCCATCGATAACAACATCATTGAGCGTGTGAACGAAAACCGCAATAACCGCGATTCTTTGTTGACCATCGTGAGTGATGCTTACTGGTCTTTGAACGGTTACCTCAAAGAAGGTGAACGCGAAGAGGTTTCGGCATTGGTAATTGTTGGAGGTTGGGTTGAAGGACTCTATCTCGCCACAAGCCATGTAACGCCAGACAACGATGCGCTTGCTCAACGAATCGCAGAGCAAAAGTATTCTTTGAAAGACCTTATTGCCCTTGTGAGTAGCTATGAGAATGCTGAAGATCTCGCTCCAGTGAAAGCAGATTTGATGGAAATTCAAGCCCTCTTTGACCAAGTGGAAATAAATAAGGAAAAAACTGAAACTTCTAAAGACGAGAGCGGTACAATGGTTATAGGTGGTGCATCGAGCACCAATGTATCTGATGCTACCATGGACAGCATTAAAGCGAAGATTCAAGAAGTACGCAATCAATACATCCAATAAAAGAACAGAACGATGAAGTATTTAAAATATATCCTCCCTATTCTCGTCATGTTGCCGTTGGCTGCGTTCAGTCAATGCAGAAGCTTCACCAAAAAGAAGTGCCTGCCTCAACTTGAGGGTTACATTCAGAACGACAACTTCAACAGTGCCGTTCTTATTCCTGGCGACGAAGCTGAATTACTCCTTACGTTTTATGCCGACAAAGAATACCGTCTTTTGGTATGTGGGCACCCGGTTTTGGGCGATTTGGAATTCGAAATTCTCGATACCGACGAAGAGTTGATTTACAGCAACAAAGACAACGAAGAAAACAAAAGCACTTTCGACTTTAAAGTAGCGAGCACGCAACAACTCATTGTGAGGATCCGTGTTCCGGAGTCGGAAACCAGCGGAGCACTGATCCACGAAGGATGTGTATCTGTAATGGTTGGCTCCAAGGAGAGCTAGAACAAATTTATTGACGATAAAAAGCCGTTTCTCTTTTGGGAGGAACGGCTTTTTTTGTTGCTGGGCCTAACTCAAAAAGAATGGTTAATTTCACCACACCATAATCAACAAACCACACCATGCGATCATTCTTTTACCTCACTTTCTCCCTCATTCTCCTTTG
>CAZYPV010000006.1:0-47073 GCA_964649515.1 uncultured Comamonadaceae bacterium | reverse complement strand
CGAACCTTTGCCTTTTCTCGCACCTCAAATTGAAATTGACGCTGGTATTGGCTTACCTCTTGGAAATTTTGCTCTCACTTCGGGCGAAGATGCAGGTTTCGCTCGCTTGGGCTTTTACACAAATCTCTCAGGAACCCTCCCCATTAGTCGCAGTGTTGGAGTGAACTTCATGGTCAGCTACCACTCCAATGCACTCGATCGAGGAGATTTCCAGAACTCGTTTTTTTCAGGCTTAATGGCCGATTTTAAATCGAGCACAGTGAATGGTGCCTACAATAGTTTCAGTTTCATGCCCGGTATCAGTTACCAAGGGAGCTACCAACGTTTATTCGTGAGAACCGGTCTGAATTTGGGTTTGAATGCCCTAACCGTTCCCGACTACAATTTTTCTTGGGTTTTACCGCAAACAGTGATTACAACGAGGTATGAATATCGCCCTCAAACCTCGATTGGCTTCTCAGCCATGGCTGGGGTGAAGTTGCTTTATCCACTTTCAAAAGGGCACCTGAGCTTCAACCTCAACACCCTTTTTAGAGCCAATACGGTGACCTACGATATCAAAAACATCGTTGGAACCTTCAATTTTTCCGAAACCGTGGAATCCACCGACAACATAGATTCCAATGCCATCATTTTGGGCATCGGTGCGGGGTATTGTTTCTTGTTTTAATTCGTTCCCATTTTTTGAGCCAGAAGTTCTGAGAGCAGTTCAATTTGCTGCCGGAGGAAACGGGTTTCTTCTTGAAGGTATTTGATCTGATCAACATAGACTTGCAACATTCGATGCTCGTTCGCTTCTAATTGTGCGTCTTCTTCCGCGTCCCAAGGAAAAATATCCAATGAAATGAGGTGAACCGTTTTTACTTGGAAAATTTCAGCTAGAGCCTCTAATTTGGTGAACGACACGTCCGTTTCACCACGCTCAATCTTACTGTAAGCACGTTGGGAAATTCCCAATTGCGCAGAAACATACTCTTGAGAATATTCACGAATTTCCCTCAATATTCGAATCTTGCTACCAATGGAGTTCAAAGCAGTTAGGTTTTGCGGTAAGAAAGATAAAATACACTAGAACCATTGATCTACCACGAACTAAACAAGAACTTCAGATCAGATGATTAGGTCTAAAGTAAGTCTCTTTTTTCGGAAGATGCTGCGTAAAATACTCACTTAGAGGTTTTTACTTGGGATTTAATTTAGAATGAGGTATTACATCACAGCATATTCTAAAATGTGGAGATCTGTTTGTTGCTTGCCTTTGAGCGCACTCATTTCCAAAACAAAAAATCCCGCTTTGAAGCGGGATTTTTTGTTGTCCATATTTTCTCATGCTGATCTATTCCAAAATCAAGCGCTTGCTCACGCGTTTCCCATCCAGCTCCATCACCACAAAGTAGAGTCCAGATGAAAGCGCACTGCCGTCCAAATCCCACTGATGAGATCCCACTGGCAAAGCATTATTATAAATCTGTGTTACCACTCTTCCTGTGGCGTCCGTGAGGTAAATCACTGCTTCATCTACTGCACTTTGGTTTTCAAATTTCAAGCTCGTTCTGCCCTCAGACGGGTTGGGGAACAAAACCATGCTGTTTTCCAAGGATTGAATGTCGTTCACGTCAACAGTGTTCACGTAAATGTTGATGTCGTCCAAATAGAAATTATTTCCACCCCTACCTTCAAAATAGAATTTAAAACGAAGGTTGTCGGTAAGGTCTTCCAAGTCATCAAAGAAGATGGTATTTGTAGCCCATTCATCCGCATCGGGCACAAAATTTCCGTTGGTAGGACTCGTTGTTGGCAGATCACTAAAACCGCGGTGTTGTTTTCTCAAGGTCCACGTTTGACCGCAATCCGATGAAAAGTAAATTCGGAAACGATCATCCGTTTCATTGAATTTGCTTGCATAAGCCCATGAATATTGCAAAGCAACTACTGAAGCTTCGGTCCCGTTAAAAGTGCGTGTAAGGAGCTCATCGATGTTGAACTCGATGTTGTTGTTTCGGTTTTCCAAACGCAGCGATCTCGATCCGGTTTGTGCGGCTAGGGTGCTCACCTCAAAAGCCATGTCGTCGGCTGGGTTATTCACGAAGTAAAGGTCTGTCCCCAATCCATTCTCAAAACCTTCCACAAAGGGGAATCCTTGTTCTGCTTGATCCAGAACCAGCAAGAACTCTTCCTTGGTTTCTTCCACTGTTTCCTGTCCGTTACCCGTGTTCAAAGTGATGGTATACAAGCCCGGTTCAGTAAATACGTGAACGGGATTTTGGTGCACTTCTACATCCTGACCGATGATGGTGGTCCCATCTCCCAAGTCCCACGTCCAAGAGTTGTTCCCATTGAACGATTGATCAATAAACTGAACTTCTTCTCCTACGCATACAACGCGTCGGCTCACATCAAAATCTGCCGCACAAAGTACCGGCTCTTCGTCAAACACTCCTGTATCAATCAAGTTTTGGGTGGTCCACAGTTCGTTTCGGTCTGCAACACCACTGAAAGCAGCGGCCCTCATTCGGGTGCGTTGACCTTGCGTAAACATTCTAGAACAGTAGGAGTAGTCCATATAATTCTGAACGTTGTCCAAGGATCCGCATGATTCTCCGTCCAAATTGCACGAGGTCCAACCAATGGTCAGTGGTGTATCATCCACGCCATCGTCATCAAAACAATTGCTTTCAACCGCTGGCTCATTGGTTCCTCCCCAGGGGTGGCGCAAATTCAACCAGTGACCAACCTCATGGGTCAATGTTCTTGAACGGGTAACCGAGCTTGTACCGATGGAACCGGTATAGTTGTGCAAGAGCACGATACCGTCTTGATCTTGTAACCAGCCGTTGTTCACCGATCCTGGGAGATAAGTATAACCAGCAGCCCCACCAGCATCTTTACACACCCAAACATTCATGTACATGTCTCTCGGCCAAAAAATGAGGTCTTTCATTTGAGATCCTCCCTCATTCGTGAGTGGGGAGAAAATGCGATTAATCCCTTTCGTGCAATTCCCTTCCGGATCGCGTTGCGCCAATCTAAATTCAATGTTGATGTCTGAAATCAGATCCACAAACTCATCCACCACTTGCAAGGTATCGGGGTTTTGCTTTCTGAAATCTCGATTCAAAATGCGCAAACAATCATAGACTTGTTCATCAGAAATGTTCTCGATACCTCCTTCATGGATAATGTGAAATACAATGGGAATGATGAGCAAATCGTCTCCACCACCTCTCTCTTCAGCGAAAGCACGTGTTTCTTCTTCCAGGCGTTGATGGGCATCCTCAGCGTCTCTTCGCAAGTCTGGAAAGTGCTTGAACAGCTTTTCGGTTTGTTCGGTTTGTCCGCAAAACTTCACCTCTTGCGCTTGAATATTCGTTAGGGTGAATAGGGCCACCACCAAAGTCAGGATTCTTCTCATCTTTATCATTCAGGTTCTTCGAGCCGTGAAAATAGCTCACAATTGTTACAATTTCATCTCAAACTACCCTAAATCGTGGGAAGCTATGGACTTCACGTTCACCCTTTTCACTGCACCATTCTTGCGCCTCAGAGCTCATTTTTGAAGGGCTTAGAATTGAAACAATGCGGGTGGATTGATGTTTAAGATGAAACACGAATGAAATGTCCTTCTTATCTTGTCCACATGAAATTCCCTTATGGATTGTACTTCATCTTCCTTGCAACTTCAAGCTTGCTTTGCACCGCCCAAGTGAGCACTGCTCAGTTTTCTAAAGGCGTGCGTCTACTGTCTGTTTGGGATAGTGAAACCCCAGTGCTGAATGGAAGTATGGCAAAGTACAATGATGTTTGGGCCTTTGAATGGATGGGCGAGGAATATGCCGTTATTGGCAGCACCATTGGCACCCACATCATTCATTTGAAAGCAAACAATGCCAATGAGGAAGTGGGCTACATTCAAGGGGGAGCGAGTGGAAACTGGATTGTTCATCGCGATTTCGACTTTCATGAAGGGTTCCTTTACAGTGTTTGTGACCAAGAACCGAGTTGGCTTCAAGTCATCGATTGCCGCAATTTGCCTCACAGCGTTGAGTTGGTGGAAAATGAAAACCATTACTTCACCACAGCGCATAACTTGTACTGCGATCAAGCTACGGGCAAGCTGTATGTGAGTGGTTCTTCCGGACACGCAATGAGCGTTATGGATGTTGGAACCAACCCTGCTCAACCCACCCTACTCGCTCATTTTGATGTGCTGAACTACGTGCACGATTGCTACGTTCAAAACGATACTGCTTACCTTCATGCTGCACAGCAAGGCTTTTATATTTTTGACTTTAGCGACCCCATGAACCCTCAAGCGCTGGGTTCTTTGGAAGACTATCCTGAGAAGGGCTACAACCATTCCGGGTGGTTGAGTGAAGACGGCAATCATTATATCTTCACCGATGAAACCCCGGGCATGAGGATGAAGATGTGTGATGTTTCAGATTTTTCGGACATTCAAATTACAGACCTATTTTGGAGCTACAGCGATCCTCAAACCATGGTGCACAACGTCATGATCAAAGGCCATTTGGCCTACGTTTCGCATTACTTTGATGGTCTTGAAATTTACGACATCAGCGATCCTTCAGATGTTCAGCGGGTGGCTTGGTATGACACCTTTCGGGAAGAGCATGTTTCTGGTAGAGGTGCTTGGGGCATTCATGCCTTGCTTCCATCGGGCAAGATCCTGATTTCAGACCGACAAACGGGCTTGTATGTTTTTCAACTTGAAGAAGACTACTTTTATCCTCGAGCGGCCCAAATCAACATTGCTGGGAATCCTGGAAACGGTAATGTAGTGGTGAGCTTGGCTGAATTTGATTTTCAAGAGGCCCGTTTTGAGGTGATTGATGCTCGCGGACGAGTAGTTCGTTCATCTGGCGGACCCATTCTACAGAGCAAGCACATTGATATTGATCTTCGCGAAGAAGCGGAAGGTATCTACTACATTAAGGTTTTTGTTGATGGCAGCTTGCACCAAGGACGCTATTGTTTGGTAAGGGGGTGAAAAAGAAACGGGAACATCGAGTAGATCGACATTCCCGCAATTTGTTTGAATTAGCCAATTCTCCTTGACTTAAAATTGGTCAAATAGCATCTTATCTGAGTACCGTAACTGACCCCACCTGAGTAATCTCCTCGCCTGTTTCGATGGATATCACCTGAATTTCCCAATGGTAAACCTCATTTTGAGCGTAATACTCGCCGCGTTCAACATTTCCAGTCCATGCTTCATTCATGTCTTCGGTTTGAAAAACCACATTCCCCCATCGATCCCAAATTCGGAAGAGGTATTGGTCGGGGAAAACGCCTGATATCACCGGTATGAACACCTCATTCACCCCGTCTCCATCTGGCGTAAAGGCATTCGGGACGTACACCAAAAGCTGTGATTGTAGGGAAATCACTTGGCAAATTTCATTGCTACAGCCAAACGGACTCTCTGCATACAAGCACACCTCTTCACTTGCAAAATCATCGGGGTTCAAGACAAATGAAGGATTATCGTCAATGCTCACCTGCCCGCTTCCGATGGTCCACTCAAACAAGGTAGCACCTTGACTCGTATTCAGAAGTTGCACCTCATTTTCGAGGGTAGTTACAGGGTCAGGGGTCCACGTGAAATCGGCCACAGGATAATCGTAAACCTCAATTGGCAGGTCGATTTCTGCACTTGAGGTACAGCCATTTGCTGACGTTACAGTTAAGGAAGGAGTGTAGGTTCCTGGGTCTGCAAAAGTGTATTCGATATCACCACAAATGGGCTGGAGGTTTCCATCTTGAAAATCCCAAACACAATTCTCCGTTAAGTTTGGATCGGTAGTATTGGAGAGGGTCACCGTTACTGGGTAACATCCCGAATAAATGTCTGACACGAAAGAGACCTCAGGAGTGAGATACACCGTAACCAGCACGCTCGCACTCGCTTGTGCGCTGCACCCATCATTCACCAAAACAGTGTATTCCGTTGTGAGATCAGGGCAAACTGTTGTGTTTGGGGTAAAGGCAATGGTATCTGCCGGACTTCCATCCTCAGCAACCCAAAGTGAGCTCAGCACTCCGTTTCCTCCAGTTGCAAGCGACGTTAAATCAACACATTCCCCTTGGCAAATTTCCACAACAGGATTTGGTCCAGCGTCCACCGTAATGGGCGACAAGAAGACAGCGTCAATGCTCAAGGTATCTGTGCTGCAAGAAAAACCGTCGAGTGCATAAACGTAATAGGTTTCTTCGTTTTGAAGTTGTGTCACAAAAGGATTGTCATTGGACTCAAAACCTCCGGGGGGAAGACCGTTGTTCCAGTAGTACGTTAGATTTCCATCTCCACCCTGTGCATTGGCAGAAAAGGCAGCATCTTGATCTATACAAATGATGAGCTCATCGTTTGGCACCGAGATCGACATGGCCGCACTCAGCTCAGAGAAGGTCACGCTCGTATCGGCTACACACCCATTGGCATCGATCACCGTCAAATCATAGGAACCGGCACCTAGTCCGGCAAAAACACCCGATGCGTTGGTTGCTGCGGGATCAACAAGGTTGTATTCCACAGCAGTGCCGGCAATCACTTCTATTACTCCCGTTTCTTCACCAAAACAAGTTGGTGGAGTGATGTTCACCTCATCAATAAAATAGTCGGGAAGCTCGTTGATGGTAATTACACCGCTTAGCGTGCAATTGAGGCTATCGATGAGGGTATAATTGTAATCGCCCCCGCACAAACTGGTGATGTTCAATTCATCATTTACTGCCTCATTCCAATCGACAGTGACTGTTCCCCATCCGCCAGAAGGCGTGAGTGAAATTTCTCCATCGCAAACACCGAAGCACACTTCATCTGTTGCCGTTTCAACCACGGTTAGCTCTTCAGGAACAAAAACCATGATCGTATCGTTGGCCTGACAAGCAAAGGCGTCGGTCACCGTCAAGACAAATTCAGCATCGTTTAAAGGTGTAATGCTTGGGTTTTGTAAGGTTTCATCTCCCGGTGTGATCCACGGATTTGGCAACCATGCGTAACTCACCCCACCGCTTGCTTGAAGTGTGGTCGTTTCTCCATAACAAATCAATTGATCTGGTCCGGCATCGGCATTCGGTTGTGGGTGAATGGTGACCTCTACCTCATCACTTGCAGAGCAGAATCCTTCCTGAACCTCAACGCTCAAGGTTTGAATAAGATCTGCCCCAGTTAAATTTATTGGGGTATAGTTGGGTTGTGCCAGATTTGCATCGTCAAGATCATCGTTGGGAGACCATGTATATCCATATCCTGCGATGGCTGCCGTTCCAATGACGGCGGTTTCCCCTGAACAGATTTCGAAGTCAGCACCAGCATCAGCAGTGGGCAGTGGAGTTTCGAGCACCGTTGACGTTTCACTCAATACTGCAGTACACGAATTACCATCCGTCAACGCGACAATTTCAAGCACTACGGCTTGATTACTTGTGAAAGTCCACACATCGCTTGGGCTCGCCTCAGAAAATGGCGCACCATCGAGGAGATAATCCACGGTGAAAGGAGCGGTTCCTGTTAAAGTGGCTTCGAGCACCACCGTTGCTCCGGCGCAAATCGTTGAATCGGTGAAATTCCATGAAGCACTTGGAAGCGGGTTTTCGCTTACCGCCACCAAAGCGCCGTCGGTATCGTTGGAACAGCCGTTGGCGTCGCTCACCTCGTTGATGAAATAATCTCCCGGTGCATTGGCGGTGAAAATTCCGGGGGAAGCTGGAATATTGACCACTTCATCTACTAAATTTCCTGAGCCATCATCGTAAGAAATGATCACGTTCCAATCAGCAGCACCGGTGAGGTTCAAGTCAAGATCGATGGACTCTCCAGCGCAGTAAGCTCCAGCTCCACTCAATGTTGCAGTTGGCAGGTCATTCACTTCAACAAGCGCACTACCATTCAAAGTCCCTGAGCAAACTCCAGAAGTAATTCCGAATGGGGTGTAGTTTCCGGCAGTTCCCGTGTTGAGTACAAATTGGTTGTTGATTGCATTTAAAGGGAATCCTGTTCCTGGTGAGCCATCAATTTGATACAAGAGGCTGAATGGTGGTGTTCCATCCAAATCAAAAATGACATCCACCGTTTCACCTTGGCAAATGCTACCTCCACCAGAAACCGTAACGCTCGGATTTTCGAATACCGTAAATGGCGTTCCTTCGGACACCGAAACGCCTCCTCCAAAGAAATCAACGTTTCCTGCCCCATCGTTATCTCCAACCACTGAAGACACATAGTAGGTCTGGCCGTAATTCAAGGTCCCAACGAAATCCAAATCATTGGCAAGATCCCATGTTGGAGTATCGCTCACATAATAAACGATCCCAAGTGTAGTGTTTGGACTGCTGTGAATCACAAAATTCTGCACATCATCGTCGTCCAGCACAGCGTCGTTATTGAAGGTGGGCTCCAGAACATCGTCTTCACACAATTGGAGCTCGTCGGTGTCCATGGTTCCGGCAAAAGTGAGGATAGGACATACAAAAGGGTCAATGGTGATGCTCTGCGGGTCACAATTGTTGGCATCGTTCAAAACCCAAGTAGTGCTCACAGCAGGGTCATTGGCATCACTCACATATTCCCATGTTCCAGCGTTGTCGGTAATGCTTCCTGGGAGATCAACTACATAGCTCGTGGCATCTCCATTTTCGATCGTAAATACGAGCTGATATGCATCGCCCAGACTAGTACAAATGGTATCCACCACAGTAGCCTCTGGTGCCTGATTCACTTGGATGGAAATGCATTGGTTAATGGTACTGGTACATGAAGGATTTGGTGCGTAGTCGATGCTCACGGTTTCCAAACAAAGATCCCCACTGGTGGTGATGGCCGGTGAGAAGGTATCTCCATCGCTCAAGATTTCGGTTCCGGAAAGAACTTCAGCCGTGGTGCTCCAAGCAATTTCTACTGCAATGGGGTTGCCAGGATCTCCGTTAAAAACAACTTCGGGAAGACTCCCTTCACAGACCTCGCTTGGCCCGGCAATTTGACCAAAATCCGGTAATGGGTTCACTTGAATGTCGACAATATCGCTAAATGCCGCACTTGAACAATTCGTTCCCAAGTCGGTCACTCCACTAATCTCAACAGCAGTGGTAGCATTCACTTGGCCTAAGCTCCAATCAAATTCATTAAAGGCCACTGCCAAAGGGCTGGTCTGACCAGGAAAGTTGTGATCAATTTCCCAGGGTCCTGTTCCGGTCAAAGAAAGGTGCAGCACCACAACATCGTCTTCACAGATGATCACGTTTGAACTTCCATCCAAAGCCGTGAGGTCTGCTGTTGGAAGTGGATCCACATTCACGGTTACTGCGTTGGGTATGGTGTTGGCACAATTCGGAGCGTCCTGATAGGCCACAGAACTGATGGTGTAAGTCGTACTTACACCAGGCGCTACATTGAGAAGGTCGCCGTCAGAAAACGCGGCGGTAACATCGGGGTTGACACCATCATTGTATGTTATATCGAAGGTTCCGGCTTGGTTGATGTCCAATTCCAAATCGAGGTTATCTCCCGCGCAGATGTTGCTTGCATTCAGAAAGCTTGCGGTCACAGGAGGACGAACGGTAATGCTTACTTCACTTTCAATGGTATAGGTGCAAGCAGGCACATTGGCGTCAGTTACCGACTCCAAGGTATAAGTGGTATTGACAAGTGGTGAAACAGAAAAGGTATCGCCATCATTCAAAAGAGGAACTGCTTCAAGCGCGCCGGTTTCTTCATTTCGGAGGGCAATGGTGAAGGGTCCTGTTCCTGTGAGTGCAAAGGTGATGTCTGCCGATTCTCCTTCACAAATCACAACATCTCCCGAAATGGATCCTGTTGGAGGAGGAGTTGATCCAACAACAATGCTGGTGTCTCTTGAACAAGCAAGTAGGTCAAGGTCGGTAACAGTAAGATCATAAGTTCCTCCAACGAGCGCTGTTGGGTTTTGATCATTGGTGGGGATTCCGGGCCAATTGTAACCAAAATTCCCGCTGCCTCCCACCACGTCGAGGGTGATGGCGCCATCGTTCCCAGCGCAGGATTCATCCGTCACAATCGTGGTGAACGAAGAAAGTGCAACCCCAATGGAAATGATCTCGCTTTGGTTGCAAGCATTGGGGGCGTTGAGTGCTGTGACTTCAATCAGGCAATCCTCGGTGGCGGTAATGGTTTGAACACCTCCATTGCCTGAAAGTCCGGTAGCCGTTCCACCGATCACTTCCCACTGATATTGGGTATCTCCAAATGCCTCCAAGGTTACCGACTCTCCCAAACAAACCAGGGTGTCGGTAAGGTTTACACTCAAGCTCGGGTTGACGGTGAGATCGAGAAAAATATTTTCGACCGTAGGTGTTGGGCAGTTGTCATCTTCCAGTTCAACATTAACGGTATTTGTGCCGAGCATGCTTTCGTCCGTCAAAACGCGGAACTCACCAATCGCTGGATTATCCCCATCTTGTTCAAAAACACCTCCGGGAAACACCGTTGAGAAGTCAGAAGAAAGTACAATGTTTCGGAATTGATTTGTACTGCTCGCTTGCACTGTGAAGATCAAACTATCGCCCACGCACACCTCTGCGCTTGTGGCATCAATTGCTACCGTTCCGCCGCCAGTGCTTTGTATTTCGGGGGTATCGAACACGGAAGGTGTAGTATCACATAAACGCACGGTGAAAGCCATGTTTTCATAGATGACACCTATAAAATCACCATTGATATCCAACACTTCAATCTGAATACCGAATATATAATTACCTAAAACATTGGGAGCGGTGAAAGTGATTGTTCCTGTGCCTTGATCAATTGCTGCGCCGGGAACAGGTTCATCACAAGGAGAGAATGTGGGAGCATCAACTCCGGCAGCAATGAGCGGACAAGCAAAGTCATACACCAAAAAGTATCCGTTAGGATTGCTTACCGAAATGGTATGAGAAACGGGGTCTCCTGCGCAAACGTAAGGCACCTGTGTTAATGGATCCACACTGATGCCGTCAAATCCAATACCTGGCACACATCCAGGGTTAGGAGCTATGGTGGTTTCAAAATAGGCCGTTGGCAAATTGGAGAAATCCATGTTGATGAAGTAATTCCAATCCCCATCAGACCAACGTGCAGTCCAATCGCATGCCGGGTCGAGATTCACCTCAATGTAATATTCTAGGGCTTGAGCTCCCGGATTTAAACCACCCACACAACTGCTGTTGGCCAGCTCTGTCGGACATAAATCTGAAATTTCTGTTGTTGAAATCAAGTCAGCAGACACAGAAAATGGAAGCACCCCTGTGCAATTGCTGGGCAAGAAGAAAAGGGTCTCACTTGGGGGAGCCGATGTAGCACCAAAACAATCTTTGTACATCGTCATGGTTACTCCGTAATTATTCCCCCCTAAGCAATCATATGAAATGTTTCCTCCAAGTACGTGGTTTGCTTGTGATTCCAAGGCAAACAAGAACAAGATCAGAAAACATATTGCGGCTGTAATCCTCTTCAAAATTCAGTTCGGTTATTTAAGTAATCTCTTTAATTAAGGCATCTCATTTTACAAGGCGCACCTTGCTTTCGTCAATAGGATTTCAGTTGTGGCTAAGATACAAAACACATTTCACACGTCTGCAATCCCTTAGGAATACTCCCTTTACTGTTAGCGAATGGTTAAATTTCCTCCTTCAATCACACCTCAATTAAGCGAGGTTCTTAGCTTTGTAAAAAATTTCTAAAAGATGAAAACACTTTTACCTCTTATTGCTTTTGTTCTTATAGGACAACACGTGATCTCTCAAGGTTGCAACGAACTTTTTATTTCTGAATACTGTGAAGGTTCAGGAAACAACAAAGGTTTCGAGATTTACAACCCAACCGATGCCCCTATCGACCTTGGTCCTTACGTTCTTCAACGTTGGTCAAATGGCGCAAACGCGGTGTCTGATGAAGTGAACTTGGTAGGAACCATTCCTGCTTACGGAACTTGGGTTGTGGTAAACGGCCAAACCGAAGATGTAGATCTTGGTGGTGGAAGCATTTCTCCAGCAGTTGATCCTTTGATGCAGATCTACGCTAACCAATTGGACAATCCATACCCAGCACCTACTTATATGAATGGTGACGATGCCTTGGTTTTCGTGAAGGATGGTCAGCCCATCGACATGTTCGGTAAGCCAGGTGAAGATCCAGGTTCTGCTTGGACTGACAACGAAGCAACAGGATACACTTCAGAAGACGGTGGAACTTTCTTGACTGCCAACAAGACATTGAGAAGAAAATTCAACATTACCGCTGGAGACATTCAAGTACCGGTAACGTTTTACGCATTGACTCAGTGGGATTCTCTTCCAAGCAACACTTGGGACGGATTGGGAACACACGCATGTTCATGTGACCCTAACGCAGTTGATCCTAACAACGTGGTTGAGCAAACTCCAATTGAATTGGAAATGTACCCAAACCCAGTGAACAATGGCGTTTTGAACATTGATGCGAACTTCAACATCACTCGTGTTGAAATCTACGCTCAAAATGGTCAACGCGTTGTTGAATCAAACACCAGCAGCAGCATCAAGCGTCATGCTGTTGACGTAGCTGAGCTTCCAAAAGGAATGTACATTGTGAACGTTTATCTTGACAACAATGCTACTTTCTCACAACGAGTAGTGATTCAATAAGCATAAAAGCAATTATAATATAGGCCGTTCAGCATTGAACGGCCTTTTTTTCCATATCATGAAACGACTTCTCTTTATTCTTTGCACTCTTGCATTGGTGGTTTCGGCCCAAGCACAAAAAACGGGTAAAGTTTTTGGAACCATTAAAGATGCAGGTACTAGCGAGACCCTCATTCAAGCAACCATTCTTTTTGGCGAAAAAGGTGTTTTGAGTGACTTTGATGGAAATTACAGCATCGAACTTCCTTACGGCACATATACTGTGAAGGCCAGTTACGTTGGTTACACCCCCATCGAAAAGACCATTGAGGTGAACAGCCCATCTCAGCAATTGGACATTAAACTCTCTGGTGTTTTGCTTCAAGCGGCAGAAGTTGTAACGGATTTGATTGTGGATCGAGAAACGCCCATTGCTGTTTCCGACATCAAACCCATACAAATCCAAGAAGAATTGGGTTCCCAACCCATCCCGATGATCCTCAACAGTACACCAGGTGTGTATGCTACCATGGAGGGATCTGACGATAACGGTCCGTCCATCTCCATTCGTGGTTTCAAACAGCGGAACGTTTCGGTAATGATTGACGGTATTCCCGTAAACGATATGGAAACCGGTGGTGTATTTTGGAACAACTGGTTTGGTCTTGACCTCGTTACCCAAACCATGCAAGTACAACGTGGACTTGGTGCTTCAAAATTAGCCCTTCCTGCAATTGGGGGAACGGTAAACGTAGTTACTCAAGGTATCGACGCAAAAAAACAAACCTCTGTGAAACAAGAAGTGGGTTCAAACGGATTCTTGAGAACCACTTTAGGTCACACCACAGGAAGACTCAAAGGAGGATGGGGATTCACCTTTGCAGGATCTTACAAACGAGACAATGGATTCATCACCAATACGGGCTCTGAAGCCTTCTTTTACTACGGTAAAATTCAGAAAGAACTTGGAAATCATGTTTTGAGCTTTAGCGCCATGGGTGCTCCTTCCCTCAACAACACCAGGGCTTACCAGCAACGAATCGTTACCCACGATAAAGACTATGCTCGTTCGCTTTTTGACGGTAGCGACGCTGAATATGCTCGTTTGATGAATTACAGCCAAGAGCACAGAGCCATTTCCAACGGTCCAAACGCACCAGTAGTGGTGGATGGACAGCTCGTTGGCTTTACACAAGACATTTTGATTGACTCCTTGAATAACGTGTACGGTTTCAACTCGGAGCAAGACTTCATGAACGTGATGAATCAAACCAGCTTCATCGATACCAGTGACGTGATTCAACGCGGTTTGAGATACAACATCCACTGGGGAGAATTGAACGGAGAACAACTCAACGAAAGACAGAATCGTTACCACAAACCCTTGTTCTCGCTACGCCATAGCTGGAGAGTTAGCGATAAGTTTTTTGTATCAAACATGGCCTATGCTTCTTATGGACGCGGAGGGGGAACTGCACTAGCACCCGGACTTGGATTGGGCGACTACGACCAAAACGGTCAGGTAGATTTTCAACGTTTCTTCAACGCCAACACCACTTCTGTATCCTCCATTGATCCCTTGTATTCTGAAACCGAAAGAAAATCAGGTTGGATTTTGCGTAAGGGCTTCAACAATCATCAGTGGTTGGGACTCCTTTCAACCTTCAAATGGGAGCAGTCGGAAAAACTTTCGGTAAGCGGTGGGGTTGACTTTAGAACTTACAAGGCCCAGCATTATGCTGAAGTGTATGACCTTTTGGGAGGCGATTACTACATTCCCAACAACTTCCCTGAAGGCGAAGACCCCATGAAACGAGTGGGAGACCGAATCGATTATGATAATGAAGTGTTTGTGAATTGGGGTGGTCTTTTCGGATTGGCAGAATACAAAGCCACCTTGTGGAACGCCTTTTTGAATGTAAGTGCAGTTTACCAAGGATACAACCGAATTGACAACTTTATTGAACCAGAAGACACGGAAAGAACCGGAGCCGATAAAGAATCGGGGTGGAAGTGGATTCCAGGATTTACCGTGAAAGCGGGTGGAGCTTACAAACTTTCGGAATGGTCGAACGTTTTCATGAATGCGGGTCACTTGAACAGAACTCCCGTATCGAGAAACGTGATTGGCTTTGACAACAAGTTTGTTCAGAACGTTGAAAATGAAGAAGTGACCTCTTTGGAGTTGGGGTACAAGTATTCTCGTTATCCATTCACTTTAAATGTGAACGGTTATTACACCATTTGGAATAACCGACCTTTGGACGAGCTGTTGAGCATTGAGCTTCCAAGTGGAGAGCGTGTTCGCGCCAACGTGAATGCCATGAGTGCACTTCACCAAGGATTGGAAGTAGATGCCGCTTACAAATTTTCAAATGTATGGTCCATAGAGGGATATGTTTCTTTGGGTGATTGGAAATGGACCAGTAGTGAAGACAGCTTGGTGCTCATCGACCAGGAAACCAACCTTCCTTACTTGAATCCCAATACCGGTGATCCTGAAACGATTTCCTACAATGCAGCTGGCGTTTATGTTGGAGATGCTCCGCAGTTTCAGTACAGTCTTGCCGTGAAGTATGCCAAAAAAGGATTCTACATCAAGCCGAGATTTACCTTCTTTGATAAGTTCTATGCCGATTTCGATCCCTTCTCTTTATTTGATGAAAATGAAGGACGTCAATCATGGAGAATTCCTGCATATGGACTCCTCGACATTCATGCCGGATATGGTTTTGATTTGAAGGAATCCAAGATTGATTTCCGTTTGAGTGTTTTCAACGCCCTCAATACCATCTATATTATCAACGCACAAAACAACGACGTTAACGCGCTTCCATTTTACCGAAACGCAAACGATCGCTACAGCTTTAGACAAAACAATTTTGACGCTAGCTCAGCCAGTGTTTACATGGGTCAAGGTGCCCGAATGAACTTCTCTGTGAGGGTTCGTTTCTAACAAAAAACAACGATGAAAAAAATCAGTTTAATTGTACTTGCTTTCATGGCCAACCTCTGTGTATTGGCTCAAAGCGACATTCTCGATGCTCGAACCAACTACAGCATTGGACAAGAAGTTACCGTAACCGGAATCGTTACCAATGACGGTAGCTTAGGTTCTGTGCGATACATCCAAGATGCATCTGCTGGAATTGCCATCTATCCTGGTCAAAACTGGGACGGATTCACCGAGCCCATGCCCGGCGATGAAATCACTGTTACCGGTTTGATCACTGAATTTAACGGTTTGCTTGAAGTGGGTCCTGATCTCTCTGAGGTCACCATCAACAGCACCGGTAATGCCTTACCCGAGCCCGTAGTGATTACGCCATCGCAAATGAATGAAGACCTCGAAGGTCAATTGGTGCGCATCAATGCTGCTGTTTTTGCTGCTGGCGGACAAGTAATTCAAGGTAACTCCACTTACAATTTTACCGCAAGTGGTGAAGAAGGAGTAGCTTACTTCAGAACGAGCAATGCCTTGGTGGGAGAAATCTTAACCTCTTGTGATGCCAACATCACCGGAGTGGCCTCGCAGTTTAGTTTTGACGGATTTGGCGGTTACCAGTTGCTTTTGAGAAATTCTGACGATTTTGAAGCCCTTCAAAGCATCTGCATCTCTTCAACCGTAGACCAGGACAACATCACCACAAACAGTTTTGATCTTTCGTGGACCACAGATGCTGCTGGAGATTCATTTGTTGAGTTCGGAACCACTCCCGACCTCGGAGACGAAATCTACGATGCGACATTGACCTCGGATCACACGGTAAGTTTGACCAATTTGGAGCCTGGAACCATTTATTACGTTCAAGTATCCTCTAACTTGAATGGCGAAACCACCTCATCGAGCATTCTTCCTTTTGCCACCGTCTCCCTATCATCAGGAGAAATTCTCGCTTACTTCACCGGAAGTGTGGATACCTCGGTAGCTACTGAAGAAGAAGCCATCTCGCTTGGTTTTGACATGAACGACACCATCGCGGCATACATCACTCGTGCACAACACACCTTAGATATCGCTGTTTACAACATCAACAACGATCTCATCGAAAGCGCCATCAATACCGCTTATGACAATGGAGTTCAAATTCGTTACATCGCTCAAGGAACCAATGCGAACATCGGACTTGACGACTTCAACGATAACATTCCTGTTTTGTTGAGAACAGACGATGAAGGTTCAGGCATGCACAACAAATTTTTGATTGCTGATGCTGAATACACTGATCTCGCGCAAGTATTGACAGGATCAACCAATTGGACTGCAGCCAATCTTACCACCGATTACAACAACTTGGTAGTGATTCAAGATGAGTCTTTGGCCAAAGCCTACACCATTGAATTCAACGAAATGTGGGGTTCTGAAGGAGCGATGCCCGATCCGGCCAACAGCAAATTTGGTGCGGCTAAAAGTGTCAACACTCCGCGTAAGTTCATCATTGGCGGATCGCCGGTGGAATTGGTTTTCTCTCCAACAGATGGAACAACCAACGCCATTCGCGATGCTGTTTTGGAAACCGATTACGACTTACACTTCGCCCTACTCGCCTTTACCCGGGATGAAATTGCGGAAGCCATGTTGGAAGTGAACAGCATCTTTGTAAACATGAATGGCATCATGGAGCAAGCAGAAAATCAAGGGTCTGAATTTGAAACCTTAAATGCTGGAAACGTTCCTGTATATTCTCACTCGGGCGTTCCAAATACCATTCACCACAAGTATTGCATCATCGACCACTCACAGGTAGCGTCTGACCCAACAGTCATCACCGGTTCTCACAACTGGTCTTCTTCTGCAGAAAACGTGAACGATGAAAACACTTTGATCATTCACGATGCGCGTATTGCGAATTTATTCTACCAAGAATATAAAAAGCGTTTGGACGAAGTAACCACCAACATTGAGGAAATCGCGGAGGGTGTTGATCTCAAGATCTATCCCAACCCAGCGGCAACTACTTTGAACTTGGAATTGAACGCCAATGTACAAGAAAACATGTTCGTTCGCTTGCTTGATTTGAACGGTAAAGTGCTTGGCCAGTGGAGAATGAACAGTCCGTTCATGCAAATTGAAACGGCCTCGTTTGCCCGCGGCATGTACATCTTGAGTGTTGAAAGCACTACAGGTATTAAAAGCGCAAAGGTTTTGTTGAAGTAAAACCACACGGTATTGATCTAAAAAGCCAGATTCCCATTCAGGAAATCTGGCTTTTTTTATTTCATTAGGAGCATGTTCTCCGGCACTATTCGATGCTGAAGCCAAGATCATACAAACCTCTCAATGTATCTTCTCTCATGGCTTGGCGCACGTTCAACCGGTATTCACCCGCAATGGGGAAGATAACGTCTCTTTTGTAAGCGATTTTGTGGTCCACCACATCTCCGAGGCCTTTTCCATACCATTCTCCAGAAGGTGAGGCTAGCGGGCACTCCAAGGTATCAATGGCCTTCTTTCCGTTGGGGAATTGCAGTTCCACAAAGAGAAAGAGGTTGCGATAAGGATAATCTCCATCGTTCCTGAGATGGATGTAAAAATCATTTCTCGTTATCGTATCTTGAATATCGAACCGAAACTCCTTTTCGTTAGCAGTGGTCCAAACACGGTCTTCGAAGGTGTAATTCTTAAAAAACACATGATCTTCTTTGCAAGCCACCAGTAGTGAGATCGCAAAGAAAGCCAAAGCTAGTTTCAGGTTTTTTCTCATTCTGAACTGGGTTTACCTCCGCCTTTTGCTCCATCTTGTCCTTTGGGCTTTCGGCGTTGTGGTCTTCTCTTCTTTTTTGCCGGAGCATCATTTCCTGCAGGCTTTCCTCCTTGTGCTTGTGGATTCTTGTTTGCAGCGTTTTCTGTTCCTGTTTGGTTTCTTTTGTTTGCCGGACGTTTTTTCCGTTTCGGACGAGCAGATTTCGGTTTTTCGCCGGGCGTTTCTTGCTTGGCTTCTGGTCGGTTTGCACCTCGTTTGGGTCCTCTTCCTTTGCTTGGTTTCCTCCGTCGGCCTCTCTTTTGGTCGAAACGCGTAAGGCTGTCTTGCCCAACAACATTGGTGTACACCTCTTCTTTCTCCACGATCTCTTCCACCATAAAATCCATCAAGGTCATTGGTTTTTCACCCGCCTCATTCATGGCCAAAATTTCCTTCACCTGCTCAACGGGAATTCCAACGGGTGAGCTTCCCGGCTGATCTTGCTGTATAAAATACATGATGCCCTTGAAGATGTCCGTTTTGAAATGAAACGCGGTTCCGCCTTGGGTTTTCAACTTGGTATTTCCTGAAGGAAATTTCTTCACGGCTTCCAGGTACTGATCGAGCTCAAAATTGAGACAGCACTTGAGTTTGCCGCACTGTCCGGCCAATTTCTGTGGATTGAGTGATAGCTGCTGATAGCGTGCCGCGCTTGTCGAAACCGATCTGAAATCCGTTAACCACGTAGAACAGCACAATTCTCTACCACAAGAACCTATCCCTCCCAAACGGGCCGCTTCTTGACGCATTCCTATTTGGCGCATTTCAATTCTCACTCCAAAGGCCTCGGCATACTTCCGAATCAGCTCTCTGAAATCTACCCGATCTTCAGCGGTGTAAAAGAACGTAGCTTTGGCTCCATCACCCTGAAATTCGATATCACTAATCTTCATTTCAAGGCCGAGCTCTGAAGCAATTTTACGTGCTTCTTGCATGCTTGGTTCTTCGCGTTTTCTGGCTTCTTGCCAGCGTTCAACGTCTTCTGCTTTCGCTTTGCGGTATACCTTTCTTACCTCGTGATTGTCCTTCACCCCCTTCAACTGAAGTTGGGTTTTCACCAATTCTCCGGTAAGCGAGACAATTCCGACATCATGCCCTGGGGAAGACTCCACGGCAATCACGTCACCTATTTGCAATTCGAGTTGATCAACGTTTCTGTAAAAAGACTTCCGTCCGTTTTTGAAACGCACTTCAACAATATCATATGGCTTTTGACCTGCAGGAAGTTCCATTCCTGAAAGCCAATCAAAGACATCTAGTTTATTGCAACCGCTAACTCCACAGGCTCCGTTGTTTTTGCATCCTTTTGGCAGTCCACTGCCATTATTGGAACAACTTTCACATCCCATAGTGGTTGATTTGGGTGATAGTACACCCTCAAAACAAAGTTAGTAAAAAGCTTGGGTGATTATTGAGCCCTGCGCAATAGTTTGTGAACTTGGAAGGAAGTGTGCAGCAAGACCAAGCGTGCATAGCAGTTTCGCGCTACGTCATTGTGGGCGGCTTCGATCACTTCAGTGAGTTCTATCACGTTGAGATGATTGATGAACGGCGCGAATTTAGATGCGAATTTAGCTTCCTCCTCCGTTAAACGGGTCATTTCCTCTCGACCATAATTGGCCACGATGCACTGCCTAAAAAAGTGCAACACATACTCCAAAAAGGATTTCACAGATTCTCGTCCGCTCTTGTGCAATTTTTCTGCTAGTGGAACCAAGGTGCGCGCATCGTTGGAGTAGCAGGCCCTCATCCATTGCATGAGTTGCTCAAAGTGTTCGTTATTCGAGGTGTTGCTGGAAAGCAAGCGGTAGGCATCATTAACATTTCCATCCACAAAATGGGCAACTTCTTTGGCTCTTTCTTCGCTCACTCCATGCTTTTCAACCAAAAAGGCACTCAATTCTTCTTCGCTGGGAAGAGCCACTTTTCGAAGTTGTAGTCGAGATAAAATGGTAGCGAGCAATTGTTCAGTATCATGGCACACCATCAGAAAAACGGTTCCTGGTCCGGGCTCCTCAATTTGTTTGAGCAGTTTATTGGCCGTTTGAACATTCATGTATTCTGGCAACCAAATGATGATGATTCGGTAAGAACCACCATAGGCCGCGAGGGTGAGTTTTCTGACGATGTTTTCCGCTTCATCAACCCCAATATTGAGCTGCTTATTTTCGGCCACCAAGTCTTCTTTCCAATCCTCAGTACTGAAATACGGACTACTCAAAAGTCGGTTTCGCCAAGCCGGAAGGTGGAGGTCTGAAACGTTTTTTTGTCCAGATTTCCCAGAAGAGATAATGGGGAAGGAAAAGTGAAGGTCAGGATGTTGAAGCGCATTTACTTTGACGCAAGAAGGACACGTTCCGCAAGCCTCATTCTCCCCTCTGTTTTGACAGAGCAGGTATCTCGAGAAGGCCAGAGCCAAAGCCAATTTACCACCTCCTTCAGGACCCGCGAAGAGCTGTGCGTGCGGCACTTCATCGTCTGCTACCTGTTTCAGTAAAAACGACTTTACTTGTTCTTGACCTATGATATCTCTGAAAAACACCCCCCAAAGGTAATTGAAGCTTTTTAAAAACTTGCTCGAAGCGTGAGATAAAGGTTTCTTCCAGGAGCAGAAGGGCCTGAAGCAAAGGTTTTATAGTGAACGTCCAAAATGTTCTCAAGCCCTACTTGCGCTTCAAGATGGGGAGATATGTGGTAACTTGTAGCAAGGTTGAGGGTCCACCACGCGGGTGTGCCGCTTTCTAAGGCTTCATCTGGCTTGTCGGTTCCTCCGGGAGCGTAGCGTTCGATGGGTTTTTGTCCGTTGTAAAAAGTGTACAGCTCCCCGCGAAATTGATGTGCTGAATAGCTCACCCCCACCCTTCCGAAAATGGGAGGTATGTGTCCTAAAGGCGCGTTATCACTCTTGCTTTGTCCATAAGTATAATTCAAACTTCCACTCGCCTTCCACCCGTCAAACAACTGTGCTTGAAAGCTCAAAAAAGCACCATAAATGAAGGCTTCACCGGCATTTACGTTGCTCTCCACTCGCACATTTTCCCCATCTACGAAAAGCGAATCTTGTCCGTTCAGGGTTGACGGTCGTGGAACGATAGCATTGGTAATGATGGAATAAAAACCTCCAGCTTCGAGCTGTGCCTGTTGGTCAAAAAACTGTTTTCTGCTGCTCAGCTCTGCAGAATAGACGTATTCTGGCGTAAGCTCATCATTGGGAACCGTAACAAACCCACCGTTTTCACGCACTTTGGCAAAATCATCCACATTAGGAATGCGGTAGGCCGTTGCAAGCACAGCGTTCCAACTCCAAGTATCGGTAAGATCATAGATTACTCCAGCACTTCCCGTGAAAGCGCCATTGTTGAATTGAATTTGCTCGAAGGGCAGGTCTATTCCCGCGTTGGCTGTGTAATTGGATTCCAATAAGGCATGACTATAGCGGGCTCCCAAATCGAGGTTAATTTTCTCATGTACAGGCTTTTTCCATGCGAGGTAAACACCAAAGGTGCTCATCGCGGAGCCATCATTCGGGTAGCGGGTGGCAGCGGCGCTTTCTTCACGTGTGCGGAGATGTTGGTCTGTGGCTCTTGAGCGCACCCCATTGTGAATGAGGTCTAATCCATAATTGAATCGGTGTCCCTCACCCAAACGCTTCACAAAATCGAGTTGAGCACTCCATACGTTCACCTGTTCAACCTGCACGTTTCGAAGGTCGCTAAACAGCAAACGCTTGTATCTCGACTCTTCGATGTATTGATGTGCCAAACGGAGGCTTAAACCATCGTAATATCGTGTGCTTTTATCTTGTTCAGCCGCAATGGAAAACAGTGTTCTCGTTTGCGGACCATAGTTCCATTCTGCCCATCGGGGAGCTCCGTTTCTGACATCATTCAAATTATCAAATCGGGGGATGAGGGAAGAAGTGCTCAATTGGAAGTTATTGGTCAATCGCCAGTTTTCACCCAATTTCACACGAACTTTCTGAAGGAAATCCAGCTGGTGGTATCCTGTTCCTTTTTGAATTTTTGGGTCTGGGTTTTCGATGAGAACATCCTCTCCATTCTCTTGAATCACTTCGAATTCAACGAGCCCCCATTCCTCATCTCCATGCCACCGATTGCTTCCCATTCTCAGGTCTTCGAAAGAACTGAAACTGATGGAAGTAAGCGAAGCCCAATTTCCTTCAGCCACAGAAAGATCCACGTGCATGGTTCGCTCTTGGGCAGCACTTGCAATTCTTCCAAAAAGCGTACCTCCTACCTCTTGGTCTTTGCCTTTCGCAAATTGAGGTGTTTTTGTTCGGTAGTGAATAACTCCGCCCAAGGCGTCTGACCCAAACATCACGCTTGCCGGACCAAAGATCAGTTCTGCTTTTTCGAGGATGAGGGGATCGATGGTAATGGCATTTTGAAGGTGTCCGGAACGATAAATAGCATTGTTCAGCCTCACACCGTCCACCATCAACAAGATCTTATTTGCTTCAAACCCCCGAACAATTGGGCTACCACCGCCGGCCTGACTTTTTTGGATGAGGACCTTTCCCGTTGTTTGCAGCACATCAGCACTGGTTTGGGGGTTCAAGAATTTAATTTGGGGGGCACCAATCACTTCTACTTGTTTTGGGATTTCTGCCCGCCGCTCCTCCGAGGCAAAGGCCGTTACCACCACAGCTTCTGGCATTGGAATGACCTGTTTTACCAAATACACTGTGCTTGTGGTGCCAAGAACAAAATCCTTGGACAAGAGAGCAAGGTCATAGTAACCAAGACAAGATAGGAGCAAATCTTCTCCCGCTTGATAATCCTCAAGTATTACTTCTCCTTTATCATTGCTGTATTGAATGGTGTTGCTGCTCAGTTGAACCACTGTAACATTCGGAATTGTTGCATTGGACTCCAAATCTCTTACCACGATATCTTGTGAAAGAGCTTTGATACTGAACAAAAAGAAACAAAAAAGGAGTGATTTAAATTTCATCAAAAAGCAATTCTATAATCGGCAACGAAGTTATCCCTTTTCCGATGGAAAGTTGAAAACAGAGGTAATTCACCAATGCGTGGAGCAAATTCCTTCGCGCCATTGATCCCATTTTATAGTTGTTGATTCCGCTCATTTTCCATTGAAAGGTGTCTAAGAATTGTGCAGCTTCGATCTTGTTCAACACCCTTCCTTCCACAGCGGCACTGGCGTTACTGAGCCAAGCACCCTCTTGCAAATCAAAAAGCACTTTCCCCTCTTCTGGCGCCTGTGGTTGGAGACCCAATAAGCGGATCCATTGTGCCAGAAAATACAAATGAACGTTGGCCAAATCCTCGCTTAAATCAATCCATTCGAAGGTTCCTTTTGCCAAAGCAAACATCTCTTCTGAACCGTCGTTTTGTTGGGTACTTTTTAGAATTATTTCAGCCAAAAAGAGCATTAAACTGCTCTTTACAACGTCCCCAGGTACGTTGTGATAGTACACCAAACGCTCCAAACTTTGCAAAGAAAGAAGGTCTGAACCTGACCGATCGGTGTATTCTACCGACAAAATCGCCCCTGCTTGCGTCAAAATTTGGTTTTTTGTCTTCTTTCCGCCCATTCCTCTGAGGAAAAAAGACACCTGTCCTAAATCTGGTGAAAGCCCTTTTAAAATAGCACTTCCAGAGGTGTAGGGAACCACTTTTAACACGATGATATTTGTTTTTTTACTCAATCTTTATTTTTTATTTGCCAAAGATGCTTGCAAAAATTGAAATTGTTACTAATTTTGTTTCATCCCAAAGCGGAAAAGGTATTTAAAACTTTGAAAACGCTAGTGTGAGTAATTGCACATAGTTTAAAGTTAGGTTAGGCAGGGCAATCTTTAAGGTTGTCCTGTTTTTTTTTGAAACATTCCGTACCCCATAATCGTAAGAGTGCATCAGATCTGTCTGAAAAACGTGTGAGCGTTTTCTGACATAAACTGATCAACTTATGAAATTACTATCGGCACTCTTTGCTACCTCCGTAGCATATCTATTCATGGTATCCCCTCTTTTCGGACAATCTCCTGGAGGAATAGGAACAGCAGACTTACAAATTTGGCTACGCTCAGACCTAGGACTGGGCGCGGTGGGCAACGGAGACCCCGTAGCTCTCTGGGAAGATCAAGGTCCATTGGGCAATGACGCAACACAAGCACTTGCTGTTGCACAGCCGATTTATCAAAGCAAACGTATTAACGGACACCCTGCATTGCGCTTTAACTTGAACGACCGTTTCATGGAAGCCAATTTGAGTGGAATTCAAAGCGGTGAATACACCATTTTTATCGTTTCGGAGCGCGCCAATGGAGGAGCCAACAGTTATATGTTGGGCATCGACCAGAGCACACCAACACCGGGCTTCAGTCTTGGCTACCCCACCCCAACCAGTCTTGAAGTGAGCCAATTTGGTGGAACTACAAGTCTTAGCACCTCACCGCACTCGCCAAGTACTGACGTACCCAGCATCATCAATGTGAACAAATCGAGCCTTGGGGGACTTTTTGCCGAACAAGTTTTGGAAGGATCCAACAACAACGCCAGCAGTGCTTTTACTACTGGCAGTGATGTGGGCATTGGTCTTATCGGTAGAGGAAGTAGCGGACAAGGGTTTCGTGGAAGAATTGCTGAAGTCATTGTTTACCGCCGATCGCTCAGTGATTCTGAAAGCAAAAGCATTAAAACCTATTTGGCCATCAAGTATGGACTCACCATTGAAGTGAACGATCATCTTTATTTCTCTGATCCCATTTACAACAACGGAACTGTAAGCGTAGGGAAACTGTCCAATAGCAACCTCACGCAATTAGCATCAGCCAGCGAAAGCAACGGGGGTATTTTGAGTTTATCACAGCCAGAGGATTTGGAATCTGGCGAGGTCTTGACCATTGGGCACAACGGCGGTCCGCTTTCCTTCGGAGGAGGTAGTCTGAATTGCGCAGTGGCTCGAGTACTGAGACGAAGCTGGAAAGTGGAAGAAGTGGGTGACGTAGGTGAAGTGCGACTGGAGTTTGAAACATCGGGAATGGGATTTATTGATCCCAACGAAACAGTGCTCATCATCGATCGCAACAACAATGGGTTTCACGACGATGTGCTTTTGCATGGAGAAATGTTTGGGAGTACCCTTCGCTTCAAGAATGTTGACCTCAAAGACGGTAACCGATTCACTCTTGGCCTGGGACGAACCCGCTACGTTGCCGCCATCGACGGTAATAGTACTGATCCCATTTGGTCCAGTGATGGAACAACCAACAGCTTGCGGAGCATCAACTTTTGTGAATACACGGAATACATTATTCCTGCCGGCAGAAACGTGATGATTGACCACGCTACGGCCGTTGTTGGATCCATGATTGTGAACGGAAACCTCGACCTCAACGGTGTTGACCTCGAATTGAAACAAGACCTGGAAGTGCAAGGAAGCCTATTGAGCAATGGAGCCATGATCGTCTTTAGCGGAAATCAGGACCAATACATTCGAGGAACAGGAACAAGCATTGAAATGGACGACCTCCGCATTATGAACAGTGAAAATGTTTTTGTTCGCTGCGACGAATTGGCAATTCATGGCATTGTTTACGTTGAAAGCGGAACCTTCAGAACCAATAATAAATTGCGCCTCGTTTCCGATGCTTCTGGCACGGGAATGATTGCTACACTCAACGGAGACATTACCGGTCAAATCACCGCTGAGCGCTTTCACCCCGCGAGTAACAACGGCTATGTGATGATTGGTACGCCCATCAAAAACATGAGCAACTCCGACCTCAATGCGCACTTAGTGACCACCGGCTTTCCCGGGTCTGACTACGAAAGTTACCCCTTCAACAACATTCGAAATTACGACGAAAGTGAAGCCGGTGATCGAAACCAAGGATTCCAAGGAGCAACAGGATTAGGTGATGCTTTTGAAGTGGGAAGTGGTCGACTCATCTACATGTCTTCTGGAAATCAACACCTTTCTTTGCAAGGACCCTTTCAAAAAGGGAACACCATTTTACCCGTGAGCTACACCAACCATGGCACACCTGCAGAAGACGGGTGGAACCTCGTAGCCAACCCATACCCATGCACCATAGATTGGAACGATGTTGATTGGAACAAGAGCAATTTGGACGACGCCATCTACATTTATGATGCAGCTACAGGAGCCTATGCCAGTTATGTGAACGGTATTGGAAACAATGGAGGATCGAACTTGATTGCCCCCTTCCAAGCCTTCTGGGTACACGCCAACGGACCATCGCCTCAGCTCAGTGCCAACGAAAATGTTAAGGCGCCACTGGCTGCGAATTTTAAAAATAACGAACAGTCACCCTTTCACCTTGTCATTTCACAGGGCAACCGTCAAGATGAAGTGAGTTTTTATTGGGATGAAAATGCCAGTACTGCTTTTGACCCACAGTTGGAAGCCGAAAAAATGATGATTGCCGA
The DNA here is from genome assembly GCA_964649515.1 of uncultured Comamonadaceae bacterium. GTDB lineage: Bacteria > Bacteroidota > Bacteroidia > Flavobacteriales_D > Sanyastnellaceae > CALKGK01. The sequence goes on along the minus strand of CAZYPV010000006.1, from coordinate 20,258 downwards.
CAACTTACTCAGCGTAGCAGCCCTTCCTTCAGCCAACCAAATGCTCTCTATACATGCGCTGGCCCACAACCAAGAAGCATTCCAAATTCCCATTTCAGTGCTCGTTCCCACAGAAGGAGAAATCGTGTTTAGCACCGAAGGAATTGAAGATGTCATGAACGGACGCTGTGTTGTTTTGACCGATCTTGAGACGGGTGTGAGCCATCCCATCATGAGTGGTGATGAAGTAGCTTTAACCTTGGAGGCTGGAAACTACGAGCAGCGCTTTTATTTGGAAGTCTCTGCATCCATTATCGCCGAAATGATTCACCCCACCTGCCCAGAAAGCAACAATGGATCCATTAGCGCACTCAATTCCATGGAAGGAAATGCAGCTTGGTACAACGAAGCCAATGAACTCATTTCGAACGAAAGCAGCATTCAGCATTTAACTGAGGGAATTTACCGTTATGAATTGGACGGCAATGGGGCATGCGGACAATTGGTTGCTCATCTCGTACTTAGCGCACCTGACCCCATGGTATTGGAGAACACCGTGGTAATGCCGAGTTGTCCGAATTCCGCCGATGGCCTCATCAGCACCTACATTAGCGGAGGTTCAGCGCCTTACGACTTACTTTGGAGCAATGCGAGCACTGGGAACAGCATTGAAGGATTGCTTCCAGGTGAATATGAGCTCAACATCAGTGACGCCAACAATTGTGAAGCAACAGCGTCCTTCATTTTGAACAGTGAAATGCCGCTAGAAGCCAAGTTTGAGGCTCCTGAATGGGTGGAACTCGTTGCTGGAATGGCCGTTGTACCTTTTGTGAACAACAGCAATGAAGCCAGTTCTTACTTGTGGTCGTTTGGAGAAGGTAGCTTCAGCACAGAAATCAACCCAAACCATGTTTTCAATGAGATAGGAACGTATGAAGTAACACTCACTGTGAGCAACGGAGCTTGTTCAAGCAGCACGAGCAAAACCATTGTTGTTGATAGCGCTCAAGGGCTTGACATGGATGCTTTTGCAGATGAATTTAATGTTGGTTTCACCCATGATGGCCTCTTTGTAGAACATCAATTGGGCAACTTCAACGGAACCATTAACGTGTACAACATGCTTGGCCAAAAACTCATACCAAGCACCCCTTTCCAAAATGAGATTATCCTACAGGTCCCTGTTTACAACAACTATGTTTTGATCGACATTTACTCGCAAGAAACAGGACAACGAACCTTCATTAAGCGAATTCGTTAATCCCTTTAGGTAATCAAAAAAGCCCTGGAACAAACGTGTTTCGGGGCTTTTTCATTTCTATTTGAGGTTAAATTAAGCCTCTTGGTCTTCATCCGAAAACAGCTGATTGAACAAATCGCTGAAGCTGTGACCGTCTTCGGCAATTCCTTTATTGATCAAGCTAAATTCACCTAAACCGTGAAGCACAAATTCCATCATCACCAATTCATCTTGTGCATTCAAGTTGGGGGCGTATTTCTGAACCAATGAACGCAAGCCCGGCACACCGCTCAGCGCCTGATGGTATTCCTTTTCGCTCATCTCAGTAGCCAGGAATAGTTCATTTTCGTTGAACCACGCCTTCGTTTCACTAAAGGGATCTTCGAGTTTTCTTCTTTTGATGGTTTCAGGATTGGGGAAAATCTGCGGAAACTTGGTGCGAATGGCCTTCCCAATTAAACCAAATGCCACCCCTGCGGCGCCTTCCTGTTCACCTTCATAAACCAATTCCACTTTTCCAGTGATTGCGGGCACGATTCCTGCCAAGTCACCTACTCTCGTTGTGGTCAATTCACCGCCGTTAAGGATGCTTCTTCGCTCGGCTGAGGCCATCAGGTGTTCGTATGCGGTAATCGTTAATCGTGCACTCACCCCTGATTTTTGATCAATCAGTTCCGAAGAGCGCGCTTCAAACGCAAGCAACTCCAAAAGTTCAGCCACCAATGCGTTTTCCTCAACACGTTCTCTTTGCGCCGGGAGTAGTTGTGCTTCTTGTTGGGTGATTTTCTGGCTGATGCTGATGTCTTTGGGGTAGTGCGTCAATATTTGCGACTGAATTCGATCTTTCAAAGGAGTGATGATGGAACCCCGATTGGTATAATCCTCTGGGTTTGCGGTGAAAACAAATTCCACATCGAGATCCAAACGAAGCTGAAAACCGCGAATTTGAATGTCTCCTTCTTGCAACATATTGAACAAAGCCACTTGGATTCTCGCTTGCAAATCGGGCAATTCATTGATCACAAACAGCCCTCTGTTGGCTCTTGGAATGAGACCAAAGTGAATGACGCGTTCATCGGCATAATTGAGTCCTAAATTCGCCGCCTTGATGGGGTCAACGTCCCCGATGAGATCGGCAACACTTACATCAGGGGTGGCCAATTTCTCCACATAGCGTTTCGAACGGTGCAGCCAAGCAATGGGCGTATCGTCGCCTTTTTCCTTGATCAAATCCTGGGCGTATCTCGAAAGTGGCTGGAAGGGATCATCGTTGATCTCTGAACCTTCAACAATGGGAATGTATTCATCGAGGAGGGAAACCAATCCGCGGGCCATCCTCGTTTTAGCTTGCCCTCTTAAACCGAGGAAATTCATGTTGTGCCGAGCTAAAATGGCCCTTTGAATTTCGGGAATTACGGTATTCTCATACCCCAAAATGCCTTCAAACATGGTTTCCCCATTTTGCATCTTTTCGATGAGATTGTCCCTGAGTTCGTCTTTAATCCTTTTTGAGCGGTAATTGCTTTTTTTCAATTCGCCCAGTGTGCGGATTTTGGTGTCTTGTGTTTTCAAAGTCGTTTTCTTCTATTGCGTTCAAAATCTTGTAAAATCATGTCTCCCAAACCGTCCAGTCCGGTATAAAATGCCTTCCCATTATTGGCTTCAGTGAAGTCGTTAATGAATGCCTGCAAATAGGGATCGTTGGCGATCATAAAAGTGGTGATGGGTATTTTTTGTTTCCTGCACTGTCGAGCAAGGTTGAAACATTTCCCGGTGATGTAAGGGTCCAAACCAAAGCTATTCATGTAGTATTCACCGTTTTCCTTCAAGCATGAGGGTTTTCCGTCGGTAATCATGAAGATTTGTTTGTTGGATGTTTTTCGTCTGCGAAGGATGTCCATGGACCTTTCCAAACCGGCAACGGTATTGGTATGAAAAGGACCCACTTTCAAGTAAGGGAGGTCTTTCACGCTTACTTCCCAAGCATCGTTTCCGAAAGCCACAATGTCCAAGTTGTCTTTGGGATATTTTCGCATGATCATTTCGCTCAAAGCCATGGCTACTTTTTTTGCTGGCGTGATGCGGTCCTCGCCATACAAAATCATGGAGTGTGAAAGGTCGATCATGAGCACGGTGGACATGCTTGTAACTTGCATGGTTTCCCGAACTTCGAGGTCTTTTTCCTCCATTCGAAAACCAGCCCCGATACCGTGATTGATTTGGGCATTTCGAAAGCTTTCGGAGAAATCAATCTGCTCCAACTTGTCGCCAAATCGGAAGGGTCGCCGGTCTTCTGTTTGCTCATCTCCTTGTCCCAATTTATTGGTTTGATGCTGCCCCATCCCACCTTTTTTCATCTTTCCGAAGACTTGATCAAGTGCACGTTGACGAATGGCTTGTTCTCCTTTACCGGTTAACAGGGGCTTACCTTGCCCAGATTCACTTCCATCCCTCAAAAATCCTTTTTCTTTGAGTTCATTCACAAAATCTTCCAAAGTGTAGTTCTCATCGGTGAGCTGGTGTTCTTGGTCGATCTGCTTCAACCAATCCAAGGCTTCGTCCACATCCCCACTCGTATGCGTCAAGATTTCCAAAAAGATATCCAAAAGCCGTTCAAAGGGGGTTCTTTTATCTTTATCTGGCTGGTATTCAGAAAACAAGTATCCTTTCATCTTTTTCAATTGAGGGTGTGTATAAAGCTGCGTCAACGAATGTACAATCGCCAAGAAAAGTTAGTATTTTTAACCATGTATAATGGGATAAGTTCATTGTCTTAAAATCATGATTAAGTACCTAGCCACTTTTCTTTTTTTGTTCCTTGTTATTGAAGGATATGCGAGCACCAAATTGAAAACCACCATTCATTTTGAGCACAACGAGCATGAGATTTGTTCTGCGGGTAAGGCTTCCATCCAAGCAATGATCATGTCTTTTGGTGGTGGGGAGATTGAGAAAATTGACATTGTAGGGCATTGCTCTTCGGACGGGGATGAGGCATTCAACCTGAAATTGAGTGAACTGCGCACCAAATCGGTGTATGAAGCATTGGTAGCAGAAATTCCAGACTACGGTCAGTACGAACTGGTGGCCTTCGGTGAATTGCACCAAGTGAATCCCAACCAACCTGAAATGAACCGTTGTGTTGAAATCATTGCATACGTTCTGGATCCCAATCCACCACAACTCATTGGCCCCACCCCCGCGGCGGTGCTTTTCCCAGAAGAGTTTGCACTGAACGAAGCACCAAAGAACAAAGAGGGTAGCGATTTATTGGCTTTGGAGGTGATCGAAGAAGAAAATCAAGCCCCAGTAGAGCGCAAACACCTCAAGGAAACGAGCAGCGAAGAAGGTACGAGTTTTTCAGTGGAGAGCATTTATTTCCATGGGAACTCGGCAGTTTACAAACGAAGTGCTCAAGATGCCTTGGACGAGCTGCTGGCTTACATGAAAAACAACAAGGTGAATATCCGAATCGAAGGCCATGTCAACGGCGATTTTGGAAAAAGGTATAGCAAAGAGATTGGCCGTAGCAACCCTGAAAGAGTTGAATACAAGGACTCCGAAGATTTGAGTTTAGCCCGTGCCAACAGCGTAAAGCGCTTTTTAATTGAAAATGGAATTGATCCCGCTCGGGTTGAATGTGTGGGCAAAGGAGGGAAGTTTCCGGTATTCAAAAAACCCAAAAACGAAAAGCAAAACGCAGCAAATCGCAGGATTGAAATCATCGTTCTTCAATAAAGGCAACTTTTTGAACTTCTCGCTGTTTTAATCCAAGAAGCACACATCATGAAAAAGTCCGACACCTACTGCCCTTCCCTCTTCAAATATCAACGCTGGCGAACCCGTGAGGTCATGATTGGCAATGTGGGGTTGGGAGGAGATAACCCGATTCGTGTGCAATCGATGACCACGGCAGACACCATGGACACCGAAAAAACGGTTGCTGAGTCTATCCGCATGATTGATGCCGGGTGTGAGCTGGTACGCATTACGGCTCCGAGCAAGAAAGATGCTGCTAACCTGGGCGAAATCAAAAAAGAATTATTGGCAAGAGGCTATTCCACTCCTTTGGTTGCCGACATCCATTTCACCCCAAATGCTGCTGAAGAAGCCGCCGAACACGTTGAAAAAATTAGGGTGAACCCAGGGAATTACGCCGACAAAAAGAAGTTCGAACACCACGAATATACCGATGAGTCTTACATCACCGAACTCGAACGCATTCGAGAACGCTTTACTCCCCTTGTACTGAAATGCAAAAGACTGGGTAGAGCAATGCGCATTGGTACCAATCACGGATCTCTGAGCGATCGTATTTTGTCGCGTTATGGAGACACCCCGCTAGGAATGGTGGAGTCTGCCATGGAGTTTCTTCGCATTTGCCGAGATCACGATTACCACGACATCGTGATTTCCATGAAGGCAAGCAACGCCATTGTGATGGTACAAGCTTATCGTCTCTTGGTAAATCACATGATGGAAGAAGGGATGAACTATCCTCTCCATTTAGGCGTAACCGAGGCGGGAGATGGTGAAGACGGAAGAATCAAGTCGGCAGTGGGCATTGGTACGCTGCTGGAAGATGGGCTTGGCGATACCGTGCGGGTGTCGTTAACAGAAGCACCGGAAGAAGAGATTCCCGTTGCGCGAATTTTAGTCGATCGTTACACACATCGTGGGAGCAGTCCGGCCATTTCAGAAGCACCGCCAAGCATCAACCCCTTTGAATACGAACGCAGAAAAACACAAGCGGTTGGAGCTATTGGAGGTGGAAATGTACCGGTAGTGATGGCTGACCTATCGGGGAGAGAAACCATCAGTCCGGCGTCTTTTTTCGGAGCAGGGTACAACTATTCTGTGCCTTTGGACAAGTGGAACATTGCTGACATGGCTGCTGATTTCATTTATGTGGGCAAACAACAAATCGACTTTGAAATTCCCGGAACTTTGAGCATTGTGCAAGATGCTGAAGCTTGTCAGGACCGGGATCGACACCTTCCTTTGTTTGAATGGTCACAAGTACTCCATCAAGCGCACGAAGGGATGCATTTTGTTCGTTTTCAGAACAAGGATTTGAGCGAAGCCGCGCTGCAATACCTTCAATCTCATCCTCAGGCGATTGTTTTGCTTTCGTCCCATGAGGAGCACGGCATGGCCGACCTTCGTTCTGCGTTTTTTCAGCTCATGCACGCCGAAATCGCCAATCCGGTAGTTTTGGAACGGAACTATGACCTTGATTCAGAAGATCATTTCAGAATGTACAGCGCTACCGATTGTGGTGCCTTGTTTTTGGATGGTTTGGGTGATGGTTTGATGATTGGAGGCACGAACATCCCCCTTCGCACAAGCATTTCCACCGCTTTCGGAATTTTACAAGCCAGCAGAACGCGCATCAGTAAGACCGAATACATCTCCTGTCCTTCTTGTGGCCGAACCTTGTTTGACTTGCAAGAAACAACGGCGAAAATTCGGGCGAAAACGAGTCATCTCAAAGGGGTGAAGATCGGTATTATGGGGTGCATTGTGAATGGTCCGGGAGAAATGGCAGATGCCGATTATGGCTATGTGGGAACGGGTCCTGGGAAAATTACCCTGTACAAGGAAAAAGAAGTGGTGCGCAGAAATGTGCCTGAAGCCGAAGCGGTAGATGCTCTGATTGATCTAATTCGCGAACACGGCGATTGGGTAGAGGCTCAGGCTTCTGTTGAAGCTTGAAATTCCGTGGTTTCTGAAGGAAGATCGTCTTCTGATCTTTTCTCTTCTCGTTCTTTTTTGAAATAGGTTTTTTGTCGGAGGATAATCCAAATAATTCCGACGGAAATGGCTGCATCTGCGATATTGAAGATGGGCGGAAAAATTTCACCACCTCGTTCACCGAAGTAAGGAACCCATTGTGGCCATTCCATGCAGAAATGCAGCATGTCTACCACTTTCCCCTGCAAGAAATGCGCATAACCCGGTGCTTCTTCGCTGGCAAATTCTGCGGCTTTTCTCGCCGTTGATCGGGTAAAAATTCGACCATAAACTGCGCTATCGATGATGTTGCCTATGGCGCCTGCCAAGACCAAAGAAACACACGTGATGAAGCCCTTCGCTTGGCCTTCTTTGATGATTCTTTTCAGGTAAATGCTGATGACCACCACCGCGATAACCCGAAAAAGCGTGAGGCTAATCTTGCCCCAAACGCCGGGCAAGCTCATCCCCCAAGCCATGCCAGGATTTTCGATGAAATGCAGCTGAAAGACCCCATCGAGCACAGGGATGCGTTCGTACAACTCGAAATTGAGTTTTACATACACTTTTGAGACCTGATCGAGGATCAGAACGAGCAATATGGTGAAAATGGATCTCCTCAAGGGCTGGACTTATTGCTTGTTTTTCGCTTCAATGCTCAAGGTAGCATGGGGCACCAAGCGCAAACGATCTTTTGCAATGAGTTTTCCCGTTTCCCTACAAATGCCGTAAGTTTTATTGCGAATGCGGAGCAAAGCGTTTTCCAAGTTACGGATGAACTTTTCTTGACGACTCGCCAGTTGTGCGGTTTCTTCTCTGCTCATGGTTTCCGAGCCATCTTCCATCATTTTGAAGGTAGGTGATGTGTCTTCGGTTGTGTTGTCATCAGAGTGCGACAAAGATCGTTTCAATTGATCCAAATCTTGTCTTGCCTGAGCTAACTTATCTTGAATGAGGATTTCAAATTCTTTCAATTCCTCGTCTGAAAATCTTACTTCTGCCATAGTTATTTAATTGAGGCGCTGGATGGAAATTTCCGTGCTTAGGTTATCATCCACTTCAACGTTTAAACCGTTATCAATCGTATCGACCAACTCCAATTTTCCTGCCAAAGTCTCTGCGCTAATATACTTCAAATTGTTTTCTACTGCTTGATTAATTCCGTCCTGTTTCTTAATGAACAAGGCAATCTTATCGGTCAGTTCCAAGCCACTGTCTTTTCTCAAATTCTGAATTCGATTCACCAATTCTCGTGCAATCCCTTCTTCGATGAGTTGTTCGTTCAAAGTGAGGTCAAGCGCAACGGTAATGGGGCCATCAACACTCACGGTCCAACCGGGGATATCGTCTGTAAGAATTTCCACGTCTTGCGGCTCTAGGCGATATGCTTCGCCCTCCACGGTAATGTTCAGTTCGCCCGTCCGTTCCAAAGCGTTAATTTGATCTTGATCCAAGGCCGAAATGGCGGCACTTGCGGCTTTCATGGCCTTTCCAAATTTGGGTCCTAAAGCTTTAAAATTCGGTTTGATTCGCTTCACCAAAACCCCGGCCGTATCTTTCAAATACTCCAATTCTTTCACGTTTACTTCTGCCAATACTAGGGATTCTACCGCTTGAAGTTGTCTTTCAAAGGTTTCGTCCAAAATAGGCACCATGATCTTCTGAAGGGGTTGTCGAACTTTCAAACGCTCTTTTTTGCGAATGCCGAGAACCATGGAAGTTAGCTTCTGCGCAATGTGCATGCGCTGCTCCAAATCCAAATCGATGAGCGACTTGTTGACTTTCGGGAAATCGGCCAAATGCACGCTGTCTTTCCGCTCATGGGTGCCTTGGGTCAAATCCGTGTAGAGTTGATCCATGAAGAAAGGGGCAATGGGCGCAGACATGATGGCTACTTTTTTCAAGCATTCATGTAAGGTCTGGTAGGCTGAGATTTTATCCTCTGCATACTCACCCTTCCAGAAACGTCTTCTGCACAGGCGCACGTACCAGTTGCTGAGCTCATCACTCACAAACTCTTGAATGAGTCGGCCAGCTCTTGTTGGCTCGTAATTCTCATACGATTCTTCTACATCGGCAATGAGTGAGTTCAATTTGGACAAGATCCAACGATCGATTTCTGGTCGGTTCTCCACAGGGGCCTCTTGATCTAGGAAACCATCTACATTGGCATATAGCGCAAAGAAGTTATAAGTGTTGTAGAGGGTTCCGAAGAATTTACGCTGCACTTCGGTAATCCCGTCTTCATCAAATTTCAAGTTGTCCCAAGGCTGAGCATTGGTGATCATGTACCACCTTGTAGCGTCTGGTCCATACTTTGAGAGGATTTTAAAGGGATCGACAGCATTTCCGAGACGTTTCGACATTTTCTGACCATTTTTATCCAAAACGAGTCCGTTCGAAACCACCGTTTTATAGGCTACTTGATCAAAATTCATGCTTGCGATGGCATGCAAAGTGTAGAACCAACCTCGGGTTTGGTCCACTCCCTCAGCGATAAAATCTGCCGGAAATGCCTTGTTCTCATCGATCAGGGCTTTGTTCTCGAATGGATAGTGCCACTGCGCATAAGGCATTGAGCCCGAGTCGAACCAAACATCAATCAAGTCGGCCTCACGGTGCATCGCTTTACCATTTTTACTGAGCAAAACGACTTCATCCACCATTGGTTTATGGAGGTCGAATTTCGCGTAGTTCTCTGCACTCATGTCGGCAGGATCAAAATCAGCAAAAGGATTTTTTTCCATCAAACCAGCCGCCACTGCTTTTTCGCATTCCATTTTTAATTCTGCAACCGATGAAATGCATAGCTCTTCATCGCCTTCTTCCGTTCTCCAAATTGGAATCGGAATTCCCCAGTATCTTGAGCGAGAGAGGTTCCAATCGTTGGCATTTTCCAACCAGTTTCCAAACCTTCCTGTTCCTGTACTGGCAGGTTTCCATTGGATGGTATTGTTGAGCTCCACCATGCGCTCTTTGACGGCAGAAACTTTGATAAACCAAGAATCCAGTGGATAATAAAGAATCGGTTTATCTGTTCTCCAGCAGTGCGGGTAGGAGTGTTCATACTTCTCAACATTGAACGCCAAACCGCGCTCTTTGAGGTGAATAGCAATTTCCACGTCCACCGAACGCTCCGGGCTTTCCCCTTCATTATAATACTCGTTCTTCACGTACTTTCCGCTCCACTCTCCCAAGCCATCAATGAATTTTCCTTGAAAATCAACGAGCGGCACAGCATTGCCATTGCCATCAGCAACCAGCATTGGAGGTACTCCGGCATCTTTGGCAACTTTGGCATCGTCTGCACCAAAAGTAGGAGCAGTATGCACGATACCCGTTCCATCTTCTGTGGTTACGAAATCACCGGGAATCACCACAAAGGCTTTGTCTGCATCTTCCATTGGAGTGGCCCAAGGCAGGAGTTGTTCGTAGCCAATGCCCACCAAATCTTTACCACTCGCCTTCCCCACTACTTCGTAGCTTGGGTCTTTCTTTCCGCCAAAGTGCTTGTTTAATAGCGGCTCGGCCAAGATAACGGTGATTTTTTCGTGGGAATATTTGTTCTCGGTGTTCACCAAGAGATAATCGATTTTTGGTCCAACGGTCAAAGCAGTGTTGGACGGAAGGGTCCAAGGAGTTGTGGTCCACGCTACGAGGTAAGGCGTTTCCATTGATTTTCCATCATCCAGAAAACCTTCCAAGCGAGAAATGCTGTCTTGCTTCACTTTGAACTGAGCCACTACTGTGGTGTCCTTCACATCGCGATAAGTTCCAGGCTGGTTGAGCTCATGCGTGGAGAGCCCTGTTCCTGCTTTTGGCGAAAAGGGTTGAATGGTATATCCCTTATAGATCAGGCCTTTTTTATAAATCTGGCCCAACTGCCACCACACGCTTTCGATGTATTTATTGTCGTAGGTGATGTAAGGATCGTCCATGTTCACCCAATAGCCCATTTCGTGGGTGAGTCGGTTCCAAACATCGGTGTACTTCATCACTGCTTTTCGGCAAGCTTGGTTGTATTCCTCCACGGAGATGGTTTTTCCGATGTCTTCCTTCGTGATGCCCAATTCTTTCTCAACCCCAAGTTCTACGGGGAGTCCGTGCGTATCCCAACCTGCCTTTCGAAGCACGCGTTTGCCGCTCAAGGTTTTGTACCGACAAAAAATATCTTTGATTGCCCTGCCCATGACGTGGTGAATACCGGGCATTCCATTGGCGGAAGGTGGGCCTTCAAAAAAGACGAAGCTGTTTTTCTCGTCTCTTGAATCGATGCTTTGTTGAAACACCTTCTTTGCTTCCCACTTCTTGAGTATATCCGCAGCTACATTGGGTAAATTCAATGCATCGTATTCTGTGTACTTATCGGCCATGTTCGTTCCTTTTCAAGCCCACGAATTTAAACAATTCAAGTGGAGTATGGCAGCGGGTTTTTGAGGAGATTGGCAAGGGGCTTGGATCCATGTCTTACAAGCTTGTCAGACCCTAACTGACAAGCGACTTGTGCTTATTGCTCGTAGACTTGACGAGTAAAAAATCACTCATGAAAAAGGCATTATTCAGTTCCTTCGCATTTCTCCTGCTTTCCTTTCACCTCTTTGGTCAGCATAAAAACTTAGAAAAGGCAAAAGAAGCCTACGATAACTTGCGCTTTGTGGAAGCCGAACAACTCTTTCACCGATGCTTGGAAAAAGACAGCAGTAACACCTTTGTCTTGCGTCGCATTGCCGATTGTGCATTGAATCGTGGAGACTATCAAAAAGCTGTAGTTTGGTACGAGGCAAGCATCAAAAAAGGAGGGTTTTATAGAGATGACGCCCTTTTTCTTGCACAAGCGTACATGGGCTTTGGTGCTTATGAAGAAGGAGAAAGGTGTTTGAAGGATTTCATGACCAAGCACCCTGAAGACCCAAGAATTTTGCCTTTTTCTGCAGAAGGATCTCAAAAAACATTCGCGCTGCGTTTTGAGCAAAGTCCGGAATCTGACCCCATGATTCAATTGAACAAGCGTTTCCGTTTAGAATATGGAGTGGGTTTGAAAGAACAAGGGGTTCGAGCCACTGAGAACGTAATGATGAACATTTATGAAGACGACCGATTGCTCTTTACTGCCTTGGGAATCGACTGTGCTTATGATCCGTTGCACGAGGTTTTTGTCGTCACTTCCATCAAGACAAAAAGATCCAGACCCATTTACGATGCTTTGGGGCATCCTTTGTGGGAGTTGCGCGCCATTGATATTGAAGGACAAGAATTCCCAAATCATCCTTTCATCAAAACACAGCAATCCCACGAATACAGCACTGGCTTGCCCCGATTCTGCGGTACTGAGATCCTCTTTACCAGCAACCAAACAGGCGGACGAGGTGGTTTTGACATTTACCGCATGGAGAACAGTATTTCATCGGAACAAAAAGCAGTAAACCTTCGAGCCATCAATACTTCCGGGGATGAATGCTTTGCACATTTGCATCAAGGAGACCTTCTCTTTAGTTCCAATTCTTGGCCTGGAAATGGTGGTTTTGATCTTTTCTGTTTGGAAAGTGACGCTCTTTACCCCAAAGCCCTAACAGCCAATAGCAAAGCCAACGATTACTTGCTCTCTTTGCATGACAAAAAGGGTGAAATAATGAGTCATTTTCAAGGCAATTCTGAAGCCAGATCCTTGGTTGTTTTGGAAGAAGTGCAGTGTGTTGAAATCGCTTTTGAACTGCCCATTGACCCTCATTTCACCGTTCATAATCAGCGACAAAAAACCAGCATTAACGGCATTGCCAACGAACACAAAATGACCTTTCTTCTTCGTCCAGATGAGCTATTGGACATTCAAGGCAGCATCGCGGGAACGCCTTTTGAATACAGTGTGTGGTCAGACGGTGAGCAACTCCAATTCTTGAGTTTGGAACTGTTGAAGGCCACGGCCAAAGTATTCAAGGCCTATTCTTCAAAGCAGGAAGGCATCCTTATGGGGGAAGAGACCGATCAATATGCAGATGTCTTTCTTTTTGACGATCCTTTTCTTTTTGCGGAAGGTGAAGAAATTACGCACACCACCATTACCTTTAGTCCAAATGAATGCCAAGAGGGATACCTCATTGCAGTGAAGGGCGAAAACGATGAAGTGCTCTGTCATGCGCTCGTTGACCACAACCAACAAATCACCGTACCCTTTGAAGCTGGGAAGCTCCACTCCTTCGAACCTTACAAAGTGAGCGAGTCGGGAACCGCACATTGTGGCCTTGCGCTTCAAGATTATCAAATGTACGAACGGCTTGCCAGGGAAAAGGACGAGGAATTGAGCAGCCAGACCGCAGAAAATGTAATGGCATTAGGCAAAAACCCAAATACCATTGAACGCCTGGTACTGGAGCCACAGCTTAAAAACGCTTACACCGTGGGTAAAACCCATTACATCATTGAAACAACATTGGCAGAATCAAAAAACAATGAAAAAACGGCAGCCCCACACCATCAGCCAAAAAACACCACGAGGAGCAGCTATCAAAGCAACGAACCCTTGGACATGACGGCCATTTATTTTGCGTACAACAGTGCCAAAATTGAAGCCAGTGCCTTGGAATCCTTGTTGGTATTTGTGGATGAGTTGAAAGCCAACACTGGCATGACCCTCGTCATCAGTGCTCATACCGATGCACGCGGCAGCAAAGACTACAACGAAGTACTGAGCCAAAGAAGAGCCGAAGCCGTGGCCGAAGCCCTTGTCCATCTCGGTGCTGCTCCTGATCAAATTCTACTCAAGTGGTTTGGAGAAGAACGAATCATGAACGAGTGCAGCGATCAGAAGGTTTGCTCAGAAGATTTGCATCAACAAAACCGAAGAGCTGATTTAACCCTCCTTCCAAAAGAAGAATTAGCATTCCACTAATAAACCAACAACACCAGTAAAATCAAGGGCTTCGGCCCTTTTTTTTGTGCCTGAAAAAACCGTCTGTCAGAAAAATCCCACATTTTTTGTCAGAAAGGATAACCTTTTTGTGTCGGATGCGGTATACGGAGGAAGAAACACAATGACTTGCTATCTAACCTAACTCAGCGAATCAATAACAATTGAAACAATGAGACGACTTAACCAACCGGCGCCTAACCAGCCCAAACAGCAAAAGCACTGTCCTGACTTTAACATCTTTAAAGTTCATCTGCATCATCGTTTGCAGCCCTAATAATCTTTGGCAGCTAACCACTGCTTGACCCCTTGATTTTACCAAACAGAGTAATCACTTAATACTGTGATCATGGACAACCTTTGCCCAAATTTTTCTACCCAGAAAAAGTCTAAAACCCCGTTTTTCAATAAATTACAAACGAAAAACACCTTTTTATTTCTTCTTACCGCGAGTTTATTATTCGGCAGCATTTCTTCCAAAGTGGCACAAACGACTTGGACTGAAGATGCAGCAGGATACAACCTTGACTTGGGAGGAAACAAAGACGGTGGTTTTGCCTTTTGCGACTTCGATCTCGATGGCGATTTCGATCTTTTGGTGAACCGAAACGACCGTTCTTTCCTTTATGAGAACATTGGAGGAACCACCTTCAACGACATTACTGCTAGTCGAGCACCAGAGCTCTCCAACTCTGCGCGTGAGCGTTGTGCCGTTTGGGGAGATTTGAACAACGATGGCTATCCAGATTTTGCGAGAAACACCTCCTTCCGTGGGATTGAAGTATATCTTCAGGATCCAGCAACGGGGAACTTTGGTGACGGTTCGGGCGGATATACACCTCAAGAATACAACAGTTCAAACGGTGGTTCATTCAACATTGCTGACGGTATCAACACCGAAGGAATGGGCTTTTTGGATTACAATGGTGATGGGTATTTGGACATCGTTTTCGACAACCACAATTACGGGGTTGACATGCTCGAAAATGACGGATCTGGTTACTTTTTTCACGTTACGGCAAAAGGACCATCATACAATGTGAACAACCCGGCTACGTGGCCATTGGGACTTGCACAAGATGCGGTGGATGGTGACTACGGTTCTGTTACCGATTACGACAATGATGGTTGGGTAGACTTCATTGCACGAAAAAGAAACCAAGTTGATTTCTTCAGAAACATCGGCGGAACATTCGATGAAGCCGTAGATGTTGGTCAAGCACAAAACGGAAACAAAGGGGCAGTCAACTTCTCCGACTTTGATAATGATGGTGATTTTGACCTCTTTTGGACTGAAAATGACGACAATCAAATCTTTGAAAACCAGAACGGAAACTTCGTAGCTCTTGGAGCTGCAACTGGAATCCCCACCGGTTTTGGCGGTAATCGTATTGATGGTTTGGCCTGTGGAGATGTGGATAACGATGGTGACATCGACATTTTCTTAGCGGGAGATCAAGAAGGAATTCTTTACATCAATCAAATCAATGATCCCATTGGAGGCGCCAATACTGGAGCAGCAATGAGTTTTGTTGACAGTGGTGAAAGTTTTTATAACGATGATGGTGAAGGAGCCTCTTTCGTAGACATTGACAACGATGGAGATTTGGATCTTTATGTGAACATCCGAAACGATGAAAACGCATTGTTCATCAATGAACTCTCTGGAGCACCATTGAACAATTACTTGTTTGTGGACATCAAAGAAAATCGCGCCATCGCCAACATGCCTGCAGGAGTTGAAAGAGATGCACTTGGTGCCACTTTGCGCCTCGTAGATTGCGAAGGAAACGTGATTTCCGGTATTCGTGAAATCAATGGAGGAAATGGACATGGAACACAAGACATTGCCCGAATTCACTTTGGTTTGCCCGATGGCCCCGACGACTACTACATCCTCCAAGCCTCTTACCCCAACATTGCGGGTCATCCAAGACTTCAAATCAACGAAGAAATTCGACCAGTAGATTACGCATATCATCTGTATGAAATCAACTTCGATGCTGCCTTGAACAATCCGCCAGTAGGTCAAGACGACATCCTTTACTACACTGAAAACACTCCTCTGAATTTCAACGCGCTCTTGGATCATGGAAATGGTGTAGACAGCGACCCTGACGGGGACGACATTTATGTTTATGCCATTGGAACGGCTCCGAGCAATGGAACAGCCGTTGTGAATGGAAACGGAACCATTACCTACACCCCCAACCCCGATTTTATTGGAATAGACAGTTTTACCTATTTATTGGCAGATAACGGCGATTGCGCTGCAGCGGGACTCTTTGACGAAGTTACCGTTGAACTCATTTACAGTGGATCTCCAGATAACTGTGTGGAAGGATTCGACCCCTACACTTGGACTGAACTTCCTCCCAACGATGACGGATCAACTCCTCAATTGAACATTCCATTTGATTTTGAGCTGTATGGAACTACATATAACTCATTGTACATCAACAACAATGGAAACGTATCCTTTGACAACCCTTATGCCTGGTACACCTCTTCTGGTTTCCCCATTGGAACACCGATGATCGCTCCTTTTTGGGGTGATGTTGATACGCGTGATTGGGGGCCTTATGGCTACCAAGGTGAAGTATGGTATGTGATCAATTCCAATTCGGTTTATGTGACTTGGATGAATGTGGGACCATACAATGCATATTCGGCTGTGAACGACAATCTTCAGAACACCTTTACCTTGGTGATGTCTGACGGAACAGACCCCATCTTAGCACCGGGGAACAATGTTGGTTTCTTTTACGGAGATATGCAATGGACCACCGGTTCTGCTTCGGGTGGGACCAACGGATTTGGTGGGTCACCCGCAACAGTAGGAGTGAATGCTGGTAATGGTGTGGATTACGTTCTTCTTGGAATGTATAACACCGACGACACCGCCTATGATGGTCCGGGAGGAAATAATGACGGAGTAAACTGGTTGGATGACGAATGCTTTGAGTGGGATGTATCTAGCTCTGAGAATTTCCCACCAGTGGCTCAAGGTTTTCCTCAGGGAAACAGCATCAACATTTGTTTTGGAGCAACGGAAACACTAAATCTTGGTTTTTCTGGTCCTGAAACCGACGAAACCGTGAATCTTTCGGTAAACACCAACGGTTGGAGCGGTGCGAACTTGATTTCATCATCCAATGGAAATCCAGCCAGTGCTGTTTTGGAATTGAATGGAGATGCCGTTGGTACTTATACGGTTAGTTTTTCTGCAACGGACGATGACGCCGAGCCAGAAACAACCACCATTGATCTCATCGTGAATGTGCTTGACTGTACCTGTTCAGCACCACCTACCATTACTTGTTCTGCAAACATCAATACAGGGACAGACCTGAACAGCTGTGACGCCAATGTTAGCGTTACTCCTCCAACTGTAGTAAGTACTTGTTTTGGAACTACGGCCATCGATTTCGACGGGAACAACGATTATATCCAAATTCCAAATCGCATCAATGACGGTGCTTTTGCCTTTGATTTCTGGTTTAAGCCACCGAGTTCGAATTGGAGTGGAACCTTGTTCGACATGTCTGAAGACGATCCAAGCAATGGTTCAGACCAACGTTATTTCTATATCCATGGTGATCAAAATGGTTTGGAATTCAGCTTCGAGTCAGACGATGATACGGACATGAACCTGAACGCCAATGTAGACCTCAGTACGGTAAGATGGTATCACGTGGTTGTGAACGGAAACTTCAATGCCGCTGGTCCACATCAAATTTATGTAGACGGAAGTTTAGAAGCCAGCTCCAACACCGCCATGAGCGCAAAACCCACCACCTACCGTGCACCCCGGATTGGTAATTATGGATCTGCATATGTCGTTCCTCAAACGTCTTTTGGTGGACAAATCGACAACTTCAGGCTGTTCGACACCAACCTATCATTGACCGAAGTGAATGAAGTGGCCTGTTCAAACTTGTCCAGTGTGCCGAACAATTTAGTTATGAATCTTCAATTCGAAGATGGAACGGGAAGCGCTACTGCCAGTGATTCCGGTCCGAACGGAAATGACGGAACACTCAACAACATGAACGTCAACACCGTTTGGGTAAACTCCGATTTGATCAGCGAGTGCATCACCTTGAGCAACAACATTACTGGTACAGATGACGCCTCTGGAACCTATCCAATGGGAAGTACCAACGTCATTTGGACCGCAACCAACACCTCTGGAAACAGCAGTACATGTACACAAACTGTTACTGTATCGGACAACCAAGACCCTAACATCACTTGTCCGGCCAACCTCAACGTGTCCAACACTCCTGGAAGCTGCGGAGCTACCTTGAGTTTGACCAACCCAACGGTGTCTGACAACTGTGGTTCAGTGAACATCAGCAACAATGCACCTGCCACCTTCCCCATTGGAAGTACCAACGTTGTTTGGACTGCTACCGACGCTGCCGGGAACACTTCAAGCTGTACTCAAACCGTGGTTGTTTCAGACAATGAAGACCCCAATGCAGTATGTCAAGACCTCGTGGTTCAATTGAACGCATCTGGAAATGCGAGCATCACCAGTGCTATGGTGAATGATGGATCAAGCGATAATTGTGGAATCAGCTCGATTTCTTTGAGTCAAACGACTTTTGATTGTAGCGACCTTTCTTCTGGAGCCGTTGTGAGTTCAAGCAATGGATACAACGTAAACATTGACGTAAACGCAGTCAACATTATTCCGTCGAGTAATTCTTGCGCATTTGGATACAACTATACCGTAGAACTGGATTACGACATCACCTTTGATGGAACGAACATCCCCTCTAACTTGTGGACTTTACAAGGAACCATCGGTTGTGGACCAAATACCCACTTCTTCAATCTACCCAATGCAGGAGGTTCTGGAAGTGTGATTTCAGCCAATGCTTATTCCAATACCACCGATTGTGCAACAGCCACTCCCGAAAGTTTGGGCTGCAACACCATCAACATTCAAATTTCTGGTCCTGGGATTTCGAACCAAACTATCACATTGAATCCTTCAACGGTACCTGTAATCATGACTGTTGAAGACATCCATGGTAATACAAGCACCTGCACATCGCTGGTAAGTGTTGAAGACAACATCGCTCCAAGCATTACCTGTGGAGGAACAGTGAATACCACTACGGATGCAGGATCATGTACATCAAGTGTTTCTTTGAGTGCTCCAAGTACCAATGATAACTGTGGTGTAGCTGCTGTGAGCAACAACGCACCAGCCAACTTTCCAATCGGAACTACTACGGTGGTTTGGACCGTGAGCGATGCATCTGGAAATACCAACACCTGCAGCCAGAACGTGGTGGTTACTGACAACGAGAACCCCACCATCAGCTGCAGTGGCGACATCACCGTGAACACCAACGCACCTGGATGTAGAGCGAATGTCACTGTTCCTGTGCCAAGCACATCGGATAACTGTGGTCTAGGTGTTTTGAGCAATGATTTTAACGGCACAGCCAATGCGAGTGGTAACTACCCAGTAGGGACCACCACCGTTGTTTGGACCATTCTTGATAACAATGGCAACACTGCAACATGTTCTCAGAACATTACTGTTGTGGACAATCTCAGTGTAAATGTTGGAGGAAACATTACCGTTTGCGAAGGAGAAGAAGTAAACCTAAGCGCTACAGCTTCAGGATCAGGTCCCTTCACATACACCTGGGACAACGGCTTGGGCAATGGGCAAAATCACACCTTTACCTCAAGTTTGGCTTCTTATGCCAATAATTCTACAACCTACACTGTAAATGTTAGCGATGCCAATGGATGTAGCACCACGGAAACCGTCAATGTGAACGTTCGTTCTGTTCCTCAAGCGACAGTGAGTGTGAGCGATGCTACCTGTGGTTTGAACAACGGCTCAGTCACCTTCACCTTCAACGATCACCCCAACCGCAGTGCCGTTGAATACAGCCTAGATGGAGGAGCAAGCTATGAAAGCTCCGTAGGCGATAATACAGGAAGTGTTAGTTACAATACCCTCGCACCTGGCACCTATACTTTTTTTGCGAGATGGGGGAATAATGAGTGTCCGGTAGAGCTCGGCACCTTCACCATTGATGACATTGACAACACCAACCCAAGCATCGTTTGTCCGTCCGATATCACCGTTTCAACAAATGCAAGCGCATGTAACGCCAACGTAAGCATTCCAGTTCCCGTGCATGCTGACAATTGCTCGGTAGCCAGTTTGGTGAATGATTTTAACGGAACAGGAAATGCATCAGGCACATATCCACTAGGAACAACCACGGTAAATTGGACGGTAACTGATTACAACGGCAATACTTCAACGTGCAGCTTTGATGTCATTGTTGAGGACACCGTTGTGCCAACCATCACCTGTGCTGCGGATGTGAATACGACTACCGACGCGGATGATTGCTTTGCTAC
>CAZYPV010000005.1:24667-72600 GCA_964649515.1 uncultured Comamonadaceae bacterium | reverse complement strand
CTGGAGCATCAGGACCAGAAACAATTTGGAAGCAGTTGTCGAAAAGGGCTTGTGCCTTATCATCCGCGATACGAAGCGGACCTAGAGCTGCATCAGGAGCTCCACCAGGACTTTCTGCATATACCACACCAACTGTAATGTTGTTGTAGTCACCCGGTTGAAGGGTAAAAGGACCAGCAGCTTGAATGAAACGGCGATCTCCAGGAGGGTTACCAGCAGTAACCTCACTCCACGATTCTACACTTTCACCACCTGTACCCCAGTTGAATGGGTCAGTTGATCCTGGGAACATGTAATCCGCCTCAATGTCAAGGTTTGCTCCTGTTGCCGGGTTAACACCGTCACCACCGTAGGCCATTTTCTGGTTGTTCTTCCAGATACCGTTCATGTAATTGTAGAAGTGTACAGGTGTGGTAGGCTCACCATTGATAGGATTGGAGCTGTTGTTGTAATAAACAAATCGACGCATACCGAAACGCTCGTTGTCATTAACACCATCACCATATCCAATACCAATTCCCTCGTAAGGAATACCTAAATTACTAACTGCTTCAGAGAAATCGGTGGTAAGCGGGTTGTCGAGGTTATCCGCATCTTGGTAAGGTCCTTCAAAGAAGTCAACACCAATTGCAGGAGGATTCTCACCATATCCGTTCGAGCTTGAACTTGGCTCATCAATCGCGTCTCCATTGTAAGCATAACCAAGACCTCGTTGAACGTCACATCCAACATAATCATCTACAGAGGTACCAACGTCTGCATCTACCCAGGTTCCAAAGTAGGTGTTACCCAAGGTCTGAGTACCTTGGTTGATCATCACATAGTTGTAGAAGGTCATGTTATCAATCTCGTCGGTAGAGGAGAAGGCAAAGGCTTGCGCTCGAATTTCCATACCGATAGGCTCACCTTGTGATTCGGAGTGAACGTTTCCTTTATCGTTGAAAATCCAGTAGTAGGTTTGGTCACCAAACAATGGAATCGGGTCTTCTCTTCGACGCTCATCACAGTTCACTTCATTGTCTGACAAGAAATACCATGGGTAATCACCCGCGTTAGGATCATAATTTCCGTCCAAGTCATAATCAAAGAATGGTGAGAGGTAGTAATCCTGATTCAAGGCAGTGTTACCGTGCGCAGGATAGTTGTAGAAATACGATGGGATAGAGTATCCATCGGGGAACTCCACTTCCACATCACACAATGGATCATTCAAACAATCGAAATAACGACGGTGTTGTGCAGCATCTTGACGCTCAACAACAGTGAATCGATCCCAAAGCTCACATGTGGCTTCATCGATCTCTGCAGATCCGTCATTGGTCAAAGGTCCTGTCCAAAAATCATTTCCATCTGCACGGAAAGTAACAGCGGCCAATTTCAATTGTTGGTCAGGAGAAATTCCTCCCATCCAAAGGGCACCTGCATAAAGCGCAGATACATTATCTCCCTTAGGCACTTCATAAGCAGCTCGAGACTGTGCTCTGTTCTGCCACATCGAACCACCCGTTTCAATGAGCGCACGAACGTTGTTCCAAGCGAGATCAGTCAACGCACTCGACGGAGCACATGCCGCAGCACGAACTTGTTGGTCGGACTGATTATTATTTGCTCCTTCGACTGCACCCACATACTTGTATGCCCAGGAGGCATCAGCGGAGAGCAGAATAGCTAGGAGCGCTATGGTGTATTTTATTGACTTCATCTGTAAAAGATTTGACGTATTTCTGTTCTATTAAAAATCGAGCTTCACACCCAAACGAATGGTTCTTGGCAATCCTAAGTTGAATGGATTGTCGGTGTACATGTTATAATAGTTGCGGAATGAAGCAGGATTCACTTGGTTGTTGATCAACTGTTGGTATTGAGGTGCAGCGAGGTATCCATCGTCATCAGCAACTCCAGTAAATCGGTAAACACCGTTGATGTTCTGAGTATTCAAGAGGTTTGAAATCCAGAAATAAACGTTCAAGTTCGCTGTTTTCGCCTTTTCGCCTTCACCACCAAACTTCAAGGTGAAGTTACGGTCGATGTTCACGTCAAGGTTAAACTGCCATGGCAAACGTGATCCGTTGATCGACCCTTCTGTGTTAGGAGAGATCTCACCTGTAATTGGGTACGCAATACGGCTCGCGGTGTAAGGGGTTCCTGAACCAAGGTTCGCAATAAAGTTAACCCCAGTGTTCGCAAATACTTGCTTGTCAAACCAAACCGGACCGTTGTAGTCAGTTCCACTTCCATAACGGTAATCCAAGTTCATTACGATACGGTGACGTTGATCGAAATCCAATGGGTTGATGTTTCTCAAGTTTGGAAGACCAGCGTTGATCAATGCCAAAGCAGTTTGAGTAGTAGAACCAGTACCATCAGCAAACTGAAGGTTGTATGATGCGTTGATACGAACGTTTCCTGTTCTTCTCAAGTCATAAGTCAAAGACAAACCTTTTACGGTACCAAAGTCAAGGTTACCGAAAGCACGGTACTGACGTGGATATGCACCTGGGAAGGCACGAACCTGAATCATGTCTCTCATCTCTTTGTAGTAACCAGAGATCTTGATGGAAGAGGTCTTGCTCAATACTTGTTGGAATCCAAGCTCGTAATCGATTGTTTTTTCCGGACGAAGGTCTGGGTTATTGATCAATACGTTTCTCGCTTCAATGAACAAGTAGTCGATCGGGTTGAATCGGTTACTTCCCACTGGACGCTGAGTCAAGATGTCATAGTGAGCAAAGAACAAGGCTTCATCTGAAATTGGGAAAGAGAAGGCAATACGAGGCATCACGTTCACTTGCGGGTCGTAATCACGGAAGGCAGCACTGGTCAATGGCGCATCTGGTCCGTTCACCAACCATGGTGTTGGATCTCCTGAGTTCGATGCAATCAACTGTGGATCTGTAATCTCAGTACCAACAGCGTTGAACCAAGTGTCTCCATCACGATAACCAGTGATTGCTGTAGGATTCGCAACATCGTTGACGTACACTACATAGTCCTCTCCAATGTTAGAAGGAATGTTTGGAGAGTTGTCCAAATCATCAGCCAATCCACCAGAGATGTCACCAACGGTGTAGGCTTCTCCAATCACGTAAGGGTCTTTCAATACGGGTTGATTCGCATCAAAACGGTCAACACGTACACCAACATTGAAGATGATGTCATCAAAGGCAAACTTGTCCATCACATATCCTGAGATGTAGATGGGCTCATAAGGTGCAATGGGGCGTGTTCTGTTTCCGTTCTCATCGGTTTCATTGAAGAAATCTTCGATGGTTGCACGTGATCTTCTTTCTCTTTCTCCAAACGCGTTGAAACCGCTATAGCTTACCAAGTTATTACCTTGGTTAAGTAGCTCATCTGCGCTGAACATGTCCAAAGTAAAGGTTTCCGGGTCAAGGGCGTCAACGTTAATGTTGTCATTTCCATTCGGATCAAGACCAAGCGCAATACGAAGGTTGCGGTCGAATTCGAACTGACCATTACCGATCAATCGGTCGTAAGTCACATAGAAATCTGTCCCTTGGTTGGTAATGGTACTATCAGAGAAGTCAAGCTCCTGAATGTGTGCATTTGTGTTCAAACGCGCAAGAAGCCAAAGACTGCTCGGGTTCAAAGTAAAGAAGTTGTCTCTACGTTGCTCGTATTCAAATCCAACTTGAACAGCGTGGTCGCCGATGTCAGCAGAACCTGCAGCGGTGATACGGAATTGGCTGTTATCTACAATAGAGTAGTCGGCACCACCATCGTCCGATGTTGGGTTACCTGGGTAGGTCCACAAGTTATAAGTTCTTGGTGGAGATTGCCCATTGAGCAAAGCGTTTCCGTTTTGTACGTCAAGTAGACTGGTGTAAGGACCTTCTGGATCAACTTCGTAAGGATCTGCGTCAAACAAGGAGAAATACTGATTGTTGATGGCAGCGAGTTCAGGGTTGGATGTTCCTGGGGTGAAGGTCACCAAAGTATCTTCCCAACCATTGTGAACGAATCTAAATCCTCCACCTTCTCCGAACTGACGTTCATAAGAAAGTTGGTCAAACACGTCGAATCGTCCGATGTGTCCATACTTAAAGAACGAGTCTTTGTGGTCTTCATCTTCTCTTCTTTGGAATGATTTAGAGTAATCCACCATTACCGAGTAGAATACATTTTTAAGGGTAGATGCGGCATTTTCATCTTCATCATCACTAACGAAACGCTGAGAGAACTTACCATATACACGCCAATCGTAAGATGTGATCAAGCTATTGTTGTCCCAGTTCATCAACATGTTTCGATAAGAAGCATTGTGTTGACGGGTGAACGCCCCAGTTCCACCAAAGGTCAAACTCATGGTTTCGGAGGTGTTTACATCGATCTTGGCAACGAGGTTTGCACTTCGAGATGCTGCGTTCAAACGAGTAGGTACCGTTTCGAAATCGTTCGCATTGAGGAAGTCAGCGTTGTAAAGAGCACCGTTGATGGTACCATCAGAAGCAACGTTCTGACGAAGTGGGTCTGCAATGATTCTTGCACGCGCTTCATCCGTAATTCTGTAAACCCCACCAAAGGTTGGTCGAGGATCTACTTGGCTGGTGTAGTTTCCAGAAAGGAACAAACCGAGTAAGGGACGAACACGATTGCCTTCGCTGTCTTTCTTAAAAACGAGTGGGCCAGATAGCGATCCCTCCAAGAGGTTGTATCCAAAGCGGTCAAGCCCCACAGCTGTTTCACCACTTCGGAATCCTGAAGAGATGACTTCAAATCCACCAAACCACTTGCTCGAAGAGTTACGCAAAGAGATGTTGATCACACCACCGGTTGCATCACCGATGTTGGCAGGAATACCTCCTGTCAATACGGCTACTTCTTCAATCGCTGATTTTGGTAGGGCTGAAGAACCACGTACTTTGATACCGTCAATGTAAACCCATGTAGAAGCGGTACGAGCTCCACGAATGGAGATTCCACCACCTGTACCTGAAGTACCTACACCGGCTACGGTTTGGGCAATGGCACCTGCAGAACGACCGGGCATCTTATCGATGTCTTCACGCGTTACAGTTCCACCAGATGCACCACCATCCTTATCAATCAAAGGAACGGTGTATTCAACAACTTCCACTTCTTCGAGTTGAATACCAGAAGAAAGTTTGGCGTCGGCAAATTGAATTTTGTTCGAAGCAACAGAGATGCCTGTAACTTTTTTGGGTTGATAACCGACAAATGAAAAGAGAACGTCATACGTTCCTGGATTGATCGGTTTGATGGTGTAGTTACCATCGAAATCGGTGTTGGTACCGGATACCTGATTACCGTTCAGGAAAACCACCACGTTTACAAACGGGAGGCCTTCACCTGTTTCGGCATCGCTTACCTTACCTTTTAATGTTCCAGACTGCGCGAAGGCACCTGTACCGAAAAGGAAGGCCAACAAAAGAACTGAATAGATCTTACGTGACATAGAGTTTGGCTTTGGATTACGTACTATTTCTCAACAAACGGGCGTAAATATAGAAATTAAATATCCAGTATTCAAAACCCATGTGGCCGCGAAAAGTAGCAATTAATAACATCTTTAAACAATGTGCTCTTTTTGCCGCATTGTTCTCGAAGCTCACACAATCAAAAGTAAGTCAAGGGAATGCGATAAAGAAATTAAAAGCCATCTTTCCTGAGGATTTCTATACAGGTCTAGAAAAAGGTCAAAAAACAGTTTGGCAAGTATCTTGGAAGTCTGAGCCTTTTTTCAGTGTAGGAATGTACTGAAGCGATTAGCGTTTTTTTCTAAACCATCGTTTCCAGAAAGGAAGTGAACGCCCTTTGTTTGCTCGTCTTCTATTCCGCTCATTGCGCTTCATGCGTTTGCGCGTTGCTTTGTCTTGAATCTCCAAATGGTGGTTTCTGTGCTTGGCTAGCTTGGATTCCGATTCAGCTTTATTGTTGGCTGGAACTTCCACATTTTCTTGCTTGGCTTTCCGTGGTTTTTTCTCTTTTCTCTTCTGTCCTGAAGCAACGACAGGTATGAATAGGAGAACGAACAAGAGGTATTTCAAGAATCGAGGCATGCTTTAGGGGTAAAATTCGTATTCATATTGTACAATTTCAATGCGCTGACTGGCTTCAAACAAGGTGATAAATGCATCCACGAGTCCGCGATCATCATAGAGTACTTCAAGGTGACGGTACTTCTCTCCATTCTTATACACGTCCCAAGCGGTCATTAAACCTACACTGTCATACTCAAACAGGTGCTCTTCGGTGTCGCCAGTGCTTTGCTCGATTGTTCGACACAGGAGTCGGCCAGCTTCATCGTAAGCGTAAACCACTCGTATGTTTCGCCCGCTCATGTGATAGCGTTCTGTCCGCTCAACGAGATAACCGTGTTCGTCGTACCGATAGGTCTCTACCTTGTAGGGAAGGTGAAGCTCATTGAAGTATTCAATCTTTCGTTGGTCAGCCTGAATTTCCAACACATGAAAAGAGGTGTTATGCCACCATCGTTCTTGGGGTTCAGTGTTGGCGGCAACCTCCCCTTCTTCAACCCGAAAACGATGGGTAAAGGTGGTGTCGCCTCTCTCCAAGCTGAGTTTTCTGATCAAACTCCTACCGTTTTTAATGCTTTCCGAGATCAATTCTTGCTCTTGATATTCCCAAAGATGTAAGGAGGTGTCGCGCAAGCTGCCCACACTTCGAACACGAAAATGGCGCACAATTCTACCTTCACGATCAAAACTGATTTCAATGATTCCCGGCTTTTTCTCAATGGGCATGTTGTCCCGCTTGTCGGAAAAACGTCCAGTCATCCGCTTAATTTTGTTTCGCGACTGAAAAGCAGCGTTGAACACCATGGATTCATACGGTCCTTCCTGTTGTTCTGGTAGAATGGTTTGTGCCCAGCACGTCGAGGTCATTAGCGAGCACCACAACAGCAAAAGTGCAGGGCTATGGAAGGAGTTCAAGGGCTTCATCTGCATTGTTAACTGGAAATTGACAGACTTTATTTTGGCAAACGAAGATGTTATCCTCACCGAGGAACTTTCCTTCAAGCAGTGGAAGACTTCCCGAGCTACCGCCAAGAAAAAGCGATTGTGGAAGGTAATGTAGATCCATTTCAGCCCGTAATTTTTTGGCATTTGGTCCGGTGATGGCCACTTCATAGAACGGCCCCATTTCCCACAAACCAAGCATTCCCCAATTGCTGAAGTTCTGCCCATAATCAATCATGGGGGCAATGTTCCTAAGCATTTCTGAACTGCCTTCTTGAAAGTCTTTTCGGTCATACAAGCGGCCCAAAAGGAACAGGTTCTTTGCCATGGTGCTGTTTCCTGAAGGAATTACGTTGTCTTTGATTTCCTGCTTACGGAGGAGCAAACTACTGTCTTGTTTCGATGTGAAATAGAAATAGGGGGAATTGGGTTCGCGAAACAATTCAATGGCTTTTTCGGTGAGCATCACGGCTTTTTCTAGATGCGCTTCATTGAAGGTGAGTTGATAGAGGTCGATGTAGGCCGCCGCGAGGTAGGCGTAGTCGTCAAGATGCCCATCTACTTTGGCAATCCCATTCTTGTAACTGTGTTTGAGACAGGCATCTTCTTGAAGCTTTTCCCAAAGGAATTGTGCACAAAGCTCCGCAAGTTGAGCGTATTCGTCGTTGGAAAAACTGCGAGAGGCTTCACACAGTCCACTAATGAGCAAGGCATTCCAAGAACAGAGAACTTTATCATCCAAACCGGGTTTTGGTCGTTCACTTCGAATCTTGAGCAAGGCTTGGTTCAGAGAGCTAAGTTCTTTTTGGTAGGCTTCTAAACTCAATTTCAGGTTTTTTGCGCTGCGCTCATCATTGTCTGATCGCAAGAGGATGTGGGTATCTTCCCAAGCTCCTTTGGCATTGATTTCATAAAATTGCTTCAGCTTTAGTTGAAGATCGAGGGGGAGCAATTGAATTTCATCATCCGACCACGTGTAGTGTTTGCCTTCTTCCCCTTCACTATCGGCATCCAAGGCGGCATAAAAAGCTCCCTCTCCATTGCTCATCTCTCGAAGCAAGAAGTCAATGCTTTCTTGAACAATTCTACGGTATTCTGGATTTTTATTCTCTCGATAAGCAAGGGAGTACAATCCAATGAGTTGCGCATTGTCGTAAAGCATTTTCTCAAAATGAGGCGCTTTCCATTTCTTATCGGTCGAATAGCGAGCAAAACCTCCACCCACATGGTCGTAAATACCTCCCTTCGCCATGTTGTCTAAGGTCAGGTGAACGTGTTCAAGGGCTGAGGTGTCCTTTGCCACAACGCCAAATTGAAGCAAAAAGGCAAGACTGTTGGGTATGGGAAATTTGGGCGATCTTTTTGGTCCGCCATACACCGGATCCCAATCGTTCTTCCAGGCTTGTACCATGCTTCTCCACACTTCGTGGTCAATGATCGGTGCTTCCTCGGGCAAAGGAACCAGTGCGCTATTTTGAAGTCCTTTCATGAGTTGCTCGGCGAAAACATCCAGCTTCTCAGGAGATTCGTTTTTCATGCTGATCAAAGATTCCATGATCTTCATCCACTCTTCCTTTTGAAAGTAAGTACCACCATGAATGGGTCTTCCATCACTCAGCGCAAAACAATTTAACGGCCATCCTCCTCGCCCGGTCATGGCTTGCACGGCATCCATGTAAATTTGATCCACGTCCGGACGCTCTTCTCGATCCACTTTTATGGAAACGAAATGTTCGTTCATGAAAGCAGCAGTTAAGCTGTCTTCGAAGGTTTCTCTTTCCATCACATGACACCAATGACAAGCGGAGTAACCAATGGAGATGAGCAGTAATTTGTTCTCTTCTCTGGCTTTGTTCAAGGCTTCTTCACCCCATGGCATCCAGTTGACGGGATTATGGGCATGTTGCAAGAGGTAAGGACTGCTTTCCGAAACGAGTGCATTACTGTACTTGGGTGTTTCTTGATGTTTTTGCGGGGTGGTTTGGCAAGAAACGAACAGCAATGCAAAAAAGAGGAGTGACCAAGCGATGTTTTTCATTGGTGTAAAAATAGAAGGAATATTGCACACCCTGAAGTACACAAGGACAAGTTCTTTTCTCAAGGAATTGCTTACTTTTGCCCTTTGTTTTTTGTTTTAAATAAATCCCTAGCGAGCATGTGGCAAGATGAGCACATTTTTAATCTAATTTCTGAAGAAAAAGAGCGTCAAAAGACGGGCATTGAATTGATTGCTTCAGAGAACTTCGTAAGCGACCAAGTCATGGCTGCTGCAGGTTCTGTGCTCACCAATAAATACGCAGAGGGTTTGCCATTCAAGCGTTATTACGGCGGTTGTGAAGTGGTGGACCAGATCGAGCAATTGGCCATCGATCGCGTGAAGGAATTGTTTGGAGCAGCTTGGGCAAATGTTCAGCCCCACAGCGGTGCTTCTGCTAATGCTGCGGTGATGCTCGCTTTATTGAAACCGGGAGATGCCATTCTTGGGTTTGATCTCAGCCACGGAGGTCACCTCACACACGGGTCACCAGTGAACTATTCTGGTAAATTGTACGAGGCCAATTTCTACGGTGTGGAACGTGAGACGGGGATGGTAGATATGGACAAGGTGGCTGAAAAGGCCCGCGCCGTGAAACCAAAACTGATCATTGTTGGAGCTTCAGCTTATTCTCGAGATTGGGAATATGCTCGTTTTAGAGCAATTGCCGACGAGGTGGGGGCGCTTCTTTTGGGTGATGTTTCTCATCCATCCGGACTCATTGCAGCAAAATTGTTGAGAGATCCACTTAAGCACTGCCATGTGGTAACTACGACTACGCATAAAACCTTGCGCGGACCCAGAGGTGGACTCATTATGATTGGTGAAGACTTTGACAATCCTTTTGGTTTGAAAACCCCGAAAGGACAACTCCGTCGTTTTTCTTCACTTTTAGATAGTGCTGTTTTCCCAGGATCGCAGGGAGGACCTCTGGAGCACATCATTGCAGCGAAAGCGGTGGCGTTTGGTGAAGCCTTGAAACCGAGCTTCAAAGCTTACGGTGAGCAGGTAATGAAAAATGCAAGCGCAATGGCTAAAGCTTTGGTGGATAGAGGGTATGAGGTGATTTCTGGTGGAACAGAGAACCACTGTATGTTGATTGATCTCTCTTCGAAAAACATCACTGGTAAAGACGCCGAGCTGGCTTTGGTAAAGGCCCACATTACAGCCAACAAAAACATGGTGCCGTTCGATGAGCGTTCTCCATTTGTAACGAGCGGTTTAAGACTCGGGACTCCTGCCATCACTACCAGAGGTCTTAAAGAAGAAGATATGCACCAAATTGTTTCGTGGATTGATGATGTTATTCTTCACGCTTCAGATGAAAGTGTTCTGAAACGAGTGAAAGGAGAGGTGCACGATTTCATGAGCCCTCGCCCTTTGTTCGCAGAATAAACCAAGGCAAATTCAAGTTCGAAAGAGGGATCAAGGCAGCCAAAGGAAGATGTCTTCCCTGCTCATGGGCCGTTGTTGCGTGTTCCAAAAAAAGCCTTCCAAGGTGAATTCGCTTTCCTGAGCTTTCTGAAGGGGATGCAAGGCGCCACTGGGTTTGGTGAGCAATGATACTTTGACGATTTCGTTTTCGCTCACTTCCAAGCTCACGTCACTGCAATCCACCCGATTGAGCCCGGAGATGCTCTTGCGTCCGTCCTTTTCCTCAGAAGGAAAATAAACAATTTGTCCGTTCCCAAACACGTCGATGCGTCGCAATGCGTTTTCGGTAAAATACCCAACGGTTCTTTTGCCTTTGATTTGATTGTATTTGCCCGGGATGGCTTCTGAAATGATAAACGAATTCTTGTCGATGTGCATTTCCCGAATTTTTCCTCCATTCAAGGTGAGGTCAATTTGATCGCCGCTGATTTGGTTTTCCTTAGACCAAATGATGGGTTGACCAAATAGACTAAGTAAGGAATCACTTTCGGCGTAGGTCAAAGAATCGGCTTTTCCTTGAAGGTCGCTTTTAAAGAATTTTACTCTACGAGATGCATGAATGATTTGCTTCCCAATGCTGTCGGGCAAAGCGAGTAGTGTGTCGGCATGAAGAAAGAGAGAGTCTCCATCAAAGAATTGGATCATTTCTGCTTTGCCGGTCACCAAACTTCGCCTCTCTCGCTCATTGTGTCTGCCGTATTGCCCCTGAATGAGGTAGTTGGAGGTGGTGTCTTGAATCTCTACATTCCGAAAAACCTCCCCATCACCAGTTTTCCCGTTGTAAAAAATGCTGTCCCCTTTCATGATGGTGCTCCCCGATGTGATGAGGGCGTTTTCGTTGAACTGACAATAATCGCTAACGGTGTTGTACCAGCCGTTTTCACAATAGATTTCGGTATCGGCACTTTTGATGGTGGTGGGGCCGTAAAAAAACGCTTGTTCAGCATTGGATGAATACCGCAGAGTGTCAGATAAAATGGTGTATTCCGGGTTTACCAGCTCAACGTCATTCCGAAATTGAAAGAACTTGCTTTCGGTGTCGTAAAAGCCTTGCTCACTGGTTAAAACATTCTTGTTGCTTTTGGAGGTGATTTTACCACCACCGTAGTAGCTAGCGATGTCGGTGTCAAAATCGTAATCAAGCAGGTCCGTGCTCAGGGTCATGTCTTTTTCTCGGAGTCGGATGTTATCGCTCAAGTGGGCTACCCTTGTGCTGTTGTCGATGCTCAGTCGATCTGAAAATAGTTGTAAAGAGTCGCCCTGAACGATGCGCACTTTCGAGTAAGCGATGAAGTTTCCATCATTGAAACGATAGGCACTATCGCAGAACATGAGGGCATCTTTGTACTTGAAGCGCACGTTCCCAAGGAGGCGTTGAGCTTCGGAGATGGAGGGGTCCATGACTACTTCGTCTGCATGCAAAATTTCAACCTTGAGCTTTTCTTGGGCTGAAACCAAGGTGCTCAAGGTGAAAAATACAAAAACGAAAAAGAGGCGATTCATCATGCTGCTTTAACGCATGAAAGGATCATGCCATTGCGTGTTTGCGCGGGATGGTTTGTGTTCTGTCCGGACCAACGCTCACGATGCTGATGGGAGTTTCCAATTCCTTCTCCAAATAGAGGATATAATCCACAAGAGATTTTGGCAGCTCTTCCATGCTTTTGAGTCCGGTGAGGTCTTCACTCCAACCGGGCAAGGCTTCATACACGGGCTCTACCAAAGACGCATCAATATCGTAAGGCAAGTAGTCGATCAATTCCCCTTTGTACTTGTAATGGGTACACACATGGATGGTGTCAAAGTCTGAAAGGACATCGGCTTTGGTCATGGTCAATTGAGTCACCCCATTGATCATGATGGCATATTTCAATGCAGGAAGGTCAATCCAACCACAACGACGCGGTCGGCCAGTAGTTGCACCAAATTCATGTCCGGCAGCACGAATGGCTTCACCAGTTTCATCTTCCAGTTCAGTAGGGAAAGGTCCTGATCCCACTCGTGTGCAGTACGCTTTGAAGATTCCAATGACTTCTCCTATTCGATTAGGGGCAACACCCAGCCCTGTACATGCACCTGCCGTAATGGTATTCGAAGAGGTAACGAAGGGGTATGAACCGAAGTCTATATCCAACAAAGAGCCTTGAGCGCCTTCAGCCAAAACCCTTTTGCCTTCTTTCATGGCTTGATTGACATAGTGCTCGCTGTCAATCACGGTGAGTTGACGAAGGTATTCAATGCTCTCCAACCACTCTTTTTCCATCGGGTCGAGGTCGTACTCAAAGTCGTAAAAACTGAGCATTCGTTCGTGCTTTGCTTTTAGTTTGCTGTACTTGGAGGAGAATGCGTCTTCAAAAATATCACCAATACGGAGTCCGTTTCTCCCGGTTTTGTCCATATAAGTTGGTCCAATTCCTTTCAAGGTAGAGCCGATTTTATTTTTTCCTTTTTCTTGTTCACTTGCGGCATCGAGCAGCTTGTGAGTGGGAAGAATGAGGTGGGCTTTGCGTGAGAAGAGCAGTTTGCTATGAACATCCACGCCCATGGCGATCAACTGGTCGATTTCTCTTTTTAGAATGATGGGGTCAATCACAACTCCGTTTCCAACGACATTGATTTTTGCTTCGTGAAAGATGCCAGAAGGAATGGTGTGCAATACGTGCTTTATTCCATTGAACTCAAGGGTGTGTCCGGCGTTCGGACCTCCTTGGAAACGCGCAATAACGTCGTAATCGGGGGTAATTACATCTACAATTTTACCTTTTCCTTCATCGCCCCATTGGAGGCCCAGTAGTACGTCTACTTTCATCTGCATTAGTTAAGTGCATGTACTCCTTCATCCAAGGTGTCGAGGATGTCGAGTTCAGCATTGATTTTAATCAAGTGAAGCAATTCCATGGTTTTCGGACTTGCGCTCACTACGGCAATTTTGCCTTTATGTTCATTCACACACTTCACCACCCGAATGAGGGCTTGGATGTCTGCTACATGAATGTTGTCTTTGTTTTGTAAATCCAAAACCACCTTCATGGGTTGCTGTTGGATTTGTTCTTCGAGCAATCGGAGGGTTTCCCGGTCCATTGCCTTTCCAGTGTATTTATCGTTGAGGCGACAAACGGTGCAGTTTCCCTGCTGGAAGATGTCGAATTGGCCAAGCATCAGTCTTTCTTTTTAGCGTAAAAATTTAAACTATGGTGGAGAATTTCGATATTGAAGATGTCTTCAAGTGTGGCCTTAATTTGCTGGATCCGGGGATCACAAAACTCGAGTACTTCCGAACCATCGGTAAGGATGATATGGTCGTGCTGCTGATTTTGATGTGCCTTTTCAAATTGGGCGAGGTTCTTTCCAAATTGATGTTTCCGAACAAGGTTGCACGCCAACAACAACTCTGTGGTGTTGTATAAGGTAGCGCGAGAAACCCGGTAGTTTTTGTTCTTCATCTTTACATACAACGATTCGATGTCAAAATGACCTTCGTAATCGTAGATTTCGCGCAAGATGGCAAATCGTTCCGGAGTTTTTCGGTGCTTATTCTGTTCCAAATAGGCAGCGAATATATCTCTTACTTTCTCTTGAATATCAACCTTCTTCATCCTGAATCAAGCAAGCACCAAAGGTAGTGATTCTTAATGGATCAACGTATTCCTTCAGTATCTTCTTTACGAACACGTTCCACCATGGTCACTCCATTGATGTTCTCTAGTTTTTCTGTGAGAGATGATAGGTGTTCGGTATCGTGCACCAATACTTTCACCATGCCCAAAAAGATGCCGTCATTGCTTTCAAAACTGATGGCTTTCATGTTTACGTGCATGTCTGCTGAAATGATGTTGGTCACACTATTCACAAGACCAATATCGTCGATCCCGGTAAAGCGCAACTGCACTTCGAACTGGTTCAGTTCCTTGCTGGCCCACCTTGCACGAATAACACGGTAGGCATAATTGCTCATGAGTTGGGTGGCGTTCGGACAATTGTCTCGGTGAATTTTGATGCCTCCACTAACAGTCACAAATCCAAATACATCGTCTCCCGGAATGGGGTTGCAGCATTGAGCCAAGCTGTAGTCCAACTGTTGCTCTTCATCACCAATGAGGAGAGCGTCTTTCTTTCCTGGAACCGGACTAATGAACTCTTGCGTTTCTTTCGTTTTACTCTCCGCTATACGATCGAAGAGCAAGCGCCCGTTTTCAATGGTATAGCCCTTGAGCTTTTTCAAATCAATTTTTCCGAGTGCAATGCGGTAGTAGAGTTCTAAGGCAGAATCTACCTTAAAATGTTTGCTCAAGGTGGTGATGTTCACGCTAAGAAAGTCAATGCCCAAGCTGTTGAATTTTCTTCGAAGAATGTCTTTCCCTTCGGCGGCAACTTTCTTTTTCTCCTCCTTTAGAGAGGATTTAATCTTGGTTCTTGCTCTTGCTGTGGCAACATATCCGAGCCAGTCTTCTTTCGGACTTTGTTTTTTGGAGGTGAGGATTTCAACTTGATCCCCACTGCGAAGAACATGGCTCAATGGAACCAACTTGTGGTTCACTTTAGCGCCGATGCATTTCGAACCGATGGCGGTGTGAATGCTGAAGGCAAAATCAAGCGTAGTGGCTCCTTTTGGAAGCGTTTTGAGGTCGCCATTGGGGGTAAAGACGTAAATTTCTTCTGAGAAGAGGTTCAGTTTGAAGTCGTCAATGAAGGTGAGCGCATCATCGTCAGAGCTCTCCAGTACTTCACGAATCTGAGAAAGCCAATTGTCCAGAATACTTTCGGCAGTTTCGCCTCCCGATTTGTATTTCCAGTGAGCAGCATATCCCTTTTCTGCAACTTCATCCATGCGTCGGCTACGGATTTGAACTTCTACCCATTTTCCCGTAGGGCTCATCACCGTGGTGTGCAGTGATTCGTAACCATTGGCCTTGGGCATGGAGATCCAATCTCGGAGTCGGTCGGGATTGGGTTGATAGAAATCGGTCACAATGGAATAGACTTTCCAAGCTTCACTCTTTTCCATTTCCAAGGGCACGTCAATGATGATGCGAATGGCAAAAACGTCGTAAATGTCCTCAAAAGGCACATACTTGTTCACCATCTTGTTCCAAATCGAAAAAACGGACTTGGTTCTGCCTTTGATTTCAAACTGAATGCCTTGCGCTTCCAAAGCCTGCTTGATGGGCAAACTGAATTTGTTAATGAAACGCGTACGTACCGCTTGGGTTTTCTGAAGCTTGGAGGTAATTTCTTGATAGGTCTCAGCTTCTTTGTACTTCAGTGAAAGGTCTTCCAATTCTGTTTTCATGTTGTACAATCCCAAACGATGGGCAAGCGGTGCATACATGAATAGGGTTTCGCTGGCAATCTTGAGTTGCTTGTCTGGACGCATGTGGTCCAAGGTGCGCATATTGTGAAGGCGATCGGCAATTTTGATCAAAATCACCCTCACGTCATCACTCAAGGTGAGGAGCATTTTTCTGAAGTTCTCCGCTTGGGCAGAGGTAGCATGATCGAAAACCCCTGAGATTTTAGTCAAACCATCAATAATGGTGGCTTCTTTCTCTCCAAAGAGATTGGAGATGTCTTCCAGGGTGATGTAAGTGTCCTCCACGGTGTCGTGCAACAAAGCGCAAACCACCGAAGTGGTGTCCAAGCCAATTTCTTCAGCACAAATACGAGCCACGGCGATGGGGTGGTAGATGTAAGGTTCCCCTGATTTTCTGCGCATGTCTTTGTGCGCTTCCAAAGCTACATCAAAGGCCTTGCGAATGCGTCGCTTGTCTTGTGGTGATTTCGAACGAACGGCTGCCCGAAGCAAGCCCCGATACCTGCGGAGAATTTCTTTTTTCTCCTGAACCAAATCGATTTCCAATGGTCTTCCTAATTAATCAAGGGAAGGTAGTATTTTACCTCGAACTTCTCCAAACCCGATGCGAACTTCGCCATTATCACAATGCCCCCGCATGATCACTTCATCATGGTCTTGAATAAACTTACGCTCTCCACCGCCTTTCATTTTTAAGGGTTTGGTACCACGCCAAGAGAGTTCAAGCATGGAGCCGTAGCTGTCCTCAGTAGGTCCGCTTATGGTTCCACTAGCGAGTAAATCTCCTCCTCTTACGTTACAACCGTTCACGGTGTGGTGAACAAGCTGTTGGCACATGTTCCAATACATGTATTTGAGGTTGGAATTGCTGATCACTGTTTCTTCTTCATTTTCTGGCTGAATGGCCACTTGAAGTGCGATGTCGTAATTCTTCTCTCCCTGATACTCGAGATAGGGGAGCACGGGTGGGTTTTGTTCCGGACCCGCAACACGGTAAGGTTCAAGAGCGTCCAAGGTCACCACCCACGGAGAGACGGTGCTTCCGAAGTTTTTTCCAAGGAACGGACCGAGGGGCACGTATTCCCATTTTTGAATGTCGCGAGCACTCCAATCGTTGAAAAGAACAACCCCGAAGATATGTTCTTCAGCTTCCTCCATAGTGATGCGCTCACCCAAGGCTTTGCCTGGATAGGTGAAGAAGCCCATTTCCAATTCAAAATCCAAGAGGCGGGAAGCACCGAAGATGGGCGGCTCATCGTCATTGGGTTTGAGTTGACCTTTAGGGCGATGCAATGGGGTTCCCGAAACGACAATGGACGATGATCTTCCATGGTACCCCACTGGAATGTGCTTCCAATTGGGCATCAATGCGTTTTCTTTTCCTCGAAACATGATTCCAACGTTGGTGGCGTGCTCTATCGAGGAGTAAAAATCAGTGTAATCTCCCACTTGAACGGGGAGCATCATTTCTACTTCGCTTTGTTCTAAAAGGCACTGTTGAACATGGTGTTCCTTGTTCTGAAGATCGGGTACGTCACTTCTCAACAGTTTGCTCAATCTACCGCGAAGATCACGTGTGGCCTGCTTTCCTTTCGAAATGATTTTGTTCAAATTGTCCGTATCGAAGTCTTCTTTCTCAAAAGGAAGGTTCTCCAAATAGCCCAAAACCAATAAGCTTTTGAGGTCGAGCACTTTGCTTCCAATAGCTACGCCCACTCGCGGAGAGAGCTGCTTCGTTCTAAAGACCCCAAAGGGCAAGTTTTGGATGGGAAAATCACTGTTTTCAGGAACATCAACCCAAGAGGTGAGCTGAGGATTATTGGCTGCTATCATGTCTTCGTGCTTTTCACAAAAATAGAAATTCAGCGGCAATTGCGTACTTTTAACGCCATGCCTTTGAGCGCACCAAACACATCTGTACCCAAGTCCAAGAGAACCATGCGTTTGCTGACCATTTCAGCGTTCATTTTCTTGTTGTTTCATTTCGTGATGACCTTGGTGTACTGCTTCCCAAATCGGGAGGTCCCAGAGACTTTTCGGCAGGTAAGCAATGAATACATGGTGCCTTTTTTTCATCAAGGTTGGCAGTTGTTCGCCCCAGATGTTCCTCTGTATTACGGAAAAGTGTATTTCAAAAGTTCACCGGCAGCTTTTGATACAGCATGGATTCCTTTTGGAGCTCATCCTGAGGTCAGCGAACACGGCAAGTTGGATTATGCTGCAAATCGAATGAGCTTAATGCTGATGGCCGACATGAAACGTGATCTCTATTTTGAAGGGGATAGCATCCGCTACGACTTGGTACAAAATGGCCGAGGTTTCTTGAGCTTCATTTATTATGCGGGCGAATTGCAGCGAGCAAAAACGGGAGTTCGTCCAGACTCCATTCAGGTTAAATTGGAAGTGATTTATCCCGAGAACCCCAGCGGTGAGGCCCTCAACGATCAGCTTACTTATATCTTTCCTTGGTTTGAACTCAATTAAAACAATCCACCATAAGCTAAACGAGGTTTTGGATGCACTTCATGGAAGAGTAATACGGCCAAAAAATCAAGCCTTGTTCCAAAAGTTGATCTACGTTTGGTTCTTGGGGCATGCCATTTACCTCTTGCCGGCGGTGAATGTTTTGTGGGGTCCAGATGCATTGCTCATGCCCATGATCAGGCAGGGCGATGGTACGGTAAAGAACATCATCTACATCTTGAATTATTTGCGCTCTTACAATGTTCTTGTGTTTGCTGTCCATCTTGGCAGTGCCGCTTTAGCACTTCTGGGTGTAGGGAAGTTTGTTCCAAGAGTGCTGCTCCTGGTAAGTGCCTGGATGTTGTACTATTCAGCTATTCCAGCCTTCAACAGTGGCTTTTTATTGATGATGCTCTTTGCTGCTTTTGCTATTTTCATGAGCGATGAACCCAAAACGGGCGTGGGTGTGCTTGCGACTAATTTGGCGTTCATTGCTGCAATTGCGCAATTCCTCATCGTGTACTTTGTTGCCGCAGTGTACAAGTTCGAAGGCACTACTTGGTTGAATGGCACTAGTGTTCATTACGTGCTGCAATATCGCCCATTGGTGAGTGTTGGTCCGGCAATCTTCCTCATGCAATTCCCGAAAACAATGGTTTTCCTAACTTATGTTGGGCTAGGGTATCAAGCGGCCTTTCCGTTGCTTATTTGGTTCAAAAAGATCAAGCGGCCTTTCTTAATTGTGGGCTTGTGTTTTCACCTTTTTATTGGTTTGGTGATGCACCTCTGGGATTTTGCCTTGGCAATGATTTTTGCTTACTCCTTGTTCATCGATCTTCCTAGTTCAAATGAGGGAAGCTCAAGAAACATTTGGTTCAAAAAGATCAAATAGGAAGCTTAGAACAAAGATTCAATGATTTTCTCAATGGTATATCCTTCCGCTTCTGCTTTGTAGTTGCGCACAATTCTGTGACGAAGGATGGGTGTAGCCACGGCTTGAATGTCTTCGATGTCCGGACTGTATTTCCCGTTCAAAGCGGCATTCACTTTAGCACCAATGATGAGGTATTGAGAGGCACGCGGACCAGCTCCCCAGCTGAGGAATTGATTTACGAGTTCTGGGGCCATCTCGCGTCCTGGGCGAGTTTTTGCAGCAAGGGTAACAGCATATTCAACCACATTGTCGCTCACAGGCATTTTGCGAATGAGTTGTTGGTAGAATTCGATCTCTTCACCCGAAAGAATACTATTCACTGCTTTTCCGCCACCACCTGTGGTCGCTTTTACAACGCTTACTTCTTCTGCAAAACTTGGATAGTCGACCCAAATGTTGAACATAAAACGGTCGAGCTGAGCCTCAGGTAGGGGGTAAGTACCTTCTTGTTCAATGGGGTTTTGGGTTGCCAACACAAAGAAAGGAGATGGGAGTTGATGGCGTTTACCTCCTGCTGTTACCCCTCTTTCTTGCATCGCCTCAAGCAAGGCAGACTGCGTTTTTGGAGGAGTACGGTTGATCTCATCTGCGAGGATAATGTTTGAAAACAATGGCCCTTTGACAAAACGAAAGTTTCTGTTTTCATCCAGAATTTCAGATCCTACAATGTCGGAAGGCATCAAGTCGGGGGTGAACTGAATACGGTTGAAGCTCAAACCCAAGGCTTGAGAGATGGTGTTCACGAGCAAGGTTTTTGCCAATCCGGGCACACCTACGAGCAAACAGTGTCCGTTCCCCAAAATACTAATGATCACCTCGCGAATCACTTGGTCTTGACCAATGATCACCTTGCCCAGTTCGGTGGTGAGCGCTGCGTATTTAACTTTTAAACTATCTAGTGCTTCCGTGTCAGACTTAAAGTTCATCGTTTTTTTGTCGTTTCTCTGGTTAGTGATGGCGTGTTCTTCCTCGCTTGGCGCAAGTTAAGGAAACTTATCCCTCACTTCTCACCCAGCGGTTTTTCAATGGCAAGTTTTCTACGTCCGTGTTGAACCAGATGTAAGTGGCGTCCAATTTTCGTTTGATCCATTTGGAGAGGGCCTCATCGCGCAGTTCATTTTCGGCTTGTCGTTGAAACAACAAATAATCAAGCTGAAGGTTGGCTCGGTGAGCGTCGATGCGGTCGATCATTTTATAAATCACAAATTTCTTTACACCATCTTCATCGGTAAGAAGACTGGGCTCTGATATTTCTCCTTTTTCCAACTTGTCCAAAATGAAAAAGACTTTTGGGTCGATGCCCGTAACGTCATGCCTGTTTCCACCGGTTTGAGGATTGCTCACAACTCCACCTTGATTCGCACTTTCCTCGTTCGTGCTGTATCGAATGGCTGCTTGTTTGAAGCTAATGCGCTCAGATTCAATGGCTGCAACAAGGCTGTCCATTTTCACCTGAGCAGCCACTACGTCTTCATCATTCACTTTGGGTTTCATCAATACATGGCAAGAATTGTACACTTCACCACGTATGGCATTGACCTTCACAAAATGGAATCCAAAGTCAGACTCAAATACAGGGGTGAATGCTCCGTCTCCAGCGATAAACACGGCTGCTTCGTATTCCGGAACGAACTGACCTCTTCTCACGGCTTCATAACATCCCCCTTTGTACTTGGATCCAGGGTCTTCACTGTAATTGAAAGCAGCAAGGTCCATGGGCATTTCGCCGCGCATAACAAGGGTGCGAATGCTGTCGAGCAGTGCGCGTGTTGCTTCTTTTTCTTCTTCGCGCACTTGCGGCTTGAGCTCTATCATCCCATATTGAATCTCCGCGTTGATGAGGGGGATGCTGTCTGGAGGTAGTTGATCGTAATAGGCTTTTACTTGAGCAGGTGTTGAGCGTACTCGGCTATCGATTTGACCTTGCATTTGCTGGGCGAGCAGTTGCTCTTCGATGGGGTCGCGAAGTTCCGATTTCCACTGAGCTACAGATGTGCCAAAGTATTCTTCGAAGGCTTCAATGGATCCAAACACTTGGATGAAGTACTCCAAACGACGCTCGATTTCACTTTGAATGGCCGCATCTCCCACTTCTAATGAGTCAATTTTGGCATGGTGAACAAGCAGCTTCTGAAAGAGCAGATCTTCGAGAATTTGGCCTTTTTCTTTCGCACCAACTTTCATTCCTTGCTCAGTGTATTGAAGGGCTTGCGATTCGATTTCGGAGTGAAGCACAATTTCATTTCCGACAACCGCCACCACTTTGTCGATCAATTCACCTTTGTCTTGGGCGATGCTCGATCCAATGGTGAGTAAACTTAATAGTGCAATGAAGTATTTCATTCAGTCAAATTTTCAATGTTTTTCTTGCTGAGGTCGTCCCGGTATAGGTCTTCCCTGAGCTGAGAAAGTAGTTCTTGTTTTCGTCGATTCAAAATGAGGTTGCGGATTTGGTTCTCCACGAGGGTCAAAGGAGAGTAGTTATCCTTCAACTCATACTCAATGAACTTGACGTAGTACACTTTTTGATCCCGCTCAAAGCGAATACTTTTATTGGAACGAAGCAGGTTGTTTACGCTGTACACTTCAATGGGCACCGCTTGCAGGAGGTCTTCAAAAAACAACCAACTTTCAGTGTCCAAATAATAATTAATGCCTTGATCGACACAATATTGTTCCAAGCGAACGAGATCTTGTGCATCATCGCTATAAAAGAGTTTTTCAAACCGCTTTGGTTTTGAAAGGGGCTCTTCAAGGATGCAGTATTTTGCTTTTACGATGTAGTCTTTGAGCCGGAAGATGTCTTTATTGCTTTCGTAGTAAGCTTCCATTTCCTCTGCATCGATTTCGGTGTTTAAGCGTTGTTCGATGAGCTGACTTTCATAGGCGTAGGTCAGCAAAGATCGGCGAAACTCTTCCAGTTCTTTTTCAAAACCTTGTTGCTCAAGCGGCAGGTTTTTTTCGGCTCGGTGAAGCACGCTTTGTTCCTTGAGCCAGTTGTTAATGAAACGTTGAGCGAGGGCTAAGGAGTCTTCCACACTGCTGTTGTCTGGAATCATTTCACTCAGCTCACTTTTCGTTAGCCACTTATCATACGCTCTCGCAACGGCGTCTTTCTGCTCGGCAGGCACTTCTTCTCGCTTCATCTCACATGATAAGACGAACAAGGCCATGAAGGTGCATACAAGCAGGGAAAGCTTCTTTTTCATTATTTGATCGAATGCAACACGCTTTCGTTCACTTCAAAGCTGTATTTCGCGCGCAACTCCTTGATCCATTCAGCTTCGAGGTAGTTTTGATACTCTGCGGTAATCAAGCCACGGGCTTCTTCAAGGGTTTTGGGCGCTGCAGGAATGATTTCATTGATTTGAACAATGATGATTTGCCCTTGCTCTTCAATGTTCTCGCTGAGTCCTTCTTCCCAAGCAATTTTAGCGAAGATGTCTTTTTCACTTCTCTCCAAAACGTCTTCTTCGTAGCTGAAGTTCAAACGGGTGGTTTCGTTCAACTCGTCATTGATTTCGTTGAGGTCTTTTCCTTTTTGAATGGCTTTTCTTAGCGCCTTGGCAACTTTGGCATCTTTGCAGGTGTAGATCACAACATCGGCACGTTCTTCCCACATAAAATCGGCTTTGTTCGCTTCGTAAAAAGCTTGAAGTCCCAAGGTGTCTTTAACGGCTTTCGACCACACTTTTTCGTCGGTCAATTCAAACAAGAGGATGCCGTCGTGGTATTCATTCATCAACAACCTGAAATCGTTGTACTTTTCTTCCAATCGACTGTCTTCATAGTCCATCAATTCACTATCAATGTAAGCTTCAAGCTGCTGATCTACGATTTCTTTCGAGCTCAATCTTTTGTCGCGAATCTTGGCGTTGTTGAGCTTCTTCACAAATGATTCCACGCTTCTGCTTTGTCCGTCAATGGTCAAAAGAGGTTTTTGGAGGGTTTTTGATTTGATGTCTCCCAAACCTTTTCCAAGAAAAGCACTGTCTGCATCCGCCGCCTTGTAAATGGCTTTCATGCATTTTTGATCTACTTCAACGGCATACTCCTTACGCAATTTGTTGAGGAAGGATGATTTCGTAAGTTCAGCCCGTGCATCTCGACTCACTTTACTTTTAATGTCATTTTTGGCCGATTTGAAGTCGGGAATGGGCTTGTAATCGATGCGTTTTACAATGTGCCATCCATACGGAGATAGGAAAGGTTCAGAGATGTCTCCATTGTTCTCCAAAGCAAAGGCGGCATTTTCAAATTCTTCCACCATTTTACCTGT
The DNA here is from genome assembly GCA_964649515.1 of uncultured Comamonadaceae bacterium. Classification (GTDB taxonomy): domain Bacteria; phylum Bacteroidota; class Bacteroidia; order Flavobacteriales_D; family Sanyastnellaceae; genus CALKGK01. The sequence goes on along the minus strand of CAZYPV010000005.1, from coordinate 49,182 downwards.
TCCAAACCAAGGAAGTTCTCCACCTCGTTTTGCGGTGCTGGGGTCATCGCTATACTTCACGGATAGTTCCGAAAAGTCGTTGCCTTCTTTCAAAAGCGCATAAATCTCATTGATTTTTTCTTCACCTTCCATTTTACTGGTCGGGTTCTTCTCATCAACGCGAATCATGATGTGAGCGGCAAGAATTTCCCCACGGGCATCTCGTTTGTCGTTCACTTTCAAAATGTGATAGCCATAGTTGGTGCGAACGGGCGCTGATATCTCGCCTACAGGGGTGTTGAAAGCGGCCTCTTCAAAAGGGTACACCATTTGAAATGCCGAGAAGTAACCAAGGTCTCCTTTATTGTCTCTCACGGATGGATCTTGAGATCCGTTCTTAGCGGTGGCAACAGCTTCAAAAGATTCTCCATTCACAATGCGGTCTCGCAAGGCAACGATGCGCTCATAAGCTTTCAAGGTGTCTGCAGGAGAGGCATTGGGATCGCACTTGACCAAGATGTGCGAGGCGCGGATTTCTGTTTTCTGGCGTTCGTAAGCTTCTTCAATCAATTCGTCGAGAAGAGCTTGGTCAACGAGGTAAGGTCTTGCAAGTTGCTTGCGGTAGCCCAAGAGTTCTCGTTGAAAGCTGCTACTGGTGTCCAATCCGGCTTCCATTGCCGCTCGAACTTTCAGTTTAAAATTGATGAACAACTCCATGTACTCATCCAACGAGGCGGTGGTAATCACGCTGTCGCGATTGTTTTTGCGAAAAATGCTTTCAAAATCTTCTCGTGTTACCTGTTCGTCCTCGACTTTGAGAATGATGTCCGAAGATTGAGCAATGCTGCCGAAGGATGCAGCAAGGATACTGAGGGTAAAGAAAACTTGTTTCATTTTCATTGTTTGAGCGTTTTTGGTCAGTGCCTTACTTCCGTCGCAAGGCACACAAAAGTAATCAAATGCTTTAGAGTTACTAAGCGAACTATCGAATGCTGTAGTTGGGGGCTTCACGGGTAATGAATACGTCGTGAGGATGTGACTCTTTTACGCCGGCATTGGTGATTCGAACAAACTTCGCTTGCCATAGAGCATCAATGTCTTTCGCACCACAATACCCCATTCCTGCACGAAGTCCGCCAATGATTTGGTACATCACTTCCCGAACTGATCCTTTGTAAGGTACCCGACCGGAGATTCCTTCTGGAACGAGCTTTTTGATGTCATCTTCTGCGTCTTGGAAATAGCGGTCTTTGGAACCTTTCTGCATGGCTTCAATGGATCCCATACCTCGATAAGATTTGAATCTTCGACCTTCGTAGATGATGGTTTCGCCCGGACTCTCTTCTACTCCCGCGAGCATGGATCCTACCATTACGGTGTTGGCTCCTCCGGCCAGAGCTTTGACAATGTCTCCCGTAAATCGAATTCCTCCATCTGCAATCAATGGAACTCCTGTTCCTTCGAGTGCTTTGGCTACTTCCATTACGGCAAAGAGTTGGGGCACACCCACACCTGCAATTACACGGGTGGTGCAAATGGAACCAGGGCCAATTCCAACTTTTACGGCGTCTGCTCCGGCATCAGCAAGCATTTTAGCTGCTTCACCAGTGGCGATGTTACCAACGATCACATCCACTTGAGGAAATTGGGCTTTCACTTCCTTTAAAACCTTAACTACGCCAGCGCTGTGTCCATGAGCAGTATCAATCACGAGGGCGTCAACTCCTGCATTCACGAGTGCTGCTGCTCTGTCAATGGTGTCGAAGGTTACACCAACTGCTGCAGCAACCCGCAAGCGTCCGTATTGATCTTTGCAAGAATTCGGGAACTCCGCGAGTTTGATGATGTCTTTGTAAGTGATGAGACCAACCAGCTTGTTGTCTTCATTCACCACGGGAAGCTTTTCAATTTTGTGTTGCTGAAGGATGGCTTCTGCGGTGCTTAAATCGGCGTTGGCATCTGCTGTAATGATGTTTTTACTGGTCATTACTTCGCTGATGGCCCGGTTTCGGTCTTTTTCGAAGCGCAGGTCGCGGTTGGTCACGATTCCAACAAGGATCATCTGGTCGTCAACCACTGGAATACCTCCAATTTTGTGCTCAGCCATGATGTTCAAGGCGTCACCAACGACGGCTTTTTGATTCAAAGTGATGGGGTCTTGAATCATTCCGCTTTCAGAACGCTTCACCTTGCGAACTTCCTGAGCTTGCTGTTCAATGCTCATGTTCTTGTGCACTACACCAATTCCGCCTTGACGCGCCATGGCAATGGCCATTTTTGCTCCGGTTACCGTGTCCATCGCAGCGCTGATTACTGGAGTGTTCACAGTGATGTTTCGTGTGAATTTGGATTGAATTTGGACGTCGCGAGGAAGTACTTCAGAATACGCAGGAACCATCAAAACGTCATCATAAGTGAGTCCTTCACCGATGATTTTATTGTCAAATGCAGACATAGTGTAGATTGAACTTATACAAAAATAAATTCTGGCAAATCAAATGAGGTATGACTTATTCTTCTGCGTTCAATAAAGTCAGGGTTCCCCGACGCTCGTAAACCCTTCCAGCTCCGTCTTGAACACGTACGAAATAAGTGTAAACGCCTTCCATAAGGGTTTCATTTCCTGCAGATCCATCCCAACCTTCTTCAATGAGATCGGTTTCGTAAACCAAATCTCCCCAACGATTGAATATAAACATCTCATATCGCTCAAAGTCAGCAAAAGAAATAACGGGTTGAAAAGTATTGTTAAACCCTCCTACCACGAAGGCGTTGGGTATCCAGATTTTTGGTTCCTGGGTAAGGCACAGTTGGTTACTAAGCGAAGTGAAGGGGATGGTGAATCCTGGATTTTCAATGGCTTGAATGGTATAGCAAAATTCTCCTGGTGTAAAGAGAAGGTCGCTCACGTCGTCTTCAAAACTCGTCACACCACCAGGCACAGTGATGAGCAATTCACCCAATTCACCAGGATCATTGCTCCGGTAAATTTCATAATTCAAAACGCCACCGGCCCATTCGATGTAAGGCGTCCAAAAGAGCGTATTCACCAACCTTTCTGTATTGGCGATGCCGGTGAGCAACATGGGGCGGGCAATTTCGGTGGTGTCCACTTGATCATTACAGCCATTTTCAACAATGATGCGGTAGTCGTATTGGGTGTCTTGGGTGCTGACGTTGAGGTCGTTGAAACTGATGAGGTTGGCTCCGTTCCCTGCACTAAGTTGATCAATGGGTTCAAAGAGGTAAGGTCCGGTAATGGATTGTCCCAATTGTCTTCTTTCCAGCACGTATGTGTTGGTGAAGGTGTTGTTCTCATCAATGTCCACGGCAATCAATACATCGTTTTGAGCTTGAACGGTGGCAGTAGCAATTCTCGTGTTTTGTGGAGTAGAAGGGTAGAAGAGGAGCTGAACGCGGGTGTTCGACTCGCTGGTGTTTCCCGTAACATTTTCTACGGCTTGTATGCGGTAGCGGTAGGTGCTAGAGAGCACTGCATCTTCATGGATGTAGGTGGTGTTGGATCCGTCCACAACATCCAAAAGAAATGAATTTCCCTGCACGCCCATGACGGTGGTTTCTTGAGCAAATATGCGGTACTCTTGAACGCCATTGGTCCAGGTGTCATAGGGTGTCCAAAACAAGGTAACACTGTTTTGGCAGGCAGACCATGAGGTTTGAAGGTAGATGGTCTCACTGCATCCACCTGCTGCCGGACCCGGGTCGGGTTCTCCCATCACAAAGCAGTCGTCAAAAGCGGCAATGGTGTAGCCTTCAGAGCCGGTGTTGGCGGAAGAGGCGTCATTGGTGTAAGCGGTGGCGTTGGGATCAAAAATGGTATCAATCGCAAAGGTAAAGTTGTTGATGCATTCATAAATGATGTATCCTGCTACGTCTGCAGATACCGACGGTTCCCATTGCATGCTGGCATTTCCCAACAGCGAATCCACGGTTACAGAAGTGACAACAGGGGGTAGAGCATCTGCCTGGTCAGAGTAGTTTCCGCCCGCGATGTTGCTGGAAAAAAAGCATCCACTGTTTCCTTCGAGCTGGATCTGAAAGTTGATGTCAGCGTTGCATTCGGTGACTTCGTATTCAAAAAGATTGTAGCCGGGCTCGTAGGGAATACTGGCCACTTGAGTCCAAACACCTGCGGGAAATTCAGCCGATATGATGTAGCTGTTCGGGTTGGTTCCGCCTTCAAAATAAACTTCGTTCCATTCCAAAGTCACAAAACCTGGTGTGATGCTGGGATTGGCTTGCAAAAACATGTTGCAAACGGTGTCCGAGGGGTCACTGGTTTGAATCCCTCCACTGTTGTAATTGGTAGTGACGTAGTAGCATACCGACTGAAAATTGCCCAGACCACCGTTGTGCGTGAATGTGGTAGCGTTGATGTTGCCAATGGTTCCAATCAAGTTTGTGGTGCCTGTGATAATGTTGAAGGTCCAAATGTCATACGAAATGAACTCGTTACCGGGGTCATTGGGGGGTGTCCATGTTAAGGTGGGGTTGCCCGCAAGGTCGGTACTCACGCAAGAAAGCTCGGGCGCAGATACCTGGGCAATGCTGCTGCCGATAAAGAAGGCCGACAACAAAAGAAGGAAGATATGTTTGATACAGTTCAAGCGCACAAAGTTCATAAAAAAACACTTCACCACAGCAGCATAACGTGGATAATACCGCCTTAGTTTGAAAACAACAAAAATAAATCATTGGTTGCTTCCATCCCAAGTCGGGAGCTTGGCCATTTTCGCTTGAGTGGCTTGAAATTCTTCGACGAGAGCGGATACAATTTGCTTCACCGGCAAAATGCTGTCCATGTATGCGGCTACCTGACCAATTTCCAGTTCTCCTTCAATAAGATCACCTTCAAACATTCCTCGTTTTGCACGTCCCCTTCCAAGCAGTTGTGCAAGCGCCTTTTTATCTGCCCCACTGGCGTAGGCTTTGAGGATGTCGTCGAAGAATTTGTTTTTCAATAAACGCACTGGAGCCAGCTCTTTTAGGGTGAGGATGGTGTCGCCTTCAGTGCTTTGGATCAAGGCTTGCTTGAAGGCTTGGTGTGCGGAAGATTCTTCACTAAGTACAAAGCGACTTCCGATTTGAACGCCGTCTGCCCCAAGTGCTAAAGCAGCCGCAATTCCTCTACCGTTGCGTATCCCACCAGCAGCGATAACAGGTATTTGAACCGCATCCCGAACGCTCGGGGTGAGGACAAAAGTGCTGATTTCATCTCGACCATTGTGTCCGCCCGCTTCTACACCTTCCGCTACGACGGCATCCACTCCAGCGTCTTCGGCTTTTTTAGCATGGAGAACACTGCTGACCACGTGTATGACCTTGATGCCGTGTTCTTGAAAAGTCTGGGTGAATTTCTTCGGAGAGCCCGCTGAGGTGATGACCACTGGCACCTGATGGCGCACAATCAAATCGATGTGCTCATCAATGGCCGGATAGAGCAGTGGAAGGTTAACTGCAAAAGGAGTAGATGCATGTTTTTTCATCTTTTCGAGGTGCTCCTCCAGAATTTCAGGATACATGCTTCCGGCGCCAATCACCCCGAAAATCCCAGCATTGCAAGCTGCTGAAGCCAATTTCCAACCAGAACACCAAACCATTCCTGCTTGAACAATGGGGTACTTGCTTTGAAGGATGTTTTGCAGTGCTTGCTGGGTGCTCATTTCTTGTTTATTTTGCTCGAAGATAGCAGAGAAACTTCAGGAAAATGAATCATTTTATCGAAGGTCCACGTTTTATTGTATTTTTGTTCATTAGCTGAACTAAAGATTTGTCCATGAAACAGTTATTTACTTTTGTCATTGTTCTACTTTCATTGAGCTCCTTTGCGCAGTATCAATGGGATTGGGGGGTGGCCATTGGTGGTGCGAACTACCTGGGAGATATTGGTGGAAAAGAACAAACCCGCCGAGATTTCGTCTTTGATATGCACCTCAATCAAACCAACATTGCCGTTGGTCTTTATGGACGATATAAGTTTTCAAAACGACTTTCTTTAGCAGGTAACTTCACTTATTTGCAGATCAATGATTCCGACTCGGAGTCAACCAATCCTGCACGTAGAGCTCGAAATCTGAACTTTAGAAACCGCATGTTGGAGTTGGGCTTAAGAGGTGAACTTACTGTTTTTTATGACAATGACGTGGGTGGAAGAGGGTACTACAACCCCACCTTCAAATTTTATGTGTTCGGAGGAGTTTCAGCGTTCAGACACAATCCACAAGGACAAATTCGCTACCAAGATCCCAATTCAGGAGTTCGCTTTGATCCAGAACGCTGGTGGGATTTGAGAGATTTCAATACGGAAGATACCGGTAATGGTGAATATGAGGGTTACGGTTATTACGGACTCGCTTTGCCTGCAGGTTTAGGTTTGAATTTCACCTTCAACAAAGAATGGAGAATCGGTTGGGAGTTGAGCTGGAGAACCACCTTTACAGATTATTTGGATGACATTTCATCAGTTTATGGTGATCCGGCTTTGATGTCCGAAGCTGGAAGAGCCTTCTATAGTCAATCTTACCCAGAGTTGATTCAAGCGATAAATGACCCCCAAGCTGGTTCGGTATTCGACCATCAATGGGGCGGTCCTGAAGTAAGAACAAAACGTGGTGACCCCACCAATAACGATAGCTTCTTAACTACCCAACTCACCGTAGGGAAAGTAATTCGCGGTAGAAGTAATTTCTACAGATCGAAATACAGCTGGTTGAAAAACAGAAGCGGTGCACGTCGATCTAGAGCCAAGTTCTAAGATAGACAACCCAAAAGAATTTTTAAACCCTCAGCACTTTCGTGTTGAGGGTTTTTGTTTGTGCTGAAGTGTAGAAAGAGAAAGCAAGTGAGGACAAGTTTCCTTTTAAACCTTGTTTCTCCTAACGAAGATATTGTTTGATCTTCCCCAGGGGTTTTCTGATGAGGGTGAAGGGACCAGGTTTTAAGCCGTTCATCTCCCATGCTTTCCGATCTTCTTGATTAGCGCGAATGCGGTTCTTTAAGCTTACGTTGCTTTGACCACCAAGACGCATTTTGGTGATTATCCGAGGCAAATACCCCAATTTGATCTTTCCTTTGTGAATGAAACGAAGCATGAGTTCGTAATCAGCAGCACTTTTTAAAGTGGTATTGTAAATCCCAAGTTGATCATAGCATCCCTTTTTCACAAAGAAGGTGGGATGAGGAGGCATCCATCCTTTCAAAAACAAACCCGGACGATAGTCCCCCGATTTCCAATTCCGAACCACACGTGTTGGATTGTTTCGGTCAACATACACAAGGTCGGCATACAAGCCTTCAATGTCACTCTTTTCAAAAGCTGTATTCACGTCCTTAATCACGTCATTGTCCGCATAAAAATCGTCAGAGTTCAGGATACCAATGACATCTCCTGTTGCTGCCAGAACTCCCTTGTTCATTGCATCGTAAATGCCTTTGTCGGGCTCCGAAATGATGCGCGCAATTCCCGCTTGATGCTTGTTCACAATGTCCATTGTACCGTCTTTCGAGGCACCGTCCACCACAATGTATTCAATGTCTTTATGACTTTGAGCAAGCACTGAGAGAATGGTGTCTTCGATGGTTTCTTCACTATTGTAAGCGATGGTTATGATCGAAATCTTCATGCTTTAATGGTCCTTTCTTTGATTTTTGTTGCAGGGTTCCCGCGATAAATGGAATAGGCATCCAGGTCTTTCGATGCAACAGATTGAATGCTAAGAACAGCGTGCGATTTGGCGCGCACTCCTCCGCTCACCGTTGATTTGGCTCCAATCCAAACTCCGTCTTCAAGATGGATTTCACCAATCATAAGGTCAAATCGAGAACTGGAATAATCGTGATTTCCGCACAAAAGCAATGCTCCTTGAGAGATGCAAACGTGGTTCCCAATGTTCACGAAATCGAGGTTATCAATCCAAACGTTTTCTCCTATCCATGAGTAGTTGCCAATGCGCAAGAGCCATGGGTACTTGACACTCACTCCAGGTTTGATCACAACACCTTGTCCAATTTTGGCCCCAAATGCTCGTAAAAGCGAGATTTTTGACGGACTGTGTGGCCAAAGGTGATTCTTCATTACAAGCACATTCATAAAATACCAGAGCAATTTTTTCACTTTGTTGCCCGGTTGATACCAGTCGTTATTGAATGTACTGAGGTCGGTTGTTTTCATGAGCGAAATAGCGCTTTGTTTGCGTTGATGGCTTTCTCATCCGTCGCGATGTTTTGTCCAAGTCGGTGAGCACCTGTCCTCCATTCGGCATAGGTTTCTTGATCCATGTCGGCACAATACTCCAAAACAGGCACAAAATAAAGAGGATTGAGGTTCAAGTCCCAACCCGATTTTTGTTCTTCCAAATTTCGCCAAGGTGTTTTGTCTGAAATGATGACAGGAATACCATAATTCAGGGCCTCAACAATGGCGTGACCGTAATTCTCTCCTAAGGTAGGTGAATAGAAAAAATGGGCTTTTTGCAGTGCTGAGCTCATTTGATCTGGAGGGATTTCGCCCACGAGGTGCATCTCAACGTGCGGGTGTTCCTTTGCGAAAGCTTTTAATGAGGACAGGTATTCTTGGTCTTGAAGCACGCCATAAATCCACCATTCAATTTTTCGATCGACCTTGGTGAGGTACTTTAATCCACCCAGCAAGTTCTTCTCCCTGCTCACCCGGGAGATGGACACCAACTTCAACGTGCCTACGTTCTTTGGTGGCAGTTCGAGGGCTTCTTTTGGAGATGTGGGGAGGTTGGGTGCGATGAGGATCTGACACGATTCACCATATACCTTGCGAATTTCATCTGCTTCTTCCGCATTTGTGGCGTGCCAAGTAATTCCCTTGTGCCAAGCTAATAATTTACTGGTGAAGAGAAAGGTTTTTTTCTTTTTTGACTTGATGGAAAGTGCCCCTGCTTTCAGCATTCCTCTTGGTGCAAGAATGACCCGATTAGACCAATTGAGTTTCTTGGCCATTTTCATGGGCATCACCGAGAAAGGCATGCTGAACATGCTATTCAGATAGATTTTATCGGGATTTCGCTCAAAAAGGAGGGTTTTCAAAAATGCGTTTGAAATGCTTTTGGGCGGAAGGTACATCACTTCCACATTTTCGCGATGTTTCAGCCATGCTCCTTGTTCAATTCCAGGATAAGGAGTGCTGGATTGGTGGTCGAAACAGGAGGTAACGATTGAAAAACGAAAAGGCAACTGCTCACACAAGTGCACGATCGATCGAATAGGACCTCCCGCTTTGTAACCAGGGGAAAACCAATCTATGAAAACAAGTATGTGCGGTGTTTTACTCAATGTTGTTCTTATTCATCCAATAATTTAAGACCACCAACGGCCAAATCCTGCTCCAAGTAATGCCCGGCTTTCCATGAAGAAAATCTTTCCAAAGCTGAAGCACTTCCCGTTCATTAAATGCTTCTCTCTTACTGAGTGCTTCCATGTTTTCAGCACAAAAGTCTTTCAAATCGCCTTTCATCCAAAGTTCCCAAGGTAAAGTGAACCCCATTTTGGGTCGGTCAACGATTTCTCGCGGGAGGAGGTCTCCAAGGCTGTCCACAAGCAATTCTTTGGGTGTATGCGGGTATTTGTTGGTATCATTCACCCCCAAAACGTAAGCTACTAAGCGGTGGTCGAGAAAAGGGACGCGAACTTCCAAGGCGTGGGCCATGCTCATTTGGTCGCTGTCACGCAAAAGCACATGACGCATATAGCTTTGTATTTCAGCTACACTTACTTTACTCAAAAAGGGGAGGTTTGCTCCACGAGATTTTGCTTGAAAACTTTCCAAGAGTTGACGTTTCACTGCGTTTTCGGGAAGGTTTTTTTGCCGCAGTAATTTCTGGATTTTCTGATCTTCAAAGATGCTGCGAGACCAAGGGTAAACGTGTTCTAAATCGAGGTAGTCTTCTTTTAAGATGCCGGCCATTTTGCTGCTGGCAACACTTGGTTTGAGTAGTTTCATCAGGTCGCCACCCATACCCCGAATGAGGGGAGGAAAGCTCATGAGCCAACGTTTGCTCAATAGCGATGCGCTTTGGGTGAAGATGCTGTAACCTGCGAAGAGCTCGTCGCCCCCGAGGCCACTCAAGGCCATGGTAATTCCAGCTTCTTTGGTGACTTTGGAAACCACGTAGGTGTTCGGACCATCGCCGCTCGGGTGGTCCATGGCGTCCAATGCGTCGGGAATCATGGATTTGAATGCATCAACACTGAGCTCAATTTCATGATGATCGGTGTTGAATTTTTGAGCAATTGCCCGTGCATAGGGAGCTTCACTGAATTCGTTTTCTTTGAAACTGATGTTGAATGTGGCGATGGATTGATCACTCACTTCAGCCATCAAACCCACGATGGCACTGCTGTCAATTCCTCCAGAGAGAAAGGCTCCGAAGGGAACGTCTGCCCGCATTCTTAATTGAACGCTTTCCGTGAGCAGGGTGCGAATGTCTTTTTTCTGTTGCTCTCGATTTTGATTGCCGGCGTCCAAATTGGCTGCTTGACAAAGATTCCAGTAGTCCACAAACTGTTGTTCTTCCTCCCGAATCACCAGCATTCCTCCTGCTGGAATTTGCTGAATGCCTTCAATGATGGTATGTTCACCATGCACCGTTTGGTAGCGGAGATAGTCTGCAAGACCTTCTGGAGATAATTTCCGCTCAACAAGTTCACTGGCCAAAATACTCCGAATTTCAGAGGCAAAGAGGAAGTGGGATCCAACACTCGAAACATAAAGCGGCTTGATGCCAAGTCGGTCGCGAACGAGTTTGAGTTCTTTTTTGTGATGGTCCCAAAAGGCAAAAGCGAACATCCCGTTGAAGCGTTGAAGTGCTTGATCTCCCCAAGTCTGAAGAGCTGCAAGCACGACTTCGGTGTCGGTTTTGGTTTGAAAAGGATATTCTTTGAGTTTTTCTTTGAGCTCGAGATAGTTATAGAGTTCGCCATTGAAAACCAAGCTATACATGCCGTCAGCACTGTGAAAGGGTTGATTCCCATCGCTGGAAGTGTCGATGATGGAAAGCCGGCGATGCCCCATCCCAAGGTGTTCATTGAAGTGGATACCTTGAGCGTCCGGACCCCGATGAGCGAGGGCTTCGGTCATTTTGATGAGGATGGATTTCGGGTCCTCCAAGCCCTCAAGTCCGTATATTCCACTAATTCCGCACATGCGCTTCCTGTTTTAAATGCTCACAAAGGTCTTGAATTCCTTCTTCTAAAGAGATGAGTTCTTTTTCAAGTACGGCCTTCATTTTGGTGTTGTCAGGACGTCTTCGGGTCATGTCGCCCTCACTTAGCGCTGGCAGATGAACAATTTGTCCTTTACTATTGGTCAACTTCAAGATCAACTCAGCCAATTCAAGGATGGATATTTCAAGATCAGAACCAATGTTGACGGTTTCGTTCAAGTAGTGTTCATTTTCAAAGATGGAAAGACAGGCTGCGATGTTGTCTTGGATATGACAGAAGGTTCGAGTTTGTTGCCCGTCTCCGTAAATCGTGATGTCCTCGTTTTGCAAAGCTGCTTTGATGAATTTGGTCATCACAAAATCATCGCTCTGTTTTGGTCCGTAGGTATTGAAGAAGCGAAAAATGGTATAATTCAATTGGTGTTCTTGATGAAAGGCACGGAGGTAGGCTTCCCCCACGTTTTTCACGATGGCATAAGGAAGTCGGGAATTTAATGGTGTTGTTTTCTCGTTTTGAGGTATTTCAAAAGGTTCTCCGTAAACTTCTGATGAACTTGAAAAAAATACTCGGCGCACATTGGCGTGTCTGCTCAATTCCAGCACATTTCGGATGCCGTCGATGTCTTCAAGCACTTTTACGGGTGATTTCAAGGTTCTGAGGACCCCCACCATAGCGGCATAATGGAAAACGAAATCAAAATCCCAAGCTTGGAATACCAACGCTAATTCTTCCAAATGATTGACATCGCCTTGGATGAAGTGAATGTTTTGATGCTCCGATTTGGGCAGTTTGCACAAGGCTCCTGTTAAGAGGTTGTCGAACACAACGATTTCATTCTTTGGGTTCTTCGCCAAGGCTTCAGCCATTGCGCCGCCAATAAAACCTGCTCCTCCGGTGACTAAAATTTTTGCCATGGCTTAAAGGTACATCATTGATTCAACAGTGTTGGCCCAAGTTGTAGGGCTGATTTTTTCCGCAAGAACTTCGCTTTGTCTTCCCATTTCGCGCAGGGCTTCCGGACTTGAACTCATCACTTGATAAAGGGCATTTTTCAGTGCTTTTTCGTCATTCACCTCAAACACAATCCCGTTCTCATTATCTTTCACAAACTCGTCTCCCGCGCCAACAGCAGATGAAACCAAAAGAGGAAGTCCGGCAGTGGCCATTTCGTGCACCACCACTCCCCAGGGTTCAAAATGACTCGGCAGGACAAAGCAGGTGCTTTTTTGAATGAGTTCTTTGAGGTTCTCTGGCTGAACAAATCCGTGATGTACGATGTGCGGGTGGTGTATTCTCTGCTCAAAATCGCTTCCCGTCCCAGCGCAGTGAAGGGTCCATGCATTTCCAAGCTCTTCGTTTACTTCAATGAAGCTTTTCCAAAGAAGCTCGGCGCCTTTTTGTGGGATATATCTCCCCATCCACAACAGTTGTTTCTCGGTTTTTTTTGCTTTGTAAGAAGCGAAGAGCTTTGTATCGCAGCAGTACACTCCTCGCTTGATTTCTCGGTCTGCAAAGCCCAACTTTTTCGCAAAACGAGCTTGGCGTTCTCCGGGCACAAAGGCAAAATTGAAATGGGGTTTCAAAAGAAAACGAGCTCCTAGAGAAAGCACTTTTTGTTTCAGATTTCCTTCCCATTGGTTGTCAAAAGCCAGGGCACTTGGAATACTGGGGTTCTTCTTGATGGCCTGGAGGTAGCCTTTGTCAGACCAGCCAGAACAGTAAATCCAGTTTGGTTGAAGTTCTTTGATGAAGTTGGAAAGGGTGTTGTCTTGGAAGTCTTTTCGGTTCAAGACTTCTACCTTTGAATGGAAATCAAAACTGAATGGGGCTTCGGGATTGATGGGATAGGCGATAATTTTAACCTCAATTCCTTTTTCCTCTGCCAAAGTATTGATGCAATTCACCATGTACCCGGCAAGTTCGGTGTAAAGAAAGAGTGCGGTTTTGGCGTTCATGTGTTTCAGTCAGTAGAAATGCGAAGGTATTGATTTGCCCATTTTTAGCCGGGGAAGTGCCGAACGGCTTTTTTCTTTTTGGATACCGACGGGTTGATGGGTACAGAAGAAAGTTCGCCCAATTCCTCGGCCAGTGCGGCTTTGTTGGATTTACTCACGTAATAATAGCACCACAGAAAGAAGGGGAAACCATTGATGAAATAGTGTCCCTGCCGAGCGAGATAGAGCAGGATTACCATCAAAATGGCATTGCTGATGATCCAATTGTAGTCGTTGGCCGATTTTGTCCTTGGGATGTGATGCTTAAACAAAAAGATGATGATGAAAAGGACACCATACAAGCCCGTTTCCGACATCAGTCTCAAAAACATGGAGTTGGCATCTGACTTGTTGAAGTCAATTTGAATTACATCAGTGAAACGGGTCAAACTGTATCGATCAAAGGCGGTTTCTTGCGACCCCAAACCCGTTCCTAAAATGGGGTTTCGCTTAAAGTTTTCAAACGCCACCGTGAAATTGTTGTAGAGTACGAAGGAAGAGCCGTGCACATCGTAATCGCGGATGTTCTGATTCACAAACACCTCCAAAGTACCGTCGTAGCGTTCTCTGAATTCCTCAACATTGTTATACACGAAACCAAACCCAAAATAGGCTACAGGAATAAAAATGATGGCATACCTCACAAAACCATAGTTGAGCAGCAGGAGTAAAATGGCCAGGAAGATTCCCAGAATTCCAAGGCTACTGAAGGTGAGGAGGTAGGCAACAACGATAATGATCGCTTGTCTTTTCGTCATCCAAAAACGGGTGCGCCAAAATAAATTGTGAATGGCTACGAAGAAAGCCGGACCAACGACTGCGGCGAAGTAGGCGGGTTCAGAAAATACAGAGTTCATTCGCACTCCCAGACCGCCTTGCGTGAGTCCCCATTTGTTGAAAATCCAGTGGAAATCATAGCCCGGTTTGAAACCAAGCCGGAAAAAAATGACTTGAAAAATGCCGATAACCGAAACAATCACACATCCCTTCACATACCATTCGAAGAGCTTTGGGACGTCGAAATCGTACATCTCGAGGACGTAGCGGTAGAACAGTACGGCAGCAAAAAAACCAATGAAGATTTTGATGAAACTTCCAAAGTTGTTGTCGCCAGCCATGATGTAAACAAATCCTGAAACGAGGAGTGGCAGGAAAATGAGCAAGGGGAGCTTCGGGATTCCGTAGCGCACGAGCATGATGGGGAAGAGAAAAAGCATTACAAAGTAGCTGATGTACCCTTCAAACGGCGATTTAAACAGCACGTATGAACTGATAAAAATCGTGATGTAAACCCCTATAGTAATCAGTCTGTTCATTTCTTCTTTCTTGCGGCATCTCCGCTAATCACCTTCGTGAAGGCCGCTTTCTTGCGAATGAAAAAGGCTTCGAAATAGGTGTATGATAACTGCGCTATTAACAAGGTTAAGGCAATTACTCCGAAATATAACAAGACTCCATTGATTCCTCCCAAAGCGTCGGGAGGAACTTCCTGTTGTTTGAGGAAATTGAGAACAAAAACAATCACCATCATGTGGTACATATAAACCCCGTAAGATATTTTACCCAAATTGTAGAGTAGTTTACCTGACAGTTTGATGAGGCTGTTTTCGTTGCTGGCAATGTTCATGATGATGATCAAGAAACTGGCTGAGGAGATGAGGTGCGCCCCATCTTGGTACATTCTATGGGTGAAAAACAATAAAAAGGGAATCAACAAAAAGGCAAGCGTTTGCATCAGCGGGTTGTAAATCACCGAGAGGACGTAATTTTTCTTGTAGTACAGAAAATAAGCCCCCAAGCCACCAATGGCCATGCTTTCAATTTTGCTCATCACCAAGAAGTTTTTGATCACCACAAGGGTGTCGCTAGGCTGGGATTCGAGCATCACCAAAACGATGAATTTGAGCCCTAGAAGTACAAGAGTAGCAACGAGAATAAGCACCAAGGGCTTTTTGGTGTACTTCAAAATGAGCGGCCAAAGGAGGTAGAACTGTTCTTCTACACCAATGGACCAAGATTGGCCAATGTTGGGAACAGCTCCGCCGTCTTCCGAAAAAAGAGCGAAAGCGAGGTTGGGGAGAATTAAGGCATAACAGATGAGGTTTTCCCAGAAATGATCGGTAAGCGCTGCACTTTGGCTGGGCACGTCAAAAAGATCAAATTGTGGCAAGATGAAAAATCCCAAAATCAACACGAGGTAATACAAAGGCCATATTCTCAGAATGCGCCGAAGGTAAAAGTGCGAAACCGCCACGGTTTTGGTTTTTTTCTTCTCTTCGAAGAGGAGATAGGTGATCAAAAAACCGCTGAGAACAAAAAAGAAATTCACACCGAGCGGACCCAGTTCAAAAACAATGGGGTGGTACCATTTGAGTTGTCCAAGCTGGATGGCTTCAAAGGCGGTGCTTCGAATTCCGTAGCGGATGTCCCAAATGTCGCTCCACAAGTTGTCAAAACCCAGATACTTTTTCATGAGCTCCACGTGGGTCACCACAACCGCAATGGCCGCAAAAAAGCGCAAGGCATTTAGCCCGGGGAAGTACACCTTTGCCTCTTTCTTCATGCTTCTTTCGCTGTTTTACCGTAGCGTGCACGGATAGCTTCCAGTGTAGATGAAGAAACCGCTTCCCAAGTGAAATTTTGGATGATTTTTTTTCTGCTTTCTGCTTGTTTGGAAAGCAAATCTTCTGGCGAAACGCGGTCAATCTCCAATAAAGCTTGCTCCAGTGCTTGGGAGTTGGCTGCCTCGATAAGCCAACCGTTTTTGTCATTTACTTGAAGCGACACCGCTCCTACGTCTGTTGCCAAGATGGCCATGGAGCGCGCCATTCCTTCCATAATGACATTGGGCATGCCTTCACTATGAGAAGGAGTAAGGAGAATGTCGTTTTGATCCATGATTTCCTGAATGCGCTCCTGATCCATGATTTTTCCATGGTAAGTAACGCGCTCGTGTTGGATGTGCTTGCTTGGGGGAATTGGGCCAATAAAGGATACTTCGAAACGCGTGGTGTCGAGAATCTTTGTCAATACATCATTCAATTCTTCAATGCCTTTTCTCCGTTCATACCTTCCGAGAAAAAGCAGTTTCTTGGTATCACTTTCCAACTTCAGTTTTCTGTCGTCTTCCCGAAGCCATTTGGATTCAATACCGGTGGGGATTTCAATGATGTTTTCATCTGCTACCCCCAAAGAATTTACGATGGGAGTTATTTTTCCCCCGTAACTAAATACAGCGTCGGCCAAAGTATTGCAAAACTTCACAGGGCCACGGAGCATGAGGTACTGGAGTTTCGCTTTAAAGTTGGGTGGAGCTTGGTACATTTCGTATCCATGGAACTTCACTCCAATGGGGGTGGAAAACTTCCCACGTTTTTTTTCGTCTAAAAGGGCCCAAGCAGCAAAGCCTTTGCTGTAAACAAAATCGAAGGGTGCTTCTTTTTTGAGTTGATCAGCCTGCATTTTGCTGTAAAGAAAAGAAGACCGTAAGTAGTGCCCGGGTAATCCGTTGCCTTTGGGAAATCGAATGCAAATGCTTTTGAATTGGGCGTTTTCGGAGATTTGAAGGGCTTCTCTAACCTCTTCTTCAGATGGAACCTCTCCTGACGTAACGCAATGAAAAAGGGTGAGTTCTACTCCAAGGTTGAGTAAAAACCGGCAGAGGTAATAACTGTGTTTTTGCATTCCTCCAATAACGAATGGAAAAATGCCGTCTGTTAGTAAGGCTATTCTCAAAAAAGGGGTTTCGTGCAAAGATAGGATTTCAAGCGGTTATTCGCTTAGTAATTTCATGAAGGATGACGCGCGAAACTTCTTGCCAAATGTGGTTTTTAAGCACTTTTTGATGCCAAGATTGGGCAAGTTGACTCCGAAAGGCTTCATCTGCTTGCATTTGCGTCATCGCACCCAATATTTCGGGTATTTTGTTGTTGCATAATTTCCCGTCAACGCCGTCAATCATCACATCCAACACGGGAATTGTGTTGGGTGCAATGAGCGCTTTTTTCATGGCTCCATATTCAAAGATTTTGACTGGCGAGCCATACCAATTGCTGTCGGCCATCACGGTAATGTCCATGGCATCGATGTAATCATACACTTCTTGGTGAGGAACTGCTCCCGTGAAGTGTACACGTTCGTTCAACCCGAGAGAACTAACTCTGGACTTATATTCATCCAAAAGCGCCCCGCCTCCTACAATGAGCAAGCGTTGATTTTTTGCTTCCAAAAGCGCAAAGGCTTCAATGAGTTTATCTACTCCGTGATAGGGAAAGATGGATCCAACGAACCCAAAGATCAAATCGTCTTCCTTCCACGACAAAGAAGATCGAATTTCTAAACGCTTCGATGTTTTTGGAAGATAATGGAGGTTAACAGCATTGGGAGTGACGAGTACTTTGCTAGGTTCGATGTTCGTTCGCTCCACAAAATAAGACTTCAATGCACTCGATACCACCACAAGCAATTGGGTTTTCTGGCATTGAGTTCGTTCTGCCTGAACAGACTCCCGATGAAAGAGTCCCTTCCCTTCCATGGAAGCTTTTTCTTCAGGATAGGGTGCATTCATTTCTAGGGCGTGGAAGATGTTCAGTTCTTCAGCCACCTGCACGCCGGATACGATGTTGAAGTATCCCCGTTCATATATCAAGTCGGGTTGAAATACCTCACATGCCGATCTCAATTCCCGAGCGCAATGCTGGTCAAATTTTCTTAGAGCGCGGTCCTTCATCGTTTCCCAAATGAACTTGGGCACAAATGGTTTTACTTTACTCTTGAGTGATTGCTTAGAACCAGAGGCGGATGATGCGGCAGAGCTTTCCATTCCTCCCATGATCAAGGGGTGTACTTCGTGACCGTCGTTTTCCCATGCCGATATGATTTCGCGCATGTGGGTTCCAGGTCCAGATTTACTGTCCAAAGGTAGATTGGGGTGGGCGCTGTAGTACAAGATTTTCATCGGAGGTAAGATAGCAGTTTTGCACCGCGACGCTGAAGTTCGTGCTCACTCAAATCAATTTGGCCCCATTCCTTTCGCTCAATAAATGCTTTCAATTCTTCCGTGTTGCGGATGGATGAGCCAAGACTGTTCTGTTCCAAAAATTGAGCAACTTCTCCTTGCGGACCAAGATAGAGTACGGGCTTTTTCCGACTCAAAAACTCATAGAATTTGGTGGTTTTGAAGTCTTTGTTGTGCTCTGATAAAGCAATAATGGCCGCACTAGAGCGATCGATTTCTGTGAATAATTGATTCCCAATGGGCGGCAAGAACTCCATCCAGCGATGTTCTGCGTATCGACCATTCAAACGCTCAAAATCACTGGAGTATATTTTAAAGCGAAGACGCTTATAGAGTGGAAGATCTTCATCTTTCAACTGGTGCAAAACGGTAGAGAGTTGATCGAAGTAGTGCTCAACTCCTTGATATAAGGCTCCTCCATAAACAAAGGTAAAGGTCTTCTCTTCGCTGTGTTCTGTTCTTTCAGGCAGCTGTTCTTGGTCAAAGCAGTGGCCCAATTCAATAAATTCAGTGCCTTCTGATTTTTCTTGACCCTCTTCTTTGATTCGTAAACTGAGTTGTTGGTAAGGACTGGATACAATGTCAGCCACTTCCAGAACCCGGTTTTGTTTGTCCATTTCATGCGCCCGTTGAGCGTTATTCAGACCAGGCATTCCATAGTTACGAGCGCTGATCCAAGGGTCGCGATAGTCGGCGATGAATTGAATGCTCTGCTGGGAAGCAACAAAATTGGCGGTGTAGTACAAAAGGTTAAATGGAGCACCGCTCGCAATGATGGTGGATATGGGGAACTTATTTAGCAATTGGTCCATAGCAGCATGAAGAGGAGCTTCCCAGTCAATGGCTTGGTCGTAAATGGTTCCTAAACTGCGCTTCCGCAAGGCCTTTTTGTAGAGGTGAAAACGAATTTTGTCCCATAGTCCTTTTCCAGGGTGAGTGAAATATGTGGGCAGTGGTCGAGGCAATGAAGTAATGGATATGTTCGAATGTTCCACCTCTTTGGACCACACCGATGGAGGACGCATAGGAAGTTGTTCTGCTTTGATGACGTGAATTTTCAAACCTTGTTCGGCTAAATAACGAGCAAATTTGGCCCATCTTCTTCCGCCAATACCTTCGTTGGGAGGAAAATCAAAGTTCACGAGCAAGATGTGCTTCCCCTCATTCATGGTCAAGTGCTTCAATAAAGGTTTTCGCTTCAAAAGCGGCATAAACAGACGATCTCTCGATGAGGTCTTCTACCCGATACTTTTCTGCGGCGGCGATGGGATCTTCATCAAAACGAAGGGGAAAAGCGACGTTCATGTCCACCATTTCCCGAGCGTAATCGGAAGACTCCGTAAAGTCCTGCAGTGAAAAGTTCATCACGTTTGCCCCAAGTGCATCGTAGAGGGTGGTGCTGTAAACACTCACTTGGATCATGGCTTCGCTCAACAATTGCTGGAGGTTGGATTCGTTCCATCTAAGGTCCAACTGAGGATGCTCTATTGCGTAGTATTCATCGGCATGTTTCTCCAAGGGGTGGAGCTTCACCTGGACGGTCCAGTCTGGGTAATGCTGCTCAAGTACAGACAAGATTTGTCGGATGTAAATGACGTAATCGGCATGCATGTTTTTCTGCGACCCAATAAAGATGATTTTTTTCTTCTCAATGGGTCTGTTCTCTTCCCTTTCGTTGTTTGAAACGTAGTCTCCGGCGATGCGCAAAACACTATTTCTATGCTCGTAGCCACCTTCCAACATGGCTTTCCAAAACGGACCATAAAGAAAGAGGGTGTCTGCAAAAAAGGCTTCTCTCAGATCTGTTTTTGGTAGTAAAACTTCAGGATAAACGTAGTACAAATCGCACTTGCTCATCAATCCGTGCTGCAGTTCATAAAAGGGTATACCATGAAGTCGGCAAGCGGCAATAAGTCCTTCTTGATGGTAGTGATTGGTGGCAACCAATTTTTTCACTCCTTGTTGGTGAAAGAGCTGATAATACAAATGGAATTCTTCGAAAAAGCGATGAAATGCACTGGCCAAATATTCCCAGAACTCTTCGCTCACAGCACTGTTCATTCTCAACTTCTGCAAAACTCGGTTAATGTCTTTTAGAAGGTTTTGTTCTTCTTTCAAGAGTGCTTTTTCTGCGAGTAAACGTTGGTCTTTGAGCTGATAATCATGATCGATTTCAGCACTTCCGTTGAGCGCTATCAAATGACTAATCGGACCCTTACAGTGGGCTTTGATTTGCCGAAAGTACACCGATTCTCGTTCACCGTTCACATTTGGTACGCTTCTCCCAGAGTCAATGATAACAAGGGGTTTAAGTTTCGGAGGCGTAATGGATTTTGCTCGAAAAGCTTTGAGTTGATAGATTTTGGATTGCCAAATCAACGGTTTGTTGAATCGATGAGCAATGAGTTTTTCCTTACTTCCTGCACAGTGATACACGGCGGCATGCTGAGCGATTTTCAAATAGTGAAAACGCTGTCCTTGTAGATCGTCCAAAATTCTTGGCAGGACTTGTAGAAGATGTTGGTTGAACTTGGTAAAGGATTGCTGTGCCATGGTTCAAAATTAAGCATTTGCAGCGCGTGCAGCGGCGTTGTAACTGTCAAACCGATAGTCTTCGAGTCCTTTTTCTTTAAAAAATGTCCTTCGGTCTTCTTCAAAAACCGTTTCAAGTTGTTCAAAGAGCGCTTCCCTGCTTTGAAAGCAAATTCGGGCGAGGGAGCTGTTGGGGTCTGGGAAGTCCGTCATTCCATAATTGCCAATGAGGCTCTTGTATCCCGCAAAAAGACGTTCGTAGAGGACGGTGGAATAAACGGCAATCCCAAGATCCACCAAATGAAACCCTTCACTGCTTGATTTTTTTTGATCGGAAAAACGGTACTTGATTCCGGCGAAGTGCTTTTTGTAAAATGCTTCACATTGTTCAAATACTTCGGGTTGTCGTTCTTTGGGGTGAAGAAAAATCAACAATTCTTTGTCGGGTTCATGGCTCAACCAAGCGGAGAGGTCTTCCATCAAAGCGAGTTCTGCCTGCGGAATGTTGAGTCCATTGTCTGCATGTCCCGATGCCGCTCTCAACCATCCACCATGAGAGTAATACCCGATACTGAACTTTGGGGGCTCAGGTAAGTTTGGGTTTTGATAGATCTGGATGTACTCCAGTGCGCGTTCAGGAATCCATTTCAAAATGCGGTCCACCCGTATGGTAGCGCGGAATTTTTCAACTTCCATCAATTGGTAAGGGGTACTCAAGGCCAAGGAATTCCCAAGCAAGTATCTGTTGTGGGCTTTAAGCGGACCGCTCGAAGGTATCTTATTCACGTGAACACCAATTTCTTGCAAGCCTTTGGTATACCAATTGGCATCGATGAGGTAAGGAGCGAAGTCATAAGCACGCTCGATTTTTTCTCTTCTCGCAAAATCACATATCGCCCAGAATTCGAGACAAAACGAGGGGTAAAGCGCGCGGTTTTTCCGATCAGAGCGCACCAAACATTGTAAGGCGGTTTTTAGGGAGAAGAGGTGCAGTGCACGAAGATCAGCTCGGGAAAGTTCTTGACTCTTGAAGGGCAATTCGTCCTTGGCGATGAAGTAGGCTATCTTCTCCTCACTTTGAAAATTGAGGTAGCGCAAGATGCGTTCCTTGTTTCTCGCTACTCCTTGAATAACCATGCTTTTACCCAAGCCGGGTGTGTAGTCTTTTTGATGATTTCGGGAAATGCTCTGTTGCATTCGACGCCAAACACGAAATCCAATGAGCCGATCATCTTTGGCTTTTTCGGGCAGACGAAAACTCATGGAGGTTTTCAAGCAGTGAGCAATCAAGCCGTGATCGCTCTCCTCAGGTTTTTCTAAGCTCGAGATCAGCGTTTTGAAGGAATGAATGGTGGTTCGGAGAGAAGAACTAGATAATTTCATGAATCACTTTTTCCAAAACACCTTCTCGCCTTAAAATTCCCTCAACGAATTCTCGAAATGCACCTTCACCTCCCGATTTTTTCGTGACAAAGTGCACCCGTTCTTTCACATAATCAGGGGCATTGTTGGGTGCGGCACTGATGCCTACTTTTTCGAGAAGTTTGATATCGCCCAAATCGTCGCCAATGTAGGCTACATCTCCCAGACTTATACCCAAGTCTCTACACAATTGCTCTGCCACTTCCACCTTGTTGCTAATGCCTTGAAAAAGGTATTCCACCTTCAACTTTTCTGCTCTGCGCGCAACAATTTGAGTGTTTTCCCCTGTAATAATGCCAAAAGGGATGTTCAGTTGTCTTAAGAACAGCACACCTGCTGAGTCTCCCGTGTTGAACTTCTTCAATTCATTTCCGGTTTGGTCATAAAACATTCCTCCATCGGTCCACACTCCATCGATATCGGTAATTACGAGTTTGGGTAATGCCATCTTATTTCTTGATGTTTTTGGGGTAGATCACTTCGTTCGCATTGATGTCGTGAAGCACTTCAGCTCCAATCAAAAGGTGCTTGTCAGCCCATTGATATCCGTCTCCAGGAGAGAGCATCATGAGGTGTTCTTCTTGAATGGTTTGTCCCGCTTTCAAGGGAACTTTTGTGGCGATGCTTCTTTCGAGTTTTTTTCGAGCACTGGCGGTGTCTTCGCAAATGAAGATGTCTTCTTCCCCTAGAGAGAGGTCTGTAATACGAATGTCTCGCACCATGCGCATCACTCCTTCAGGCCCAAGAGATCCCGCTTGGTCGGTACCGCGCATTCTTCGATCAAGCGTGATGTGTTTTTCGATGATTTCAGCTCCCATGGCCACGGCTGCAACGGGCGCAGATATTCCAATGGTGTGGTCAGAATACCCAATGGTATAATTGCCGTAGTGTTGTTTGAGGAATCGGATGGTGTTGAGGTTGACATTCTTCGGCTGGGTGGGGTATTGAGACACACAGTGCAAAATGGAAATTTCGCTGTGATACTTTTCGATGACGGCCAAGGCGTTGTCCAGCTCTTTCCTGCTGGCCATTCCGGTAGAAAGGATGATTGGGATCTTGGTTTCCGCGAGCACTTCCAAAAGGGGGAGGTTGGTGAGGTCTCGAGAGGCCACTTTCAGGCGGTCTGGAGTGAAGAGCTTGAGCATGGAGGTGCACGCTGGAGCGCAGAGGGTTTCTACAAAATCAAGCCCATAAGACTTGGCACATTTATAAGCCTCAAAGTGTTCTTCATCGTTCAGTTCCAGTGCTGCGCGATGCTCTCCATAGGTAGGTCCAAAAGCATTTCGACCGGAGTAAGGAGAGGCCATTTGTTCTTGAGACAACTCTTGATTGAGGTCTCGTTTGGTCAATTTCACGGCGTCCATTCCAGCCAAGTTCAACCCAAAAAGTTCTTCTTTTACGGGCATGGCCATGAGTTCAATGAGCAGCTTGGCCACATCAACAGATCCGTTGTGGTTCTGACCAATTTCTCCAATGATGTAGGTGTTTTTGGCGTCGGTCATTTGCTGTATTTAAGTTTGTTAGCATTCATTTTTTCAAGCAATTCGGGGCGTGCTGCAAGGTACGGTTTCAAATCGCTCAGCAGAATTTCATTTTGACCTTTGTACAGATCGGAATAGATTTTTTGCGCACTTTCAAAATCTTGTGGGTCGTCAATGGTGAGGCGAAGTTGCTCCAGTCCTTCCAATTGCTGCCCAATGTTCAACCATTGAAGGCTGAAGTTGTCTGGATGACCATAGATAAAGTTCGTCACGTGTTCGCGAAAAAAATCATCGGGTTGGAGTTCATAGGCTTTTTCCAAGGCCGCTGTTTTGACCCTCTCGGCAAACAATCCATAATGGGTGCGAATCGTGGGCAATCCATCTACTTTATAAGAGATATAATCTGGCCCAGGAGCTTGGTCAATAAGATCCTGAACAAATTGAGTTTGCAAGAATGGATTGTCTGAACACACACGAATAAACTCCTTCAACCCAAAGTGCTGTGCAGCTTGAAGACTCCGTTCAAGCACATCATTTTCACTTCCGCGATAAAACTTAATGGAGGGGTATTTTTCTTGAAAAAGCTCAAGTGTATCATCTGCTTTCGCCGTGCTCGTTGCTAAAACCAAGGGGATTTGCGGAAAATGAGCGAGCAATTGATCGATCATGATTTCCAAAATGTTCCGTTCTCCATGAAAGGGTTGGAGAATTTTATTGGGTAAACGAGTAGATCCCGTGCGCGCCTGTACGATGAAGCCGATCATGAATAAGGTTTTGACAAAGATACCAATTCAGAAGACCTCACAAGGACATCTCAGAGACTATGTTTATGGAACTTCGAATGTTATGAAAAAAGAAAATTTAATTTAAATACTA
>CAZYPV010000005.1:0-24567 GCA_964649515.1 uncultured Comamonadaceae bacterium | reverse complement strand
TGTCCAATCCTGTGCATACTTTTCCCGCTGCAAACCACTATTTGGTCTGTTTGTCCATTACCGTCTTGGAGAACGATGAACAGGTGATTTACAGTTATTGCGAAAACATTCCCATTGGACTTTCCACGCCTTGCACCGTGCAGGCAGCTCCCAGTTTGAGCTCTTCAGGTGCACTGCTTTATTTTGAGAGTGAGGTAAGTACAGGAATCAATACCAACATTACTTCTTTTGAGTGGGATTTTAATGATGGTAATTGGTCTCAGGAGCCTTCCGGTACACATGAATATTCTACTATGGGAGAGTACGTGGTTTGTTTGCGGGTAGAAGGGGTGAATGGTGAAGAGACTTGTGCATCTACTAGCTGTAAACACCACCTTTTCGATTTGCCCGCTCCCAATTTGAATGTGGATTTTAGCTTGGAAGATTTGGGCGACTGTGAGTTCAAGGCCAATTCAGAAACGGCCATTCAGGATGACCTTATTCTCCAATCGCGAACATGGTCTTTGAATGGGGAAAGTTTCGAGAATGAAGCTCACTTATTTGAGTTCACAAGTGCTGAGGTTGGACAAGAGCTCTGCATGGAAGAGCGCTATTTGTTTTACGGAATGATCTATTCTGAGGTGCATTGCGTAACACTTTCTGCTTTATGTGAGTGGGAAACGACGGGTGTCCAATCTACGGATTTCAATCAAGACAATACCGTAACAGCAAGAAACAACGGAGCTTCTAATTTATATTTGAGCTCAAATTCTCCTTTGGGCAATGTAAGGGTGTACAGTTTAGATGGACGTCTTGTGTATAGCGATATCATCAACCGCAATACCCTCGATCTTGGCTTTCTGAGTGCGGGAACGTACTTGGCATTGGTTAAAGACCAAGAAGGGATATTGCTCTTGAAAGGACAATAAGCATTGTGCTATTTCAACAGTACGTTGGTGCTAAGTGATTTCCGCGCATCTTGAACTTGCACAAAATACATTCCACGTGCCCAAGTTGAGGAGGAAAACAATTCAATCGTGTTTCCTTGTACATATTTGCTTGCCACATCATCAACAAGCACCATTCCGTTGCCACTGAACACTTTCAAACGAGCGTCCGGACTCAATGATGTTCCTTTTACTTCCAGCTTGAGAACATCCCCAGAATTCATGGGGTTAGGATAAGCCAAGAGCTCCAAAGACTCATCATTTCCTTGAATCAACTCGCCTGTTTCATCATCGCTAGCACTCAACATGGGAGGTGCCATCAAAGCGGTCGGATCGCCAATGGTAATTGTACAGAACTGTCCATAATCTCCTTCTTGGAAAGTATCACAATCCCCGGTGTAACCTAAAAATGGTTTTACACCAACGCGGTAGGTTTTGCCCCATTCCAAGCCCAAAGGAAGTAAGTATAAATTGGTACTTGGTGAATACGTTACAATGGCCGGGGCGATTGGGGTTAACAAGGGGTCGTTAGGATCAATTTCCGCAATTTGCCATGCGTACTGGTCAGCAACATTAATGAATTCTGTGAACAAGGTAGCCCCCGGGAATTGAACCGTATTGCAGTATTGATCTGTAACTCGGGTGTAGGGGAGCGGACTGATAATGAGGAAGTCGGGGTCACTCCACGGTCCTGTTTGGCCGCAATACGTTACCCTAACCTCAACAGAATAAATTCGATTGTAGCGAATGCAGGCAATTTCATCCATTGAAATGGTTGAGGAAGTGCTAAAGTGTTGAAGCACCTCTGTTCCATTGTTGCTCGTGAACCTCCATTCGATCAATTGGTCTGGTCCAACATAATTCACTTTGATATTGCTGGAAACGCCATAAGTGTTTCCACCATATCCATCTTGCAAACGCGTGGTAGGTTCTGCCTCGGTGAGCAGCGGGAGAGACTCACCATATCCACACCAATGATCATCTACACGCACTTGAACTCGCACCATGTAGCTCTGACCAAAACACATATCATCCAAGAGAGATAGTGTTAAATTTCCGTTGTTGCCGCTAATTTCATACTCGGTAATTACGCCGGTGTCCACGTTCGTAAATTCCCAACGGGTGCCTTGGATGAGATTGTTGTAAGGCGCATAATTTCTTCTTTTGGTCCACTCGGTAACACGATATCCCAAAGGTGCAGAGTCGCCATTGGGATAGGGGCTCCATCCATTTCTAAGTTCCGATCGAGGGAGGTACCATCCACAAAGACTAAAATCACCAGCACTTCCATCGATGGAATGAACACGGATATAATAATCGTCGCCAGCAACCAAATCGGTCACCCAGATTTCTTCTCCCGCATTTGCTCCGTTACTATTCTCACAGGCCAAGAGATTGAAGCTTGCGTCATAAAAGTAGAGGACTGCATCAAAGTTACTCGTCTCAAGCACGTATTTTGAACCTTGAAAAGTGGCAGTAGTGGAAATCCAAACGTCGTTATTGTCCACACCCGCGCAGGTAGGTAAGCCAGAGCCGCTAGCTCCAAGACTCAAAGCCAAAGAATTACACGCGGGGTTACTGAAGAGCTGCTCGAGATAGTAAGTTTCAGTCAGAGGCACGGCGTTTGCTGGCTCGTCTTGTGAATATACGTTCAACACGGCCAACAGCAATGCTGCTAGGATAAAGGATAGTTGCTTCATAGTGGTTCGGTCTTCCTGTGCACAACAGGATCAATCTTCGTCCCCAATTTAGCAAAAAAATCACTTTCTCGTCAAAGAAATGAAGAACTAAATTACACGAGTCCAGCGTCTTTGCATTTTTGAACGATGGTGGTATAATCTAAAATACAGTCGTTTCGAAGTTTTGCGATTTCGAGTAAGGAGGTGTTTCCGTCAGCAAAACTCAAGAAATGCAACAATCGGTGGAGCTCTTCGCGCGGGTCTTCGGCGGTAACAGAATCGGGATAGAGCCCTCTCTTTCCCAATTGCGGCTCACCGTATTGAACGGCGTTAAAATACTTTTCATTGAGTTCCAATCCGTGAACAATGGCCTCATAAAGGTCAACCGTTTGCAAAAGGTGCTCAAAACTGATGAATTCCTTATTGTCTGCACTGGTGTGGTATTCCTTGTACTGCTGATAAGGCGTTCTCATCAGGCTTCCAACAGGCAAATTAAAACCGGGTGAACAGTACTGGCGCTCATCGCTTCCGCCAACAGAAAAAGGGATGGTATTGAATTTTGCCGCTTTGTTTTCAAGAACGTGCAAGGCCATTTCATCCACCAAGGCCGATTGATGTTTGGATCGTTTGTAGGTTGGAATACCCCGATCTGCACAACAGGTGAGCACATAGCCCGCTGCAAGTTGCTTTTTTAGAGTGTTTCCCTCCTTGGCGAGATATGCAATTACTCCAATGGTTTCGGGTGCAAATAGAAAACGATACGTGTATTTTCTGTTGGGCAAGTTTTTTAGCCGACGATAAAGCGCAAGTGCAGTGAGCGGACCGCTGAGCTCGTTGTTGGCCATGCTGGGGTGACAAATGTAGGTGCTAAAAAGTACCTGTTGACCACTTGAGCCAGGTAGCACAGCTTCAGCATAATTCAAAACGCCGTCAAAAAGCGTACTGTCGATCACCACTTTGTAAGTTCCTTCCTTCAAGCCCAAGAGTTCATTGTGACTCATGCAAAACCCCCATTTTTCCTTGTAGTAGGATGTAACATAGGGGATAACATCGGGCTGTGAGGATAGGGTGTAGATGTGTTCCTTGAGCTCGTGAAGACTCATTTCTCGATGAACCGGTGCCGAATAATTCAGCACATGCAAGTTGTTTTCCTTGAAGTTGGCAATTTTAGTACCGTCTGGGGTAAGGATGTAAGCGTCACGAATGGCCCATTCCTTAGGTACTATCCAATCAAATACCTGTGTGCCCGAAGGAACCTCAGTGTGCTTGAGCTCCATTTCCTTTTCAAGCACTGCAAGACTATCCCGAACTCCCGCACCAGTGAGCGATCTACATATGGGCCAGAGTTGGTCAAAATACGACTCAACAAGGGCCTTTTCTTCTTCACGATTCAATTGCATTCCACTGGATGATTTCGTCTTCTTGAATGTCCTTTGTCGCCGCTTTGCCCACCACTTGGTCGATGTCTTTAGGACTCACACCTTTGGCCGGACGTTTCCAAGTGAGATCGCTGCGCTCGATGATTTTTCCTTGCGGGATGTTTTTTGCGGCCACCAAACTTCGGCGGGCGTTGGCTCTGGCAGGAGCTTCGTCTTCTAGCGCAGTGACTTCAAAATTCCCTAAGAGTTCAAAGGTGCGGTCCATGAGGCCATTGAAGTGCTTCATGTCTTCTTTGTCCATGGCGTGATAGTGATCATTGCCCGGCAGGGTTTTGTCGTGTGTGAAGTGTTTTTCGATCACGGCAGCACCGAGGAGGGTGGCCATTTTCATTACCTCCATGTCTTTGGGCAAGGTATGGTCTGAATACCCAGGGACATGGTCGGGGAAGTGGCGTATGAGCGATTTGATCATTCCCAAGTTGGCGTTGGCATCAGGCGTGGGGTAATTCAAAACACAATGCATCAAACAAAGTTGGTTACCTTTCTTGTTGATGGCCTCTACGGCTTGATGGATTTCCCACAAATAACTCGCACCGGTGGAAAGGATCATGGGCTTCCCAAAATCACACATGATTTCAATGAAAGGAATGTTCGTCAAATCTGAGCTCGATACTTTAAATACCGGCATCAAATCATTCAGGAAATGTGCTGATTCAACATCGAAAGGGGTAGACATGAATTCAATGCCTGCCGTCTCACAATAGCGCGCCAGTTGCTCGTATTCGTTCTTCCAGAAAGAGTCGTATTTCTTGAAAAGTTCGAACTGACTCCGCGTAGGTTCTTGGGTGATGTCCCAGTAATACGGGCTGTCTTTGGAGGCAATGGTTTCTGCCTTGTAGGTCTGAAATTTAATGGCGTGAGCACCTCCCTCAGCGGCTTCATCAATGAGTCTTTTCGCAAGATCCATCGAGCCCTCGTGGTTTACCCCAGCTTCAGCAATAACGTATGGCCTGCGAAGTTCTTTGGAATTGTAGGTGTTTAAAAAGTCGAGTATTTTCATGGCTTATAGCTTGCTCCAAAATTCGTCTACCTGTTGGCGAAAACGTTCTGGAGTGTGATATTCTTTTGTTAACTGATGACTAAACTGCATCATTTTCTTGCGTTCCTCTGAGCTCAAAGAAATGAATTTTTCCAATGCTTTTGATAGCCCTTGAACATTGTCTTCCTCAGCAAGGTAGCCGTTCTTCTCATGATGAACAAATAAGTGCGTTCTACCTACGGGACGAGCGATGATGGCGTTGCCGGCTGCCATGGCTTCATTCATCGCCAAACTGGGGAAGTTTTCGTGGTCTTGGCAAGAAACGTAGGCCATGGATGCATTGAGGATGGGGGAGATGTCGTCGGTAGGCGGCAGAAGAAGAATGTACTCCTCTAATCCGGATTGCGCGATTTGTGATTGAATTGTTTTTTCTTCCGGACCGTTTCCCACCATTAAGAATTGCCAATCTCCGAGGTCAAAATTCCGTTTGTGCAGGTCGATAATGGCTTCCACAAACATCCTCGGACGTTTGTAAGGAGCAAATGCCGAGGCAAAAACAATTTGCTTCTTTTTGTTCTCGGAAGGAGAAAAGCGTGAAGCATCACAGTACCTGCTGTCAATCACAGCTACATCCGGCTTCGCTTTAATCCATTCTTGCTCTTCAAAAAAGGCAGGAATGTCATCATACCATGAGAGGATTCCGCGGAAATTGATTTCGCGAAAAAGTTGGCCATATTTCGCCCGATCTTTTTTATACCGAGGTTCGTCATCACGAGTAAAGGCCACCGGTATCGCGTTATAGGTCACCGTGAATAAAATGCGGCGAACACGTTTCTGAACTTCTTTTAAAAGGGGGAGTTCTTCTTCGCTGGCGTAAGTCAATACATGGAACAATTCGGGTTTGAGTCGAATGAGCGCCAAACGCATGTCCAAACGCTCGTGCAAGCTCTTGAAACGATGTTTTCTCGTGGGGAGAATGACGACTCTACCCAAGGGCACGTCAAATTCGTCAAGCATGGTTTTCAACTGCTCAGGATCATCCGTTTTGATCAAATACCAGAGCTCATTTTCTTGAAAAGCTTGATGAAGATAATCTCGAAAAAACATGGGGAAAAAGAAGTGCGGACCTCTTTTCGTCTTCCCAGGATTAATGCTTTGGTAGAGTACAACACGTTTGCTCATGGATCAATGCATTAAATCTTGAACACAGGCTTGAATTCGCTGCTTGCTCTGGTCTGAACTCAGTTCGAAGGCGTGCTCATTGGCGGCTTGTTTGAATTGAAGGATCGATTCCCTGTTCAAGCTTTGCAAGGTCTCTCGAAAAGCATCAGCACTAAAATCCTCACTCACCAAACCAAGTTGATAGTCATGAACAATTCGGGCCATCTCTTGATTCGGACTAATCACAATGGCCAAACGCGCTTGAATGAATTCAAATAGTTTATTGGGTAAAGCCATTTGATAATTG
Source organism: uncultured Comamonadaceae bacterium (assembly GCA_964649515.1). Taxonomy (GTDB): domain Bacteria; phylum Bacteroidota; class Bacteroidia; order Flavobacteriales_D; family Sanyastnellaceae; genus CALKGK01. The sequence goes on along the minus strand of CAZYPV010000005.1, from coordinate 18,076 downwards.
AAATTCACGGGTTTCAGAAGAAAGACGCCAACATCATAGGTGTTGATGAATGGTATGATGTCTTTTGGAGCAACCGCATCAATGATGTTGATGTGTTCGAGGTTTTTACACATGTCGGTCAAGCTGCGGTAACAATCTTCTTGGGTGGGGATGAGCATTAAATCGAGCGAAAAGGTCCCTTTCAAAGGCTTAACGGCTTCAATCAATAATTCCAAATGGCGCGATTTCAGGGCCGCTCCGTGGTGAATGAGCTTGATGACTCCATGATTCTCTTGGACACGCAGATCAGCATAGGGCTTGTCGTTGCGCAGCACTATAGAATCCACTCCAAACTCCTCAAGGTATTCTTCGCGTATTCCATCGCAAACGGTGAAAACAGCATCGGCCTGAACGAGGTACTCTTGGCAAATGGCGGTGATTTTCGGGCCTTCATACTTCATCCAAATTTCTTGATCTTCGAATTCTCTCGGGTAGTATTCATGCAAATTGCAAATCAGCTTTACATTCTTCTCCTTTTTGAGTCGAACAGCGGTTTCCAAGGTGGCAAGGTGGTGATTGATGATGAGGTCGCACGCCACATCTTTCAGGAGCGGATAGTGCAATTCGTGTAAAGGAGTTCGATCCTCTTTTTCGGCAAAAAGAAAGAGATAAAGTTTGACCAATAAGGAGGTAAGTTTCCGAAGTGGAGTAGGCCAGTTCAAATGAAAGTTGATGTTCTTTCTAGGCGGTTTCTTCTTTCTAGGCAGAGGAATGTACTCCGCATCATCAAAAGGGGGAGCTTCGTATCCCGCCATGGTGAAGTCGAATTCATGACGCAAAGCTTCGTAGGTCATTCTCACTCTTGGTGCTTTGCTCAAATTTGCATCACAGATGAGCAGTATCCGTTTTCTTGCATTCATTTGTGCTCTCCTTTCTGTTGAAGCATCAATTTTCGGTACATGTTCATCCAGTTTTTTCCGGGTGATGAGTTCTCGATTAGCGCTAAAATACGCTGATGTTGATCTTCCGGTGCAGACCAAGAAAAGAGATCTTCTTTCCGCAAGTCTTCCACGACTTCTACTTCGCTAAATGCAATGCCTGCCCTGCGCAATTTGCCAAATGGTAGCCAAGTTCCGGTAATGACATGAGCACCTGCATACAAATATTCAATCATGGTTCCACTAAACGCATCTGAATCTACCAGAAACAGGAAGGTATCACAGGCTTTCCTCAACTTTCCTACTTCATCATTTTCCAAAAATCGATCAACGATGGAATAACTGCACCCACAATCGTCCAGTTTTTGGACAATTTTCTTCTCGTGTTCGACGTCGTGACCGTATCCAAAGGTGAACACAAAGTGGATGTCCTTCATCAATTCATCACCTAATTTTTCAAGGTGATTTAAGGCTTTTAGATGTTGAAAACGCGGCTGAGAATTGTATCCCATGGCCACGATTTTTTTTCCTTTGGGGACTGATCCAAATTCATTCAAAAATTCGATGGCCTCTTCTTTCGAGCATTGATCAATTCCTCGGAGTATCTCTTTGTTCAAAGGGAATAGGGCGAAAGAGATCTTATTTCTCAAGTGCCAACCATACTTCACGCAAGCCACAAAGGCCAAATCCGCCCCATGAATGGAGATGCCCAAACAATCGCTCAGTCGTTGTTTCTTGCGCGCCGTAAAGGCGTGATCTTCGGCTTGCATCAGGTCCGATCCCCAAAAGGAGAGCAGTAATTTATTGTTGGCAACCTGCTCAACAAGATTCAAGTTGCTTTCTTTCAAGTAGTGCACTTGAACGAGATCAAATTGCTTTGAGATTTCACCAATTTGATGGCGCTCATCAATGGTCTTTAGTTCACTTTCTTTTTGGGTGATGTATGTTCTCCCTTTTCCAGAAAACACCGCTTTCCAAAATCCCAACTGATCTCTTCGTTCATGAATCAATTGAAGCACGGCTTTGAGGCGAGCGAATTTGCCCGTTTTGAGCCGACCTTCAACGGTGGGATAGACGGTGTCAAAAACAGCACGATCGTCTTGGCTTAGTTCTCCCGCAGGATTAGAAAGGCCGTAAACACCGAGAAATACCTCAGGATTTTCTTCCCTCAATGCCTTTGCCAGTGGAACCAAGAAAAAGCTAGAACAAGAACCTATAAACAAGATTCTCATAGACCGCGTTGATTAAAGAGTTCGTTGGTTTTCTGATATTCACTCCAAACGCCAATGTCCAACCATGCTCCTTCGCTTACGGGAAAAACGCCTACTGAACGGCCGTTTTCCATCACTTGCTCCATCAAAACGTTGATGTTGTAAAACTCGTTTTCAGGAATGATTTCCAAGATGTCTGCTTCCAAAACATAAACACCGGCATTCACTCTAAAATGGTAGGTGGGTTTTTCTTGAATGCTCTGGAGCTTGCCGTTTTCTTCAACTTCCATGATCCCGTAAGATATTTGAAAGTGTTTCATTGCAGCAATGGCGGTCATTTGATGTTGGTGCTTCTTATGGTAGTCCAGCACTTCGCCAAAGTCTTGATCGATGATGATGTCGCAATTGCTCACAAAAAAGGTCCCGTTAATTTTTTCTTTGATGAGTGACAAACTTCCGGCGGTTCCCATGGGTTGATCTTCGGTGAAAAAATGAAAGGTGACGTCCAATCCAAGCTTGCGCAAGTAATCCTCAATCATATCGCCTTTGTAATTCACAGAGATGTAGAAAACTTCACAGCCATAATTGATGAATCGCTCGATAATGACTTGGATGATGGGTTTTTCTCCAAGGGGAACGAGCGCTTTTGGGATGATGTTGGTGATGGGACGCAAGCGTGTTCCCATGCCCCCTGCCATGATGACTACGGGGATGTCTTTGAGAACATTCGATTTTTCCCGTTGATCGGTAGAAACGTCTTTCCATTGAATGACGCGAACAATGTTTTGATCATTGTCCACAACGGGCAAATACTCCAAACGGCGCTCCAGTACCATTTTTTTCATGTCCACAATGTTGTCGTCCACGTGGCCAACGGTGATTTTCTCCCTGAGAATGCTCTTCACAGGGTCTTGAAGCGAGCGGTTTTTAAGAATGGCACGTTGGATATCACCAATGCTGACCAAAGACATGAATTTCCCCGATTCATTCAGAACCATCAAGAGCTTTGATTCCAATTGGTCCATTAAGCTCAAGGCCTGAAATAAGCTGTCGCCAGCGGAGATGCAATGTTTTTGATAATCCATGATGCGTTTCTAGTGGTCTAAATTTAAGGAATCAGTTTGATGGCAGCGCACTGCTGGGAATGTTAACGATGCGTGCGGCAATGTCTTCAGTTACGGGCAAAGGAGCTTGGTCTGCTGCTTGAAACATGGAAAGTTGGTGCAGGGGCTCCCAAGCGGGACGGGTCATGATGTCTTGCTCGTTGCTCGTAGCTAAAAAAGCATCCCTTGCTTCTTTGGACGCAAAACAAATGGCCATGAGCCAGTAGTTGGCTACGCAATCCTCGGGCTCGTCCATGAACTGAATTTCCGAGTTTTGGAGCAGTGTTTTGTATTGTTGGGCAACATTCCTTTTTTCTTCCAAGAAGGTGTCCAGTTGTTCCAATTGAGCGCAGATGAGCGCAGCATTCACGTTGGGCATTCGGTAGTTATAGCCAATGAAGTCGTGAACGTATTCCCAGCGGTGAGGTACTTTTGCGGTGGTGCTGAGGTGTTTGAGGTGCTTAGCAAGTGCTTCGTTATCAGTAACGATGGCGCCACCTCCACCCGCAGTAACTACTTTATTTCCGTTAAAACTGAAGGTACCCATGATTCCAAAGGTGCCGCAGCTTTTTCCTTTTTTGCCGCTCCCGATGGCTTCTGCAGCATCTTCCAATACAGGGATGTTGTATTCATCACAAATGCCAACGATGGTCTCAATGTCGCACGGCATTCCAAAGGTGTGCATGGGAACGCAAGCACCTATTCTTCGGCCATTGTGTTTGTTATAGGGTGTTCCGTTTTCGTCCACCTCAACTTCAGCTTCAAGAAAATGCTGGAGCGCTGTAGCACTCATGCCCATGGTGTTTTCATCGACATCTACAAAGCGCGGACGAGCTCCCGTGTAAGCAATAGCATTTCCGGTAGCCACAAAGGTGAGCGCTTGAGTGACGACTTCACAAGTATCGTCCACCCCAAGTGCCGCAAGACCGAGGTGAATGGCCGAGGTTCCGTTTACGGTTGCCACGGCGTATTTTGCTCCGGTAATCTTGCACATGTCTTCTTCAAATCGACTCACAAAAGCACCCACAGAGGAGACAAAACCAGAATCAATGCACGCGTTGAGGTATTTTTTTTCATTGCCTCTGAAGCGAGGCTCATGCAATGGAATGAATCCTTCTGCACCGTAAATGGAGCGTATTTTTTGGAGGAGTTGTGTACTTGTATCCATGGTGTAATCAATCAGGTGTTTTTATGGGTCATTTCTCCAGCGCAGAGAGCGGAGTACATTGGTCGAGTGGTTTTTCCAGATCCCCAAAAGTCGCTGGGGTGAACGTCCAAAGTAGCGGCTTGCTCAATCACGTCCTGAAGGTCGTCAGCACCGGTGCCTCCATGGGCAGAAAACAAGCGGATGGAATAAGATCCTCCACGCAGATTCAATGCGGGAATGTGAAGTTCAAGCGTCCCTCCATCCATCAATTCTGGGGCAACAAAGCCCATTTCGTCTGAAATAAAGCTCAAAACCATCTGCTCATAAACATCGCAAATGTTCACGGTGAAAATCAGTTTCTTGGGGTCGAGTGCTTTTTTGAGTTCGTATTGCACTTGTATGGTGATGGCCTGACCACTAAGCACTTCACTGCATGCTTCGCCTTCTCCGTTCAAGAAACGAATGCTCTTGAAACGAAAATCTCCTCGTCCTACACGGTCTTCTCGAAGATGTAAATCCACTTCTTCGGCGTTGGCCTGACTCAAATAGGCTTTCACAGCTTCGTCAACCGGACCGTCGAAGGCCAGTTTTCCTTGTTCCATGACCAGCCCCCGATCGCACAGCGCGCGAATGGATCCCATGTTGTGGCTTACAAAAAGGACGGTTCTTCCCTCTCCTTTACTCACATCTTTCATCTTCCCAATCGCCTTCTTTTGGAATTCGGCATCTCCCACGGCGAGTACTTCGTCAACAATCAGGATTTCGGGCTCTAAAAAGGCCGCTACGGCAAACCCAAGCCTCACTTTCATTCCAGAACTGTACCGTTTGAGAGGGGTGTCAATGTACTTGGCGCAACCAGAAAATTCAACAATTTCATCCAGTTTAGAAGCAATTTCAGCCTTATCCATGCCCAAAATTGAACCGTTCAGAAAGATGTTCTCTCTTCCCGTTAATTCGGGGTGCATTCCCGTTCCTACTTCCAACAGACTCGCAATGCGTCCGCGAGCTTTGATACTGCCTGTGCTGGGAGGTGTAACTTGAGACAATACTTTCAACAAGGTGGACTTTCCGGCGCCATTTCGACCAATAATTCCAAGCACTTCTCCCTCATTCACAGAAAAGTTGATATCGCGAAGTGCCCAAACAAACTCACTCTCGCTTGCTTTGGTGCGATCATTTTCCGCTGTGACCAAGCGAAACGGATCCTCCTTGCCTCGAATTTTATACCACCAACGTTTAATGTCGGTGGAGAGCATTCCAGTTCCAAAAACACCTAAACGGTATTCCTTCGATACGTCTTTTACTTCGATGGCTACTTTACTCATGCTTAAACCGTATCTATAAATTTCTTTTCTACCTTGTGGAATGAGGCAATTCCAATGATGAGCATCAAGAGAGTAACTCCCGTGCTGTAGAGCAGTGTTTCCCAAAAATATGGTTGGACAAAGCTTTGATCAAATGCAGCCACTTTGAAGGCGTCCAATACTCCTGTCATGGGATTGGCCATGATGATGTACCTCAAGGTTTCATTGCTTCCCTCGGCATACAAGAGGCTCATGGGATAGACAATGGGCGTTGCATAACGAAGCAGATCTACACCAAACTTCACCAAGAAATTCACGTCACGATACCTTGTTGCCAAAGCACTGACAATCAATCCCCCGGCCAATCCTTGAAAGGCCATCAATATGACACTCAATGGTAGCAAGTACCAGTGTGTGCCCAAACTCACTTGCCCTTTCACGGCATAAAAAATGAACACCACAAGAAAGAGAACAAACTGAATGAGGAACTTCAATCCGTTGGAATAGAGCAAAGACAAAGGAACGATCACCCGGGGGAAATACACTTTGGAAAAAAGCGCTTGATTCGTAATGAAGGTACTTCCCGTGGTGGTGAGCATGGTGGAGAAATAACCCCAAAGAATGACTCCACTGAGGTAGAATAAAGGCATGGGGACGTTGTCCGTACCGAGGTCGGCAATGAGTCCAAACACCAAAATATACACCGCCATGGTGAAAATAGGTTGGATGAAAAACCACACAGGACCGAGGATGGTTTGCTTATAAACGGCCACCACATCACGCTTTACCAACAACCACATGAGGTCTCGGTATTTACGGATCTGCTTCCAATCAAAGTTATCTCGCCATGATTGACTCGGCTCAATAACGATGTCCCAATGCTCCTTTGTTTTTTCTGACATCTTCCTTCGCTGCTCTGTAGTTTTTATCTTCTTCTGCTTGATGGATGGTTTACCAAACGGTCCATCCCCCTTCAACCAACATGTTGTCTCCAGTAACATAGGAGCTCGCGTCAGACAAGAGGTAGATGAGTGCACTTGCCACTTCATGGTTGTAGCTCAGGCGTTCCATGGGGGAGAAGCGGGCAAAATTATCTTCAAATTGTTGCTCATGATTGTTCCAAACTCCGTGGGGAGTAATCATGTTTACTCTTACTTTTTTAGTGGCCCAATAGGAGGCTAAGTAGCGTGAAAGGGCATCAACGCCGCCTTTGGATGCGGAGTAAGCTGCCGGACAACCCAAGCTGGTCCCTTTGTAGAGGTTTTGATTGGGTGCAACAACGCTGTAAGTCGAAGGGATGTTCACAATGCTTCCACCACCCAATTGTGTCATCCACGTGCCCAAAATTTGGCAAGTGAGGAAGGTTCCTTTGAGGTTGGTTTCCACCACGGCGTCCCAATTGTCTTCCCCATATTCTTCAAAGGGCTCAAAAAAGCTTTTGGTTTTGTTCTGATGTCCATTCACCAAACCGTCACACTTTCCAAATGTGCCTTCTACCGCAGCTTTCAGTGCATTTACTTCGTTTTTCACAGCAACGTCCAATCCAAATCCAAGCATTTTGCGGCCGTGTTTTTCTTCAAGTGCTTTGGCTGCGGCTTCTGGGTTTGCAGCAGGGATGTCTGCAAGCACTAAGTGAGCACCAAATTGCGCGGCCGCTTCACAAAAAGCACGACCAATGAGTCCGCAAGCACCAGTAATCACGATTACTTTTCCTTGAAGCTCAAACTTTTGCCTGAAATCAATCTTGCTGGGGTCGGTGGTTCTTTCTTGACTCATGTTCTAGTTAAATTGACGGAATACAGGTTTGATGGCTTCACCCACCAAGAATTGCTCTACGCCCGAATCAAGCGCTTTTTGAAACACGTCGCAACTCTCATCAAAGGCAGCCAACATCAAATCGATGTCCTCTTGGGTGTGGGAGTAACACGGCGACAAAATGCCTTGGTACAGCACTCCTCGTTGAATCATTTCTTGCATAAACAAGGTGCGGTATTCCATGGACGGCTGTTTGTCTTGCCCCATAATGCCCAAGCCGATGCTCCAATTGAAGCCCATAATCTTGAAATAGTCCTGAAGATTTTTACGATCGAGAATGGAAGTGATGCCGTCCAAAAAGTACTGACCAATTTTCTGGTTGTGTTCAATCACGGGTTCATTCTCGAAAACGTCCATCGTGGCTAAGCCTGCGGCAATGGAGTGGGTTTCTCCACCGTGAGTGGTGCTCACCAAAAAGAGTTTCTTCTCTCCCGTGCGATTGATGCCGCCGAGTTGCATCACTTCTTTTTTTCCGGTCAAGGCACAAAATGAAAAACCGTTGGCAATCCCTTTTCCCCAAGTCGCCATGTCGGGCTCCGCATTCAAACGTTTGATGCTTCCAGGATAATCGGTTTTAAATCCGGTAATCATTTCATCCATAATCCAAAGGGCTCCATGTTTGTGCGCAATGGCAATGGCTTTTTCATAAAAATCGGGGGCAATCACCTCCCATTTTTCAGGTTCCCCAATGATGCAAGCAATTTGTCCGGGGTGCTCATTGAACATGCGTTCCAAATCTTCCAAATCGTTGTGTTTGAAAGTGATGGTTTTGTTCTTTACTTCACGGGGCACACCAAAATCACAGGCGGTAGACCCAATGAACCAATCGTCGTAGCTGTAAAAAGGGTGCTCAGCCGTTCTTGCAACGAGGTCTCTACCGGTAAATGCTCGAGCTAACTTGATGGCTGCGGTGGTCACTGTTGACCCATTTTTCGCATATTTGATCATGTCGTGCTGGGGAACCAAAGCCAAGAACCGTTCTGCCATCTCACGTTCAATGGTTGATGGTCGAGAGAAGTTGGAACCTTTGGACAATTCTTCTTTTACACGTTCGAGTACAGGTTCGTACGCATGTCCCAAGGAAACGGAAGTTAAACCCATCAGGGTGTCCAAGTACTTATTGCCATCCACGTCCCAGCAATAGGCCCCTTTGGCATGGGTAATGGCGGCGGGTGATTTGATGGGGAATTGGTCGTCTCCCTTGCTGTAGGTATGCGCTCCACCAGGGATGAGATCGTGAATCACACTGCGGTGTTCATCGCTCTTCGCAAACTGGTCGATATGGGGTAGGGTGATGGGCTTGTTCATGATATTTTTTTATCCTCTTTCAGCGATTTTTCAAAACCACTGTTGATTTTACTTTCCTTGTTGATTTCAAGTATTTCTGGTTGCTCTTGAAGCAATTGCACCACTTCATGAATACCAAAATCTTCATTTTCTCCCAAAATCGTGAAAATTGTCTGAACGGCAGCAAGATCTTCCGCGGTATCTACAGATAATTTGAAGTGGTAGTCTTCATGGGCTTTTTTCCAAGCGCACTTGAAGTGTTTTTTGATGTAGGGACAAACGTGTTCCCGCTCGCTCAATAACTCGGCTTTTTCCCAAGCGTCGGCTAGCGCCGTGTAACGAAAAACTTCCGTGTCAAACCCATCTTCCAAGAAGTCGGGCTCTTGGTTGCTGTTGGAAAAATAATCAGCCCCAGAACGGTGGTAGTGGTCAATCACAAAATCGGCAACACTGTGGTGGTGAAGGGGATTGTCACAACAAATTCGCACAATGGTGCTGGGCGTTTGCTCCAAGCTATTGGCGGCTTGATAGAAGCGGTCCAAAACATCCCAATCGCTTCCTCGAAAACAATTCACCCCCATTTCGTCACAAAAATCAGCGATGGCTTGATCTTCAGGGAGGTTTGTTGTGGCCACAATGATTTGGTCAATCTGTTTTGATGGGGCCAATCGTTGGAGAAGGGTCGCCAAAATGGAGGTTTCTCCGTTAACGGGCATGAGCACTTTTCCAGGCAAACGAGTGCTCCCCATGCGGGCTTGAATGATGGCTAGGGTCATGAGTGAATGCGTTTACCAATTTTAATCTTTTTCGGCTCAAGTGCTTGACCGTTTTTCATCAATTCCGACACCCTCAATAAGCCGTCTTTTACCAAAATGGAAATTCCAGTAGCATCCTTTCTAACGATCAAACCAACGCTGTAGGGATGATTGTTCTTGTTTGGAGTAAAGGCACATTCATGTACATGTATCTTTTCCCCGTTCAACAAAAACCAAGCTCCTTCATAGGGGTAAGAAAAGGCACGAATGAACAAGGATATTTCCTCGCCGCTCCACTGATAAAAATCGATTTTACCATCACGAAGGGTGTTCAGTCGGGGGTAATACATACTCTGGCTTTCGTCTTGCTCAGTATAACTCGGACGAGCTGAGGTGATGTTTTCCAAAGCTTTCACCAAGAGCGGCCCTAGAGTGTCCATTCTCACTTTAAAGATGTCGATGGGCTTCGCGTGTTCAGGAACCAAATAGGGCAAGGTAGCGATGACCTTTCCAGCATCGATTTTCGGACTGATGAAATGGCACGTGGCGTATTGAGTACTCGGGCTTTGTCCTTGAAGAATGAGCCAACTGTCTATTCCGGCACCTCTGAAATATGGAAGATAATAGGGGTGAAGGTTGAAGACGTGTTCGAATTGTTCGATGAAATTGGCCTTCAGGATGTCTCTGCAACCGATGGTCACTACGGCGTCTGGAGCATATTTTCGCAAGCGGTCGATCTCGCTTTGTTCGGAGAGATCTTGATATTCAATAACGGGAATTCCATAATCATCACTTGCATTGAAAACATCGTATGCATAGTCTCCAAACAGTTCTTTGCGCTCCTCGTAAATGGCCAAATCCCTCAAATGTCCCTCTCTCGGATGAGTGAAAATAGCCACCACTTCATGAGGAGTCCCTTGAAGTATTTCGATGCAATTTTTAACTGCTACGCTGTGTCCGATGAATGCAATTTTCATTTTTGGTGTTTCGATTTTAGAAGATCGGCTCCAAATTCCATGGCTTCTTCGTCCTTGGTGAGGTTGTTGGAATGCATTCGGTATCGGTAGAGCGGCAACACAATGCGGTGCACACCATACTTCTGTTTCCAACGAATGCTCAGGTCTTCTTCTTCACGTGCTCTAAATTCTTCATCATAAAGCCCAATGTTGAAGAGGAAGTCTTTTCTAAAAAGGATTCCACAAGCAATCGGTTCTTCTTCAGCGGAAATGTGTTTGATGTGATTTCCCCTTTCATCCACAAGCCAGTAATCGGTGCACACGGCATCGAGCTGATTGTTCTCTTCAAGGTGGAGCTTTGTGATGTAGAGGAGGTCCCTGTGAATGTAATCATCAGCGTCCAAGAACATCACGAACTGACCTTTTGCTTTGCGGATCCCATAGTTTCGAGCGGCTGCTAGTCCAACGTTTTCTTTCAGGTTGAAAACCCGACATTCATCCAAATAATTCTCCAGTACGGCTTCGGTTCTATCGGTACTGGCATCGTTCACAATGATGATTTCATACTTGGTGTTGTCCAAGCTCTGATCCAAAGCACTTCGGATGGCCCTTTCAACGAATGAAGCATAGTTGTAGGTAGTGATGATTAAGGAAATCATGCGGATAAGTTAGAATTATGGTTAAAGTAAGTCGCTTTTTTGGTTTCAGTCTTAGTTCGTGCCGTTTTTGTTCTTTTTGCGTGTTTTTTTCTTTTGTGGATCCTCGCCGTAGCCATATCCATAGCCGTATCCATAGCCATATCCATAGCCATATCCGTAGCCGTATCCATACTTGTAGGCATATTTACCATAGTAGTACTTCCACTTCTTTTGTTTGATGTTGTTCAAAAGCAATGTATGGCTTGCTCCTTCATCATTGGCCAAAAGTTCTTCGAGGTGTTTCACTCCTTGTTTGGTGGCTTTTTCGGTGTTCATCACAAAGATTCCGGCATCCACATGGTTGAGCAGCACCATTCCGTCACTAATGAGCATCAACGGCGGGGTATCGATCAAAATATAGTCATAAATACCTTTCAACTCGGTAATCAATTGATCCACTTCCTCGCTTAATACCAGTTCTGACGCATTTGGAGGTACGGGACCGGCAGTAAGAATGTCCAAATTCTCCACTTGCGATTGAATAATGCTTTCCGAAAAATGATTTTTTCCAATCAAGTAGGAGCTCACCCCAAATAAATTAGGCGCTCCAAAGGTCTTGTGAACTTTGGGTTTATGAAGGTCGAAATCCACCAAAACCACACGTTTGCCTGCTTTAGCGATCACAGATGCCAAATTCGAGCAGGTGAAGGTTTTCCCTTCTCCCGGGTGCAGTGAGGTAACCAAAATGGTTTTCGGTCCTTCTTCCGTTAAAATGTACTGAAGATTGGTTCGTACAGAGCGAAAAGCTTCAGCAACATTGGACCTCGGTGCATTGCTAATAACAATGGGGTCCTCTTCGATTTCTTCGTAAAACGGCACACCACCAATGACAGAGACATTGCTGATTTTTTTCAATTCTCGGGTGTTTTCAATTCGCTCAAAAAAGACCAGACGAATAAAACCAATCAACAGTGCTAAGAACAGCCCAATTCCAACAGCGAGATAGATGGCTTTGGTTTTGTTTGGTCCCACAATACCAATGCCTCGTGCAGATTCAATGACGCTGGTTTGAGGAAGGATGGCGGCACGAGCAATAACGGTGTTTGCACGTTTCTCAAGAAGGAAAACGTAAAGGCTTTCGTTCACGTTCAGCTTTCTGTTGATTCCAAGGATGTCGCGCTGAGACTTGGGAATGCTTTGAAGTTTACGTTCCAGAAGACGGATTTGAGCATCCACTTCCGAGATTTGTTCGCCAAGTCCTTGACTGGTTGAACGAGCATATTTGCGCAATCCAGAACGGATGGTGTTGATCAACGAATCTTTTCGCTGAATGGAGATGGAGGCTTCCTCAACGTCCATCAAAGCAAGTCGCCGCTCATTGGTCAAATCATAAAGATTCGTCACCATTTTCCTCGGGAATTCATCTTCAGGGGCAAAGTAAACGGTGGGAGGGATCACTTCATCATTGTTGCTGGCGTTGTTCAAGAAGTCTTCCAAGTTCTGCATGGATTTCATCCTGAACTCAAGCGCCCTTCTCTGCGCTTCATAAGCAATGAGATCTTCGAAAAACTCGTTCTTCTCGCGGTCAATGTCCAAGATGTTTTTCTGCTCCTTGAAGTCTTCCAACTGCTGCTCAAGACTGTCCATGATAATCACCAACTCGTCGAGCTGCTTGTCGATATAACGCTGCGTGTTTTCGTTTACAGCAATTTGCGAATAGAGGGTGTTTTCAATGTAAACAGTGCTCAGGGTGTCAAGAAACTGCTTCGCCCGTTCCTGCAGCTCGTTGGTGCTTTTTAGGGTGAGGATGCTGGTGTAATCCACTTTTGTGATGGAAAGCGAACGAATGTATTTTTTGATCAGGTCGGAACGTCGGTGAACCCGGATTTGAAAGCCCAATTTTTGGATTCCTTCAATGGTTTCTGCATTCATCCCCTTGCGTTTCGACAGCTTTATGGTGAAGTCAATTTCATCGTGGTATTCGTCGAAAGTAAAGGTCTTACTCACAGTATTCCCTCGAAAGAGGTAGGATATTTCGTAGCTGTTGATGTCGATTACCCTAATTTGAATGGGAACATTGTATAGGGGTGAACTGGGGCTGTTCAGTTGCATCTCCACGTCAAAAGCATCAAAACGGTTGACTTGTTTCTCGGTCAATCGTCCTACGAGATAATAGCTGATATCGAAATCCACCCTTTCCAAAGTCTTGCTCACGATGTCATACGACTGCATGATTCGCTGCTGGTTAGTGATGTCGGCCAGCAAAGAATAATAACCCAGATTAGAGTAAATCTGGTTCTGATAATCGTAGGTTTCTGAAGATTTTAGAAGGATTTCCGTCTTCGCCGCATAAATGTTGGGCAGCTTATAGGTGTAGAGGTAAGCGATGCAAAACGCAATCAAAGGGAAGGAGAGGATGAGGTACCAGTTCTTTCCCAAGAATTTGAATATTGGCCGCAAATCATCTGCGTCGACCAAGTTTGTTTTTTTCTCGCTCATTCAAGTTTAATAGATCACAAATATAAGATTACTCCCTAATGTGCATGAAGATTGTTACGCTTTGTTCTTGGGCTTATGTTTATTTGTTCGCTTTGGGTTTCATTTTTTTCGTGCTCTGTTTTGATAATTTTTTTGGGGAAGGGGATGAAAAGGTGTTCCATTCACTGCTAAGATTTCGCCTTCTTTACTATCTTTGACACAAACTAAGCACTATGTTAAAACGCTTTATTGCCGCCGCTGCTCTCTGCTGTCTTTTCGCAGCTCCGCTCTCCTTATTGGCTCAAACAGCGCCTTTTCCCGATGATGGTGGTGGTCCTCCATGCGACGGTCCTTTTGGTCCAGTTTGCCCCATTGATGGAGGCTTGAGCTTCTTGATTGCAGCAGGCGTAGCCTACGGAGGAAAGAAGGCCTATGATCTTCAGCAGAAGAAAAAATGATTCAAAAAGTGCGGTCCAATCCAATGCTCCGATTCCTCATTACTGGAGGCTTCGCATACCTCGCTTGGATCGTGCTTTATAAGTTTTATCTCGAGGAACATACTTTGCTTGACGAATGGGTCATTGATCAAATCGTTCGTACGTCGGAATTCTTCATGACCCTCTTTGGTTTTGAACTCACTGAATTTGGCGACGGTGCTTTTAAAAATCACCTCGGAGTACTCGGTTCAAAAGGGGTGACCATCGGAGCACCTTGCAATGGGATCGTGCTTTTCGCTTTATTCATTGTCTTTATCCTTGCATTTCCCGGTTCGTGGAAAAACAAACTCTGGTTTCTTCCTTCAGGAGTTTTTGCCATCCACGTTGTCAACTCTTTTCGAGTGATTGCCTTGGCTTTAATTGTTGTTGATCATCCCGAATGGCTCGCATTCAACCATGATTACACTTTTACCATCCTGGTTTATGCCTTCGTTTTTCTCTTGTGGTATGTTTGGGTGAATTATTTTTCTCCAATGAAAAAAGCGGAAGGATGAAGCGAATACTCAAGCGCACTTGGCTGGTGTTGCTGCTCATCTTTACGCTCGGTTTTTTTCAAGAGCGATTTAAGGTTGCGGTGAATTACTATCTGGACGTGGCATCTTCAAAAATCGACTTCTACCAATTATTACCCGAAGAAAAACAAGAATACATCGACAGCAACAGTCCGGATATCCCATACGATTATTATTACACGCACGAGTCTTTTCCCTTTCTTCACCAGCTTACTGCCCAGCAAATCAAGAGCATGAAGTGGTGGAGCACCTTGATTTTTGTCATCGTTAATGGAAGTCTTGGTTATCTTTTACTTCATCGAGCATCGCTAGGAAGGGCACAAAAGCTGCATGCATACCTCTATATTATCGCATTGGTACTGGCTCTATTCTTTTTCGGACTCGGAGCCTTGATCGATTTACCGCAGCAAGGGTATGGAGTGGCTCGCAAGTTGGCTGGCTTTTTACAGAGTCCGTTACCTGCCATTTTTTTAGTTCTTTTGTTCTACGCTTTCGAATCCAAGGAAGAGATCAAATCAAATTCATAGTATGGAAACCATTTTATCAGCAAATCTGGCACCGAGTTCACGGGTTTGGGTATATCAAGCCAATCGTTTTTTGAATGAAGCTGAAGTGAAAAAAATGCATTCCGACTTGCATGAATTCTTGAACGACTGGAATGCGCATGGGGCGAAGTTGAGTGCTGATGCCGCATTGGTTTATGATCGATTTGTTGTTTTGATGGTCGATGAGTCGCAGGCACTGGCTTCCGGTTGCAGTATCGATAAATCGGTGGCCTTGGTGAAGTCGTGGGAAACAGCCTTTGGTTTGGATTTTTTCGACCGCATGCAGATCCTTTATAAGGAAGGAAACGAAATCAAGGAAGACCGAATGCACGACTTTTGGGCCAAACGCAAAGCTTTGTTGGTGAATGACGATACCATTGTCTTCAACAATCTTGTCAAGAATAAGGCTGAGTTCGAAACACTTTGGGAGGTTCCATTTAAAGAAAGCTGGCACGCAAGCATGTGGTAGGCATATACCTCATTGGAGAAGGGAGAGTCATCCCTGTTTTTGTACATATATAGTTGTAACATATCTGAGGTGTTCTGGTAGGTCTGCATTGAATGCTTGAATTTTTCAAGGCCTCTGTTTTATTCTGAGAAGCCGCTCAGAAAAATTCTTTTTCCCTGATAGAAAAAATGTTTGTCCGCTTCAGTACAAGTCAATGTAAAGTATTGGAATATAATCAGCACTTAAACAACGCTGCAGCGAGCGGTGAGTTGAGTGCTCAGCTTGTGCTGTCCCGGCACAACCCACGAAGCCATTCAACTAAATTCCGTTCTCCGGAAATAATCTGGTCTTCACTTTACATCCTGTAAAAGGGTTGAACGAATACGGCTAATCATAAAAAAAATGCATACCCGCTTTAGTACAAGTAAATGGGTGAGGAATACGTTTTCTTAGCTCATCAGCGGTTTAATAACGATGCGTTCAGTTAAGGGTCCAGTCTAATGTTCCCCTAAACAACCCGCGAAAGCGTTTAAACCCTTGCGTAAGCAACCTCAACCGGCGAAGCCATTCAACCAAATCCCCGTCTCAAGAGGTAAATATGGGTATGACATCAAATTCGAAGAGAGGGCTGGTTGAACGAATACGGACTCTCGTAAAAAAAATATTCCCCATGTTAAAGTAGCGTTTTCTTCAGGTGAAAGAAGAAACTGCAGCCCTGTTTATGTTCATTCGTTTTTAACACTGGCTTGTCCTACAGTTTTAAAACCGCATAACAGCTCATTTTCCAGATAAACGGTATAAATTTCCCGTTCATTGGTCGAAAATCTTCTTTTTTTTTGGAATTCATGTAGGAAGATTCCTAAATTAGGGATCGCTAAAATGAAGGTTCTCGACTGCGAGACTTGAATACTAATTGTGCTGTTTTCGAAAAACTCCTGGAAATGAGGGGTTTTGTGGTGGCTGAAATGAAATCGTTTCCCCTCCATGACCATTTTTAGAACCTGAGCTTTCAGGCTCTACTTATACAACCAAAAAAATCTTGCGACGGCAAGTACTGGGCTTCGGCCTGACTTGATAATCAAATTATTTAACCAAAACCAAAACAGATGAAGAAAACTTATTTATTTCTGATGGCAATTTGTTGCTCTCTCGGAATGTTGCTATCTGGTAGTGCACTTGCACAAACCTACAGTAGCACAACGCCTATGACAGTAGGTACGACCGCGGGTAACTTTGCGCCTTACAATACAGATATTGTGGTAGCGGGCGGTCCTGCAACCATTGCTGTAATGAGTGTAACTGTGGACATCACCCACACATTCCCAAGTGATATCGATTTGATGTTGGTTGCTCCAAACGGAGATGCCATGGTTTTCATGTCAGATATCGGTGGCGGTAATGACTTGACTGCTGCTCCAATCAGCTTTTTTGATGGTGCTGCTGCTCAGGCAACAGGTGCTGTTTTAACAGGTTCTTACCAACCAACAAACATCACTGCTGGTGATGCATTTGCTGCTCCTGCTCCGGCCGGTGCCCTAGAAGCTGCTCCTGCGGGTGCTGCGACTTTCGCAAGTGTGTTTGCTGGTGATGTTGCAGACGGTACATGGTCACTTTTTGCTGTTGATGATGCTGGTGGAGATGCTGGTTCAATCAACGGATGGTCAATTACCTTCTCTGCTGCTGTGAACGGTTGTACAGACCCATTGGCATGTAACTTCGATGCTGCTGCCAACTTTGATGATGGTTCTTGTGACTTCTCATGCTACGGATGTACAGATGCTGGTGCATGTAACTTCGATCCTCTTGCAACACTCGATGATGGTCTTTGCGATTTTTCTTGTGTAGGATGTACAGACAATACTGCTTGTAACTTTGACGCTGCGTTCACCATTAGTGACCCTGCAAGCTGCTGCTTCGATAACTGTATTACATTTGATATGACCGATTCTTTCGGAGACGGATGGAACGGTAATAACTATGAAGTATTTGATACAGCTACAAACACACTTGTAGCTTCTGGTGATTTGGATAACGCACAGTCAGGCGACGGAACTTCTGTTGGTACTGACCTTTTGTGTTTGGCTGATGGATGCTACAACTTGGTAGTGAACACTGGATCTTTCGCTGCTGAAGTAGGTTGGTCTTTGAGTGGAGCTAACGAAGCTGGTTTGACCGGTGGTTCTCCTGCAAACGTATTCTTCTCAGTAGGAGCTGGTGTTTGTAACGTTGGTTGTACAGATAACACCGCTTGTAACTTCGATGCTACCGCCTTGATTGATGATGGATCTTGTGACTTCGTTTCTTGCGCAGGTTGTACAGATCCTTTGGCGTCAAACTTTGACCCTACTGCTACTATCGATGATGGAACTTGTGTGACTTGTGCACCAGGTGAATTGTTGGTGAGCATTGATATGGAAGATACCTTCGGAGACGGATGGGATGGAACAGAGTACTTCTTGACTA
>CAZYPV010000004.1:0-77968 GCA_964649515.1 uncultured Comamonadaceae bacterium | reverse complement strand
GCCAACTAAACCCCACCGCGAAAGCGCCTAAACAGTTGCGCCAGCAACCTCAACCAGCGCAGCCTTAAACTTACTTTGTACGTTGAACAATCTTTATCAATGCACAAAGGCGTAATAAAGCAACTTCATGTACTCGTTGTTCACCATGATCATTCCTTCCTCTGATTTCCACCACTGGTTTTCGTCATAGGTCAAACTGGGAGCTCCGCTGTAAATCAATTCTACCTCAGTTTCCCGAAATGCCTTATCAAAGACTTTCGACACTCTTCGGGTGTGAAACTTGCTGCTCACAATGATGATGCGTTTCCATTGCATTGAATCGGCATATTGCCTCAACTCTTGAGCTTCTTCAAAGGTGCTGGTGGCGCTTTCCAAACAGGTGATGTCTTCTGAAGGAACTCCCCGCTGAACGAGTACCAGCTTACTCACCTGTGCTTCGATCATGGGGCTTCCGATGGCTTTTAGTGAATAAGGAGTGTTTCCTCCGGTGCATACCATTTGATCCGCATATCTGCTGTGATAAAGCTCACTGGCATGACTTCCTCGTTCAAAAGAGGCTCCTCCCAATACAACAATGGCGTCGGCTTCCACCAATGCACTTTCCTTGATGAGGTAATTCCCCATGGAATGGAAGATGTGATTTCTAAACAAGAAACAGCTCAGCAGCAGTGCCAAGAAAATCAGCCCGAAGCGAGTTGCCTTCTGTTTGGATGAAGTTTGGGCTTGTTCCATGAAAAAGGAGTTTAATAAGTTCCGTTCACTTTTCTCAGGAGCCACTCAGCTGATAAAAGCAGGGCGAGAAGAAGAAGGAGAATCTCCCAGCGAATGAGATCCGATAAGGTCTTCCGTTCATAACTCAAACTAACAACTTCACCGTTGTTTCGAATAAGATCGGCCAGTCCGCCAATTTGTTCTTTGCTCACCATTTCGCCTCCATTTTGAAGCGCCAATCGATAGAGCATCTGGTGATCTGCTTGAAGGTTGACCATTTCCAACTGCAATGGTGAAACGCTAAATTCTCCCCGCTCTTTGTAGGTCTTTCCTGCTATGTTGACTTCGGCTTCCCAACGGTACTGATCAACCGGAAGGCGTCCTGCATTCAATCGGTAGCTTTCATTTTCAGGAGAGAAGGTGAAATCAAACTGTTCATCACTGCTGTTGATGATGTTCAAACGGATGTCTTTACCAGGAATGGGTGCATAATTGGCGTCATACACTTCGGCGCTAAATCGTATTTGTTCATTTTCCAAAAGCGCGGTTTTCCCTTCAACACGAAATGGACGCTTGTCGTCTTTCGCTGCCATGAATTGAACTGTTTTTTTCATGAAGGAGTTGAAGGTATCGTGGTTGCCCGAGTTCAAGTAGTCAATCATCCTCCATCGCCAAATGCCTTCACCCGAAAGCAGGGCAATTTTTTGGTCTTGGTTCTGCTGAAAAGAGAGCATCGGGATTTCTGTAGCGATTCGACCAATACTTTGGTAGAGTATGGTTTGAGTGCTTGGACTGCTCACAAATTCTCCAAAAGGCACCTGAAGCGGCGGGAGCTTTGCAAACAGTTTTTTTTCGGTGTCGCTCAGTTGAAATACCTTAAATCCTTCAGCAAAAAGTGGATTCACATCGTTCACATTGCCTTGATGATTGAGCAGTTGGTAACCCAAGCCGAGTTCATTGAATTGGGCAAAATTGCTCTGTGCACCCATGATAAAAAACATGGGGACTTTCATTTTTTTCGCTTCCGATATTTGTTCCATTCCAAGTGCTCCTTTGCTGGGGAGTTGATGGAACACAACGAGACTATAATCACTGATCTGTCCCTTAAAATCATCCGCCAAGACCACTTCTACTTCATAGTTCTGGTTGCTTTCAATGCTGCTTCTGAAAGCCGCAATATCTGGGTGAGGGGCTGCGGCCAAAATCAAAATTTTCTGGCGGGTATCCAATACGTCAATAAAGATGTCCTGACGATTATTCACTTCACTAATCTCATCCTCCAGCACATTGAGACGCACCGAATACCGCTGTAATCCGACTTCTTTGGCTTCCAATTGCACAGGAACGGTGAACTCCTGATTGTTTTTGTCGATGGTTTCTTCTTGACTGAATACAACTTGACCCTTCCTCAGAACTTCAATGCGCACTTTTTCTCCAGCACACTTCTTTGCTGCAAGTTGTATTTTGAGCGGGAAGAAATTTCCAAGATAGGCAAGGCGATTGTGCACAACATCTTGAATAAGAAGGTCTTTTCGTTGTAAAGTGTCTCCCAAGGCGATGGTGTAAACTGGTACGTTGAGTTTGCTGAACATGTAGCTCGGGTCTCGACCTTTATTGTAAATGCCATCGCTAGCAATGATGACGGCCCCTAAGTTTCGATGACTGTACTGATTGAAGAGTTCGTCAAAGAGTCCGCTGAAATTGGTAAACGCATGGGTGTAATTAATGCCATCTAAGCCGGGGTCAAGTCCTTCTCCAAAGCGGTAAGACTGAATTCGATAATCTTCCTCCAATGCGCGTGAGAGGGTGCGAATTTGCTCCGGATAAACCTCTTTCATGAAGGTGGAATCTCCCGTGAGGGCCAAACTTTCGGAGTTATCTTGGGCAATGACGATGAGGGGAGTTTCCGTTTCCGTTTCAAGCGATTTGATGAGCGGTTTGAGCAGCAGCACAATCAAAATAAACAGGGCAAGAAAACGGAGCGCTCCCAAAACAAAGCGAAGAACTCCCGATAAGTGGCGCGTGGTTTTATCAGAGCGATACAACCACAAAGCCAGCAAAAATGCTAACAAGCCCCCCGGAAGGAGCAGCCAAACGGGATGTTCAAAGAGAAGACTCAAAGCGGCTTACATTAACATGCCACCATCGACATTGATTACTTGTCCGGTAATATAGGCACTCATGTCAGAGGCCAAGAATAGTGCAAGATTGGCAACGTCTTCTGTACTTCCACCTCTTTTGAGTGGAATAGCGTCTCTCCATTCTTGTACCACTTTTTCATCAAGAGCTCCGGTCATTTCTGTTTCAATGAATCCAGGGGCAATGGCGTTACAGCGGATGTTTCTAGAACCGAGCTCAGCGGCTACCGACTTCGTGAAACCAATGATTCCGGCTTTCGATGCGGCGTAATTGGCTTGACCCGCATTTCCCTTCACACCCACCACACTACTCATATTGATGATGGATCCTTTTCTCGCTTTAAGCATTGGTCGCATCACCGCTTTGGTAATGTTGAAACACGATTTGAGGTTGATGTCCATAATTTCATCCCAGTGCTCCTCGCTCATGCGCATCAAAAGATTGTCTCGGGTAATACCGGCATTATTGATCACAATATCAATTTGACCAAATTCTTTCATGATTTCATCCACCAAGGTTTGAGATGCTGCAAACTCAGCGGCATTCGATTTGAATCCTTTCGCGGTTCCTCCTTGGGCGGTAAGTTCAGCTTCTAAAGCTCTTGCTTTTTCGTCTGATGAAACATAGGTGAAAATTACAGTGGCTCCGGCTTCAACAAATTTCTGAGCGATGCCTTTTCCAATTCCTCTTGAGGCGCCGGTGATGAGCGCTACTTTTCCTGCTAACAAGTTCATGTGCTTTTAATAATTTCAAGCCAAAGATAGGCAATTCAATAGGGGACTGAGCAATTAAAGAAGGTCTGCTGCTTCCGCAATCAATTCAGCGATGTCTTTTACGTCAACACTGCCTTCTTTTTCAAAATTTTTCACGCCATCGGTCATCATGGTGTTGCAAAACGGACAACCTGTAGCGATTACATTGGGCTTCACTTCCAGTGCTTCTTCTGTTCGTTCAATGTTGACTTCCTTGTTCCCCGGTTCTGCTTCTTTGAACATTTGAGCTCCACCTGCCCCACAACAAAGTCCTTGTTTTTTGCATCTCCGCATTTCCACAAGTTCGGCATCCAATTGCTGAAGCACAGATCGCGGTGCTTCATAAACATCATTTCCTCTACCCAAATAGCAAGGGTCGTGGAAAGTGATGCGTTTTCCTTTGAAGATTTCACCGTCTTTCACTTGAAGCCGACCGTCCTTAATCAGCTGGTTGATGAATTGAGTGTGATGCTGAACTTCGTAGTTTCCGCCAAGTTCGGGGTACTCGTTCTTCATGATGTTGAAGCAGTGTGGGCACCCGGTTACGATGTTTTTGATCTCGTAGCCGTTCAAAACCATGATGTTCTGCATGGCTTGCATTTGATACAAGAACTCATTTCCCGCTCTTTTTGCCGGGTCTCCTGTGCAGGATTCTTCCGCTCCTAAAACAGCAAACTTTACTCCAGCATGCGTAAGGATTTTGGCAATGGCTTTGGTGATTTTCTTTGCTCGGTCGTCAAAACTTCCAGAACACCCTACCCAAAAAAGCACTTCAGGTGTTTCTCCTTTTGCGAGCATTTCTGCCATGGTAGGCACGTGTATTGCTTGTGACATGTTTTCTACTTTTTGGGTTTAGGCTTCGTTCATTTCTTCGGTCCATTTGCCTCGATCAGAGGCGGGGAAAGCCCACGGCGCGCCATTGTTTTCAATGTTGTTGAACATGGCGGTGATGGATTCTGGTGATTTGCTTTCTTCCATGATGAGGTACCTTCTCAAATCTACAATGATGCCGAGGGGGTCGATGTTGACCGGACAAGCTTCAACACAGGCATTGCATGAGGTACATGCCCACAATTCTTCCTCACTAATGTAATCTCCAAGCAAGGTCTTTCCGTCATCTTGAAAAGTGCCTTTGTTCTTGTCCATGTTCTTCCCAATCTCTTCAATTCGATCGCGCGTGTCCATCATGATTTTTCTTGGAGAGAGCAGTTTTCCGGTTTGGTTGGCGGGACATTGACTCGTACATCTTCCACATTCAGTGCAGCTGTAGCTGTCCATCAATTGCTTCCAAGTAAGGTCATTCGCATCTTTAGCTCCAAACTTGGCAGGAGGTGCAGCATCTGGGTCTGGTGCAGCGTAAGGATCCGCACTAGGGTCCATCATGAGCTGTACTTCCTTCGTTACGGCTTCCATGTTGTTGAAGCCACCTTTGGGATTGAGGTTGCTATAATAGGTATTGGGGAAGGCCAAAAAGATGTGGAAATGTTTCGAGTAAGGAACATATACCAAGAAGCCCAAAATTCCAACGATGTGAAACCACCACATGAAACGCTCCATGAAGATGAGACCAGAAACACTCATCCCCTCGTAAAGCGGATTCAAAAATTGGCTGATGGGAAAACTTCCAGCTTGAGTGTAATGACTGAGTTGCTCCGAGATTTCACCTCCACTTGCTTGGGCTTGAAGTAATGCTCCTTGAAGCAAGGCATCACAGGAATTCATGCTCAAAAAGGCAAACATCAAAAGGATTTCAACCACCAAAATGATGTTGGCATCTGACTTCGGCCATTGGGTCATTTCAGCAGAATGAAAGCGCTTGATTTTGAGGAGGTTTCTTCGGGCTAAAAAAACAACACAAGAAACCAAAACACCTAGAGCAAGGATTTCAAAACTGCCAATGAGAAAATCATACGGTCCACCAATGCCAGCGAAGATTCTATGATGACCAGTAACTCCGTCGATGATGATTTCAAGCACTTCAATGTTGATGATCACAAACCCGAGGTAGATCAAGATGTGCATGATTCCCGCAACAGGACGAACAACCATTTTTGACTGTCCTAAGGCAACAAGGGCCATGGTTTTCCAACGGGCGGAGGAATTGTCTGAGCGATCATCGTCCCTACCGAGGAGAATGTTTCTGCGAATGGCTTTTATTCTGAGTGCAAAAAGGCTCACTCCAGCGATGAAGACGAGCACGAAAGCAATTTGTTCCAACATGTCTTTTTGGTTTGGTTCTAAATCCCAAATGATTTTACTCCTTGATTTCTTGGTTAATCAGCTCTCGAAGCTGCTCCAATTCTTTCTTAGAGTACTTTTCCTTGGGTTTCTTCCCAAAGATAGAAACATGAACGTATCTCCAAGGGTTCATGTACAAATCGTTCAACAGAAATTGCAATTCTTTGTTCGAATCCACCAAAGAGTTGTGTAAGGAGTCGTTGTTCAAGAGCAGTGAGATGGACCCTTCTCCGTTGTTGATTTTTTCAGTGATCTCAGCAAAATCAGCCAAAGCAGCATCGGCTTTCCCCATGGTTTCAGCGAAGTTGATTTTCACAAGTGAGTCAGACAAGGTGCTGAAATTCTCCATCACGTTGGTGAGCGCTTCGTTGTTGTTTTCCAAGTTTTGGGTGATGCTTTCTACATTCTGGAAGATGGAACGAAGAGAACTCTGGTTTTCGGCAATGGTGTTGTCCAATCGAAGGCTGGTTTTTTCCAAGTTTTCCATGGTGCGCTCCAAACTTTCAAAAGCTTGCGGCAAGCCCTTAGTGGCGTCATCGTCAAACACGGCTTTTAGGTTGACAAGGATGTCGTCCACCCCGTCGATCAATTGGTCGGTTTTGTTCTTTAAAGGCATGAGCTCTTTACGAACGGCTTCTGCCAATCCAACTTCAATGTCGCTAAGCAGTGTGTCTCCCGGTACTGCAAAACTGCTGCTGTCGCCGAGTTCCAACTGAATGGCTTTCGACCCGAATAAATCAGACGAAATGATTTTTGCACGAGTGTCCGAAGTGATCATCAAACGGTCTTCGGTAATATTGAGTTCAACGATGAAGTTGCCTTTTCCATCAGGCATGAAATCGATGTTTTTAACGAGGCCAATTTTAAATCCATTGTAAATAACAGGGTTCGCTGTGGCGAGTCCATCTACGTTTTCATATACGGCAAAGTAGGGCGTTGATTTTTCGAAGAGATTGACTCCCTTCAAATAGTTGATCCCCATCACCAAAACGAAAATGCTGATCACTACAATGACACCTATTTTAAACTCTCTCGTAACTACGCTCAAATCAAATTCATTTATGGATTGTTGCTCAAGGCTTCACTGAGCCCCACGCGTTCTCCGTTTTTAAAGGCAATAACAAATGCTCCCGGAAAGCCATGAGCTCTTAGGGTCTTCTGCATTTCTTGCGCTTTTTTATAATCGCTGGTAGCACCAACGGCATATTTATAAAGTCCGTTGCTAATATACTCATCCACTTCATTAAGTCCATTAAACTCAGGTGAAGTAATTGCCATAGCACTGCTGGCTGTCAAAATTTGTACTTGAAACTTTACGCCTTTGCGAAGCTTTTCACGAACGATGCTTTCATGCCAATTTTCAACAGCTGCTGTTCCCTCGTCGTCCGGAGTGCTTTCTTCCACTTTCTCTTCTTGAACGGTATTGCTTTCCGGTACTTCGATTGGATTGCCTTCATTGACGGCGTCTTCCAAGCCTTCGAGCTCGTTTTTGTAATCGCGGAAGGCTCTGTAGATAGCGCTGGCCATGTAGGTTTTGCCTTTTTCAGAGTTCAAAAAATCTTCCTCCTCGGCGTTGGTTAAGAATCCCAACTCAACAAGAACACTGGGCATCGTAGTGAAACAGATAACGTAATATCCGGCCTGACGAACACCTCGATCTACCCTTCCTACACGCTCGCGAAACTGGTCTTGAATGCGCTTGGAGAGGTTCAAGCTTTGATCGAGATAAATGTTTTGTCTCAGGGTCAAAGCGATATAAGTGTCAGGATCCTTCGGGTCAAATCCGGCATATTTACTTTTGTAATCGTCTTCCATGTAAATGGACGCGTTCTCTTTCATGGCAACACGCAAAGATTCTTCACTTTTGTGCATTCCCATCACAAAGGTGCCGGAGCCCTTTGCACTGGGTTTCGTGAAGGCGTCACAATGGATGGAAATGAAGAGGTCGGCCTGACTTTCATTCGCTATCTGCACCCGATCATTGAGTGAGGGGTAGCTGTCATCGCTTCGAGTATAAATCACTTCAACTTCTGGGTGAGCTTCAGAAATGTACTTGCCCACCATCTTACTTACGTCCAGTGTGATGTCTTTTTCGGTGGTTTTAAATCGACCTGTACCCAGGTTTCCTGGATCTTTCCCTCCGTGACCAGCGTCGATGACAACACGTTGCAAGCGACCTTCTTCCAAGGGTTGAGGAGCAAACGCCCAAAACAATCCGAGGGTAGAGGCAAGAAAAAGTATGACTAAGCGTTTATTCATCGTCTTCATGGGGTGTTGTGTTTTAGCAAGCTATGCTGTGATATTTCCGTAGCTTTGCCGACCCGCTTGTCCGTAACGAACAAATGTAAAATGATCCAGGTCGCTAGGCCACGTATGTTTCATCAAATTATCCTCGCTTTGCTGTTAATAAGCGGGGGCTTGGACGTGCATTCACAATCCGCAGATAGCACCCTGCTCATTCCTGAAATACCAAGCACCTTGCCAGAAGTGTCTCCCGATCTTCAATTGAAGAACGATTCAACAGAGGTGGATAGTATTTTGCTCGATTCGAATAGCGGTTCTGGGGTGAACTCTTCCATATTTTATGATGCACAAGATTCCATGATCATCGACATTGTCAACGGTGTGGTGCATTTGTATGGAAATGCTGTGGTGAAGTTCGAGGGCATTGAGGTGAAGGCGGCCTATGTTCAATACGATTTCAAAAACAATCGGGCTTGTGCAAATGGAATCCTCGATTCTTTAAACGTACTGCAAGGTAAGCCAGAAGTGAACGATAACGGACAGTCTTTCACCCAAGAAGAAATGTGCTACAACTTTAAAACAAAACAAGGTTTTAGCAGAAACTCAGTGACCCAAGAAGGAGAGGCGGTTTTTCATGCGGGCGTTTCGAAAAGGCACGAAAACGAGTGGATTCACATCCGAAAAGGAAAATTCACCACATGTACGGCCGATAATCCCCACTTTCATTTTGAATTGAGCAAGGCCATTATTGTGCCCGACGATAAGGTGGTAACAGGGCCGTTTTACATGAAGGTGCGAAAGGTGCCCGTGCCGCTCGGTTTGCCCTTTGGGTGGTTTCCTACCAAGAATAAAAGTAGCCATGGCGTGATCATCCCAGGTTATGGTGATGCCAATAATTTGGGCTTTTTCTTGAAAGATGGTGGTTACTATTTTCCCATTGGAGATTTTGCCGATACCCGAATTCTGGGCGATATCTACTCTCGCGGCTCTTGGGGTTTGAAGAACATCACTAATTACAAAAAACGATACCGCTACTCTGGAAATTTTAACATCAGCCGAACGGTCATCAAATCAGGTTTTGAAGAGCTGCCCTCATTTTCAAAAAGTACAGAGTTCTTCGTGCGTTGGACTCACAATCAAGATCCCAAAGCCAGGCCCAATAGTCGCTTCTCGGCAAATGTCAACATGGGGTCGCGAAACAACTTTCGAAGAAACATCAACAGCTCCCAAGACGATTTCCTCACCAACACTTTCAATTCTTCCATCCAGTACAATCAGAGTTTTCCGGGCCGACCATGGAACCTCACACTGAGTGCGCGTCATTCACAGAACAGCGCCACAGGAACGGTAGATCTCACTTTACCGTCCCTTACCTTAAACCGAAATAGAACTTTCTTGCCTCTAGGGGTATTGGGATCTTCACGAAGTACAAAAGACAAGTTGGATAAATTGGTTTCGGTGACTTATTCTGCTAATATCGACAACCTTCTTTCAGCCGACCAGAGCCGCATTCGTTTTGACAACATTGAGCCTTTGTCTCGCGACTTGAAGAACGGTGTGCGACAAACGGTTTCCCTCAACTCACAACTCAAGGCCAAGTTCGTCACCATCACGCCCAACTTCACCTACAACGAGTATTGGAACTTCAAACGCTTGGAAGTCAATGTGGATCCCGATACCGGTTTGGCCCAGAGAGATACGGTAGCAGCTTTTACAACGGCAAGGGACTACCGTACCAGTGTTGCCGCAACTACCCGGTTTTACGGTTTGTTCAACTTTAGAAGATCAAAAAACATCAAGGCGATTCGACATGTCATTACGCCAAGCATCGGAATGGGATACACTCCGTTTTTCGATCGAAATGTTTACGGCTATTTCGGGGATGATGGTGCTTTTTCTAGCTACAATCCTTTCTCGCCAGGGAGGTTTGTTCCGGGAAATACAGGGGAAAGCTGGTCCATCAACGCCAGCATTGCCAATAACGTGGAAATGAAGGTGAGGGACAAAACGAGCGAAAAAAATCCCTTCAAAAAGATCAAACTCATTGACAATTTCGCCATTTCGGGGAACTACAATGTGATTGCCGACTCCCTCAACCTCAGTGATATCAACTTCCGGGCATTCACCACGCTTTTTCAAAAGATCAATATCAACTATTCGAGCAGCCACTCGGCCTATGATCGAAACGAAAACGGACAGCGAATTGACACTTATCTCATCGATTCACAAAACCGCTTGTTGAGAATGAACAACGCCCGTCTTTCTTTGGGAACATCGTTCAGAAGCTCACAGCGAAAAGGAAAACGTAAGACAGAAAACGCTACGGAAGAACAGCTCGAATTTGTGGAAAACAACCCTGGGCAATTTGTTGATTTTAACGTCCCTTGGTCTTTGAATGTGGATTACACCATGGACCTGAACAAGCGTTTTGATGCAGCACTTCAGGCCGATACCAACGATATTCAACAGTCGGTGCGTTTCAATGGTGACCTTACCGTGCTCAAGAATTGGAAGTTGGGCTTCAATAGTGGTTATGACTTTGTAGGAAAGGAATTCACAACAACAACCCTCAACTTATATTGGGACCTCCATTGCTGGGAGTTTACCTTTAATTGGGTTCCTTTTGGAGAGCGTCAGAGTTTTAGTTTGCAACTCAACATCAAGTCAAGTCTTCTTCAAGATCTCAAGCTTCAAGCCCGTGGTGGACCCGATGGGGTGGTGTTCTAGGTCAAACTATTGCACCAATTTTGGATCATCTTCAATCCATGTTCAGTCATTACGGATTCTGGGTGAAATTGAACAGCCTCAATGGGAAGCGTCTTGTGTTTGATGCCCATGATCAAACCATCTTCATTTTCAGCAGTAATTTCAAGGACTTCCGGAAGGGGACGTTTAGCCACCCATGAATGGTAATGACCAATTTGAAAGGGGGAAGCGATGTTTTGAAAAAGCACAGCATTGTTCATGGCTGTGCAATTGCTTTGAATACCATGCTTAACGGAAGGAAGGTTGTACAATGCTCCTCCATAATGTTCAACCAAGGCTTGTAAACCAAGGCAGACACCAAGGATGGGTTTCTTTTCGGAGAACACTTCAAGCGCTTTCATCATGATGCCCGCATCTTTTGGGAGCCCTGGTCCGGGAGAAAGTACGATGGCATCAAATTTCTCCATTTCGGAGATGTCAATTTCATCATTTCTGCGAACTAGGAGGTCCTCTGAAAATTGCTCTATGTAGTGCACCAAGTTGTAGGTGAAGGAGTCGTAATTATCAAGGACGAGTATGGACAAAATGTGTAGTTTAGTTGGCAAATTTACGACAATGAAAAAGATCATTCGAACCGATAATGCTCCCGCGCCCATAGGCCCCTACAACCAAGCCGTTGCTTTTAATGGAATGGTGTATGCCAGTGGACAAATTGCCATCAATCCCGAAACGGGTCTCCTAGAAATGGACAGCTTGCAAGAGGAGGCACATTTGGTGATGAAGAACTTGGAAGCGGTGCTCAAGGCGGCGGGGAGTGATTTGTCGAAAATCATCAAAACCACTATTTTCCTTTCAAATATGGACTTGTTCCAGGAAGTAAATGAAGTTTATGGCAGCTATTTTGAAAAGGATTTCCCAGCTCGTGAGACGGTAGCTGTGAAAGGACTTCCAAAAGGAGTGAATGTGGAGATTTCAGCCATCGCTGCGATCTGATCGAGAACATCTAAACCCATTATTTGTTTTGCTACTATGATCGAGAAACTTCTCTATTACCTCAACCCGAAAAACTTGTTCAAGCGGGAGAAAGCAGACCTCAATCTGCGAATGATGCACGGAATCAATAAGATTTCCATCTTCATGTTTCTGTTGTGCCTCATCTACATGCTTTTCAAGTTCGTCATCCTGCGCTAACGCAATTTCCTTCGTTGTGAGGTTTTGTTGCCGAGATAGATCAAACTGATCTCCATGCCTCCACGACGTTGAGATACCTCATTGAGTCCAGAAACATTAATGTCATAACTGGCCAAAAACTGAAAGCTGCGCTGAAACTCATAACCGACGCTTGGAATCAAAGCGTCTCCGTAGCGCAAATGACATCCGATCAATAACATGCTGGAGGTCTTGGAAGTGGTGTAGCGGGAGTCCATCCCGAATCGGTATTTCAACAGCGCCCCCGCCAAGATTTGCATGGCACCTGACTGTCGGATGAGCAAAAGATCATAGTTCACATCCACAAAATTTATCTTCTCCATCCACTTGATCGATAAACTTTGCGTAGGAAAAAGGGGGGAACTAGTATTGTCTAAAAACCCTTGATCTTGTAAAAAGTGCCTCCAAGAATAACCAATGTTGTACTTCTGTCTTCCTCGATGTCTCCATAAAAAGCCCATTCCTGCATCAAAAGTACTCCGCGTATCGTTGGAGAATGCTTCACCACTTGGGAGGCTAGGGTCAACGCCAACCCCATTATATTGACTGTCCCAAATCAGTCCATCAAACGAAATGCTGCGCTGTATGAATGCTAGTGCGAGTCCTGCAGACCAAATGTTCTTTTTACTTCCGCTGAGATGATAGGCTGCTTGTCCTTCTGCCCGCAACTCACTCAACGATGATTTACCTGCTTCACTTCGTTGGACGATAAATCCACTCCCCACATAGTTGTTGTTTTTTTTGCTCCTGAAGAAGGCCATGTCTCCCATAGCAGCGTAGTTCCTGAAGGCTTCTCCAAGTATAGCCCATTGTTGCCTGTAGTGAATTTGTCCTCGGAAATCATTGTCGATGGCACCAGATTCAGCAGGATTGATTAGGGTAGGAGTGAAGGAAAACTGGCTAAAACGAGCGTCTTGAGAAAAGGCGAAAGCAACCCATCCAAACACGAAAAGAAGAATTGTTCCCCACTTTTTCATCGCACAAGAGTTACGTTTCCATGCTGCTCGATCAAGGTGCCGTCATTGAGTCGCGCTTGCAAATAATACACATAAACACCAGCAGGAGCTTTCGCACCGCGTAAATTCCCGTCCCAGCCATGGTCGGCATTGGTGCTGCTAAAGACCAAACTTCCCCAGCCGTCATACATCATGAAGTCCAAACTCGCTAGACCTTGGGCACGAACAAAGAGAATGTCGTTCAATCCGTCGTCATTCGGACTAAAAATATCCGGTACAAACAAACGTGCCGGATCTTCAATACAGATGCTTAAAGAAGCGCTATCCGGACACCCTCCTTCGTTTTCCACGTAAAGAGATATGGGGTACTCACCGGGGGTATCATAACTCAGAGATGGGTTACTGCTTCCATATTCCAGAATGCCCAAATCTCCCAGGTCCCAGATGCCGGTTAAGGCATTTTGACTGAGATCAATGATTTCAACGGGTTGGGCTTCAAACGGAATGCAGTCCAAATTGGGGTTGACACTGAAGGCCGCACTGATGGGCGAGTAGCTAGGCACGTAAACAAGACTGTCAAAGCTGCACCCTTGATCGAGGTCGATGACTTCAAGTTCTACACTGGCGCCAGCATCCACAAAGGCTGTGTTTCCTGAGTTGCTGGCCCAAGTCAAAGAAAAATTACCTGGTGTTTGCACCTCCGCCAAGGCACTACTCGGCTCACCAAAACAAAGGGTGTCGTTCACCAATACTTCAACCTGAATGGGGGGCAGTACGGCGATGAAGATGGAGTCCAATGCAGCATCAGAACAGCCATCGTTAGCCGCGATGTAGTAGTATTGACTTTCTTCCGGTTGCACATTATTCTCGCTCAAAGAGAGCAGACCGTCAGACCATGTATACTCAAACAAGGCTCCGGGAATTCCTCCTGTGGCACTCACTTCAATACTGCTCCCCGAGTTATCACAAATGAGGGTGTCACTAGCAGATATGAAGATCTCAATGCTCGGGTGTACAAGTACGGTAATACTGGTGTCGCTCATGCAATAATCCCCCGAATAAGCATAGGCGAAGGTGTGTTCTCCAGCGCCAAGGTTGGCTGGGTTGATGTTGTTTTCATCTGTCGGACCACTAAATGTTCCTCCCGAAGGAAACAGGTTGATATTCAGTAAAAGATCTTGATAACAATAAACTTCATTGAGCCCTTCAATCGTGGCCTGTTGAAAGGTTTCGATTCGAACCAATACGGAGTCGCTGCAGCCCGACGGTGTATCCCAAACAATGTAATGCTCTCCTTCTGGTGCTTGACTTGGGTCAAACATCCCGGTTGCAGCGTCAATCACACCTGGGCCCGTCCAAGTTCCTCCTGGGTTAATGCTCGGATCAAGTAGGAAGGGGGCTTCGTTGGAGCAGAGCTCGTAACTTTCCACTTGTAAGGTGGTGGGGAAAACAAATACGCGCGCAGTATCGGCACAAGTGTTCACTTCATACGTGAGAAGATGACTTCCTACTCCTGCCAATTGAGCGGTAAATTCATAGTAGTTGTCTTCTGGGTTGGTGACGCCATTGCCCGTCCAATCGCCTCCCCAAGGTAGGTTGCCCACATTGTCTTCATACAAACCAATGGCAGGTTCATCAATGCACGCATAGGCGGTATCAAAGCCAATGATGGTTTGCCGATTGTAATTGAAAATGGTATCGGTACAACCGTTTGGGGCATAGTAAATCAACTCGCTCCAAAAATCATTGGGCACTATTCCCGGGTCGAAGGTGCCGGCGGTTTGGTCGGTAATTCCTGTTCCCTCCCATGTGCCTCCAAGCGGGGTGAAGTTTGGAAAGGGGATGAATGGATCTTGTTCAGGACAGCTCGTTCGAACGCGCCTACCTGTATTCACTTCCTTGATTTCTACAGTGAATATTTGGTCGCAACCGTTGACTTCGTAGAGCAGGTCATAATTCCCAGGGGGGACATTTTCAGGGGCGAAAACACCATAAAAATCGTCTTCAAACCCAGGACCAATCCACGTTCCTCCCAAAGGAGAGAAATCGAGGGTGTCGGGAAAGAGGCTTTGACACATTTCACCAAGATCAAAGGTGCCCAAGATCTCCTCAACATTCACTTCCAAGGTGTCTTCACAGCCATTAATGGTGTAATATACTTCATAGCTCCCAACGGTGCTGGGGTCGAAAATGCCGCTGGGGTTGGTGAACGGACCGTCCCAGATGCCTCCAAAGGGCGTTCCTTCAAGTTGAAAAGGGGCCGCACCAGGACAAGCTGCATCTGCAATTCCAGCATCAATGGGGATGATGTCAATCAGCACGCTGTCAAAACAACTTTCACTGATAACGTAGTAGATGGTGTTGACTCCAGCCATGGCTGAATCCGGTTCGAAAAATCCGGTATCTTCATCTTGAATTCCATTTCCAAACCATGCTCCTCCTGGTGTTGATGCACTCAGTTCAAATCCGGGCAGACTTTGACAAACCGATTGATTTTCGAACTGAATTCCCGCGTTCGTGACATCAACGTCAATAGAGAATACTTCAGCATTACCGGTCTCGACCTCCGTGATGGTAACGCTGTAAGTGGTGTTGGTTTCCGGACAAATGAGGTGGGGACCTGGGCCAGATGGAAGACCAGCATCCCAGTCAAAAGTGTAGTTGTAGCATCCTTCTACTTCAGCTGTAATACTGGTGCATTGACCAGCACAAATCTCTTCAGGATCCAAAATTAGCGTTGCATTGATGCCGCAATCACTCACTTCAAAATTGAGTGTCCGATGAAAGAGCCATATCGAGTCGCAGTTGTCTGGTATTCCCAAAACCAAATCAAGCACATAAGGACAGTTTCGGTCAAAAGCGGGAGTGGTATTGAATAATACATTGTTTGTGCTGTCGTTGCTGCAATTCAGGTTAAGAAGGTTCACGCTGAGGTCGTCTTCACCCAGAATTTGAACACTGTCTGGATAGAGCCAAGTGCATGCAATGTTGCTTGAAAAGTCAACTGAAATGACTCCATCTTCACAATTCACCGCTTCTGCCAAACTCAAGTTGGGGGGGACGGGAGGAATGGCATTCGTATTCCAAAGTAGTGCAAACCCACAATAGCTTGCCGATTGATCTGAACTAAACACGAGGGTCATGTTCCCAGAATTGGCGATGAGGTCACCAGGAATATAGTTAGCTCCGGTAATGCTCGCAATGAGCGGTGCGGTTTCATCGAGTCCATCGTAAACGTTCAGAAAATCAAATCCGTCTTCAATGCAAATTTCTTCAAGAAAGCTGGCGGTAATTGGAGCTCCGCTGGAAATGGTGAAGGTGAGGTTTTCGTTATTCCCGTAAGGATCGTCTTGTCCACCACTGTCATATAGAAAGCCGTCACAATCGGTCACCAATAAGTTGTCTATGTTGTATTCCGGTAATTGAGCACTCACCGGAATCATCAGCACCATGAAGAACAGGGTATGTAAGCAGCGTTTCATCATGATGCTTAGAGGCTATCAAGAATAAGAATGAGCGGAGATTGAACGGTGTTGCTCCAATTCCCAGCGCGGTCCCTGAGCTGAAACGAGAGGGTGGTGCTTTCTTGGTCTCCATTTCCCAAAAGAAAAAGGGCATTCAATTCAATTTCAAACTCTCCTTCAATGTTTAGGGCTTCATTTGAAGGGGTTAATGGAGGTACGTGGTACCAATCAAAATCATTTAAACGGGCATCGCGAATACGGAGTGAATAGCTGTCAGGATCCTGTTCCCCAAGATCTCCATCCTCATCCTTATAGCCAATTTTCACAATCAATTGATTGTTGAAGTTCTCAACTTCACTGGCAGAAATGCTCTTGAACTCAATGCTGGGCACGGGGTCTAATGCTTCTTCTTTTTCGCAGGAGGTGAGCACCAACAAGGACAATATCAGCAGATGGAAGAAGTAGTTTCTCATACAACTTTGATTACAAAAATAGCGGTGATGAAAGGATTACTCCCTTCGTTAGGAATGGCAACTGTGGGGTTCACTCCGTCATCGAAACGGGTTCGAAGAAAAAAGGTATCTCCCGGAGAGCTGCCACTGAGATCAATGCTGGCTTTGTGATAAAACGAGACGGCATTTCCTCCAAAATCTTCAGCGATGATGGAACTTGAGGTGTTGAAAAGAACGGGAACTGCGTTGTTGAGTGCTGATGTGCTGTTGGCAAACAAGAGCTCATTGGTGCCCAAGTTCACAGGGTCTAACTGGTCGTCACTTGCCTTCACCCAAACATCAATCACTCCGGCGTTCACTTCAATTGGGGTAATGCCGGGCTCATCGGGATTTCGTCCAAAAGGGTTCGTGGTGTTCCCCTGCGGAAATACAACCAATCCTTCAACGCTGGGCGGAAGATTCCCCGATCCGCTCGAAGGAGG
The DNA here is from genome assembly GCA_964649515.1 of uncultured Comamonadaceae bacterium. Classification (GTDB taxonomy): domain Bacteria; phylum Bacteroidota; class Bacteroidia; order Flavobacteriales_D; family Sanyastnellaceae; genus CALKGK01. Next base: position 60,615 of record CAZYPV010000004.1, on the reverse strand, counting down.
GTTGCCATACATGTCCAATGCTCCCCCATTGATCCAAGCTTGGATGTTGGATATGTAGGCCGAAGAAAAACTGTCCCAATCCGATTCTTCATCAACTTCTAAAGGCATAATTCCAGAGGAGTTGGGGATGTTAGCAGTGAGCCTTTCGTTCAATAGTGAGGCAGTTGCATTCCCAGGAAGCACACGAACGTTAAAACTCATTGCGGCATCATTGGAGATAACGGGGTGGTTCACTAAAGAGTTGTAAGAGGAGGAGATACTCCTGAAGTCGGGTTCAAAGGTGCCGTCATGACACCCAGAATTGGCGCAGGTTGGCGCAAAGATTTTTCCGTGAAGCCAAGCAAAATTCCCAACGGGAATGTCTTCCACACTTGGATTGTCAACGGCTACGGTGCGCTCAATTTCATCGTAAGGGTTCTCCACTTCGTCCTTCTTACAGCCCGCAAAAAAAACTAGAACAAGGCCCAAAATGAGCAGGATATGGGTGCTGATGTTCTTTTTCATTAGATGTAGTTGAAGAGGGTCTGAGTTCCCGGAGCAGTGAGTCCAGCATTCTGCACTTCAGGCATCACTCCTAAAATGTCGGCCACGGTCATCATGGTGTCGCTAATTTGACCAATGGGATTCCCTTCACCGCCAATCACAAGGTTGGATGGAGTGGTGGGGCCGGCCATTAAACTGAATATTCTGCGTGAGTTTTCGTCGGAATGATCGTAGGCCCTCCAGTCGTTCACGTCGAGGATGTTGTTTGGATTGAGGTTCCTTCCGCATTCAGGAGTGGCAATGATGGTGGTGTTGCCCGCCATTTCAGGTATTTCATTCTGGATGAAATTCCAAAGGTGACCCACTCCGTGATCTGCCCTGTGGAGGTTTTGTAAATAACCAGTAAAGTCAGAATGACACCCGTCCACATCGTTTAAATTCACCACGGTAAGCGCGGGTTTGAACCATTTTAGTAGTTCACAGGTGTAACCCAAAGTGGCGGTATCGTTATTGTCGGTAACTGGAGGATGAGCGATAGTGCCGTTTTCCGTTTTGGTGAACATTTCTTCCATGAAGGCTTTGATGTTCTGTTTTTCATCTTCGGTATTGCCTAGTGCCAAGAGTCCAGATCCATAGTTCTCAAAGGAGTTGTCGAGAAACTGCTTCAAGGCATACATGGGGGAAAGTTCGTTTTCGGGGTGATAGACTTTCGCGTCACCCAAAAAGGTTTGCCCCACATTGTTGAAGGTGATGGATGGAGCAAAGAAATTGGCTCCATATTTCGCTCCATAATCAGGATGCGCGCTGTAATTCAACAAGGGTACCGAATTCGCAATGCCATTTCCTACAAACCACGTGTCCGTCGCACTCAATCCTCCATGCCTGCGCAAATATTCAAACAAGGTGGGGTTCACTGGACGGTTTTTGAGTCCTTGTGTGGTAACCATTGAACCTTGAATCATGCTGTTCAAGCCACCGTAATGTCCGGCACTCAAAGCCCGAACTTCTGAAAATAAGGTTCCTTGGTTTTGCAGCGTTGATGAAAGAATCGACGGAATGGGGGATATTCCTCCCTGCCCTGTTCCGTAAACTATTTTTTGCGTTGGGGCATCTCCCGTAAACATGTTGTACATGATGTTTCCTGGGTAGGGCTCGTTTTCCTGACTGTCATCCAAATAGCGTTGAAGCACAGATTCCTGTTGGCGAACACCGCCAGCAAACATGACCAATACGACGTGCTGACTCATTTGTCTTCCACTCGCAGCAAACAAGCGTCCACTGGGAAGGATATAAGGTAAACTAGCCGCAGCTGCCGCGGTGAGTCCTGCTTTTTTAATGAATTCTCTTCTTTTCATGGTCGCGTGGCTTAGTAATACATGTATTCATCCGATAGGGCAAAGGAGAAATAAACGATTTCAGGGGTAACGTAAGGGTTGTTCTGGATGAAGTTTCTCAAATAGGTTTTTTCTGCTTCTGTGGGATATCGGACATAAAAACGAACGTAGGTATCTTCAATGAATTGGTCAATGTCCGCATTCATTTCTTCCACACTCGGTAGTTGAACAGCGGGGTCGTTCATGAAGTTGCTGATGATGACTTCACGTGCCAACTCTTTATCGCCAATGCTTTCAATGCATCGATTGACATCATAGACGTCGTTGGCAGAGAGGGCGGTTTGAAAAAGGTTGGCGTGAAGAATGGCCACAAATTGTTCGTTGGTTTTCTCCTTCGTTTTGCCCGCGCTGGATGGGTAAAGCTCAACATCGTTTAGGATGAAACTCGTTTCGGGTTCTGGCTTGCACGAAAAAAGCATGCAAGTGAGTGCGATCAGAACCACAGTTTTTTTAATCAAAGCCTGCATATTCATCACTTATTAAAATCGTTCGTTGTACTTCTTTAAAATTGTAATTGTTGCTGAAGGGAATCACCAATTCAAATACTTCGTTACTGCTCGGTGTTCGGGCAAGTAAGGATTCGTAAGCCCAAATGATCATGCCTTCGTCAAATTCACTGTTGGCCACCAAAATGTCTACATAGTCGGTTTTGGTTTGTGCCAAACTTCCATAAATGGTGGCCGCTTGGTTGAATTCAATGACATTGTAAGCCAACTCAAGTTCGCTGGCTGTTGGAAAACGAAAGAAGAGGTCGTTGTAAGTGGCATTGATGAAGTTAAAGCTGTTCATGTTGATTTCATCATAAATACCGTTCACAAGCATTCGTTTCACCATTTCATCAATCAAAATAGCCCCACTTTGCAATGCTGAACGCGACGATTGCACCAAAGCTATACGATTGGCTTCTTGCATGTTCAGGGTGTAAGAAGAGAAATCTCCGTTGATGGAATCAGCAATGGCCTGCCCCCTGTAAATGCCATATTGAAAGTTTAAAACATCTTCTGATGCACCCTCTAAAAAACGTGCTTTCAAATCATCATACAACTTCACGTGATAGGCAAAGGTGTATGAGCTATCGCCCGGCAATGGTGCGGTGTCAAACATCAGTTGATTCACCAAATTCACTCGGGCTTCTGAGCTAAGATTGGCTTCCTCAAGCAAGCTCACTTCCGTTTCCATTTCTGCGTCCAAAGGCTCTCTGCCGATGAGGTCAATGAACAGTCGGTTCACGTAGTTTTGGACCACCACAGTAGGAATCTCCGAGTAAGGAGGAATGGTGTTGTCTTCAAAAACCACCTCTTCCTTTTTGCAGGAAACAAGGGACATTAGAATGAATAAAAACAGTAAAACTTGAGCGCGCATGTGATCCTAGCTTATCCGTTAAAGATAACGAAATCTTGCGCAATAAAGTTGCGTCACACGGACTTATGGTCGAACAAGGAGTTTCAGTTGTTCCAGCTTGCCTTGGATCTGCACATCAATGAAATACAATCCTGATGAAAGCCGTTGAGTGTCGATTTCGAAAGTTTTCGCATTCACATCCCAGGCTTCAAGGAATTTACCTTGCGCATCGCGAAGTGCAATCAACTCAATGATTTCTTCTGATTCAACCCTGGCATAGGTGCTGCTCGGGTTAGGGTACATTCGGAAATTGATCTGCCGTTCTTCTACGCTATTGATAATGACGTTAAGCGGTTCAGAGCTGGTAGAACAGGCATTCTCGTCGCTCACCACAAGGCTGTAATTTCCATTTTCTGTGGGTTGATAGACGACTTCATCTGCTCCCGGGATGTTGTTCCCGTTGATTTGCCATTGGTAGCTTTCGCCTCCGCAGTCTACACAGAAAACAGTACTGCTGAGCTCATCAAAAAGAATGACGGGCTGCTCCGGCAATTCCAAAACGTTGATGTTCTCAATGGCGAACGAGCTTTCAAAGCCAAAAAGGGTATAGACATATTCAATGCTGTAAACGCCTGGAATGTCAAAAACAAACTCCAAGGTGGCATCGCAGGTTTCAGCATAGAGCTCACCGTTTACAAACCAAGAACAAGTGGCTTCCGGATGGATGTTTGTGCTGTTGAAGGCACTGAGGATTTCACCTGCACAAATGCTTGTGTTCGACAAAACGAATTCCGCCATTTCAAAGAAACAAGTACCGTTGTCTTCGAAGGCGTTGGGGTCATAATTGGTGGCGTTTTCATCGGTACACCCTTGCGGTAAGTTGATGTCCACGTTTGTCAATGCTCCAGCACATCCCAAATTATTGACTTGCTGAAGACCATAGCTTCCGCTGGCCTCAGGAATGAGGTTGCTTCCTTGGTCATCCAAAAGGCTACCGTTAAAATACCAAGTCAGTTGGTTTTCCTCGTCACAATCGCTACACGAAAGTTCATAGGTGGTAGGGTTGACTTCAATGGTCGCACTTGCTGGTGGAAGGCTTGCAATAATTCCATTCACCTCAAAACTGGTTTCAAAGCCATTCAAGGAGTACATGTAGGAAAGATCATAGTTTCCAGCTTCGGTAAGGTCAATCACCAAGCTGTCTGCACAGTCTGAACTAATCACATCACCATCAAGGCGCCATTCACATGTGGCTTCAGGATCGATGGTGGTTTGGTTATAGAGGATGAGCTGTTCAGGCAAACAAACCACTTCTGAACTTACACTAAACGCGGCCTGGGAGAAAAAACAACTGCCATCATTCGTGTTGGCATTTGGGTCAAAGTTGACCGCTTGCTCATCGGTACAACCGAAGTAGATGCAGTCTCCAGGAGTGTCGGCCAAGGGGTCGTAGTTGTCGGCATCGGGCTCCATGCAGCCTTCTCGAAAACAACTTCCATCATCGATATTCGCTTGGGGGTCATAATTGGTGGCGTTGAGGTCAGTACAACCAGAATAGACGCAGGCGCCTTCTTGCTCCGCCTCGGGATCGTAGTTGTCTGCGGTTTCATCCATACAGCCCACAATAAAACAGGATCCATCTTCCCAATTGGCATTGGGGTCGTAATTGTTATTCTCAGGGTCAGTGCATCCTGCAAAACGACAAGAACCATCATCCGTATCGGCACTGGGGTCGTAATTGAAGGCCAAGGCATTGGTGCAGCCAGGTAACTCGTTCGCAGTGAAGAGTTCCATCCGAATCATGGGGTATTTCAGCATGTAACCGCCAAAATTGTTCAGTTCGTAATTCACATAGGAGGTGAAAGGAATGGCCTCACCACTTCGAGCAATCACCATGCGCTCTCCTTCGTTGGTGTCGCATTCCACGGTGACGAAATAATTCGTGTCTTGAACTAAGGTAATCGGTTCAATGAGCGGCAGACGTACCATGAATTGGTCACCAACACTGTTCAGGTCAAACGCATTGATTTCATAATTTTCACTACCGCCATAAACAATGCTGTCGTTATTGAAATAGTAAACTTGAGCGCGAACTTGAGTTCCAACGATACTGGAGTCTCCAAACGCTACGGCTACATTGTGCAATTTTAAGTTGGGCTCATCGACAACAAAGACGTTTCCTATCCGATATGCGGAATTTTGATAACCAGCATTGGGAAAAAATTGATCTTCCATCACGCCTTCATCCAATCCTAAAGTGTGCTCTGTAATGCTGAAGTCTTTGTATGCGAGGTTATTCCCTATGGTTTGATCGATCTGGTCTTGTTGAAGTGCATAACTAATGACATAATCTCCAATAACTGCAGGTGGTGTCCAAGGCGGTAATTGCCAGTTGTTGTTTTGTCCGGGCAATAAATCCTCTAGTGGTGAATCAGCAGAAAGCACGTTGGTTGCTCCTCGATTGACCTCCACCGAAAGTTTGGTATTGGTTTGTGTTTGACCGCCAATGTTTTGTCCGCGAGCACTCAATTCCATTTGAGGCATCATGTTGAGCGGATAAAAATGGTACTCTTGATCAAAGAAGTTGTTTTCTAAATTTTGAACGAAGGTGCTGTATTTGGCAGAGTAGAGCACGAGGTCATTTTCACTGGGTTCAAAAACAACCACGTTGTCAATCATCCACCAATAATAAAACCCGGAGAATTCAAATCGAATTCGGACATCATCTGCCCCTCCCGCAATGGTGGTAAGTGGTATCGAAACCCATTCCACGTTCTCTGAATTGGATATACCGTCCGCACTATTGTCCAATAGCAATTCAAATTCCCCGCCGTCGATGGATATGTACACTTTTGTAGTGGAGGTGGTTCCTCCAGAAAGGTAATGTTTGTATTGTTGTTGAAAGGTCAAGGTGGCTTCTGGCGTTTCTGCTAGACTGAAACTATTGCTCGTTAGCCAAGCTAGATGAGGTCCGGCTGCCGGACCACCTCCAATATTCCCTCCGCAAGCTCCACCATCGTCATCCCAATAATTGGAATCAAAAATGAGAAAGCCATCGGCAAGGGTTTCGGAGGCCAAAGGAACAGAACTCGCTCCGCATGAACCACGAGACGCAACGGCATTGGATGGAGTGGTGTTTGGTCCGCGATATTCCCAAGCGGAAATTCCGTCCTCGCTTTCGTTTTCCCAATCGCTTGGAATGCCTGAATTGAAATTCCATTCATGGATAGGAGTTCCAAAGACTTGGGATAGGGCATTCAACGGCACAGAAGCGCATGTGCCGAAGGCAAGAATGAATAGGGTAAGACGAGACCAGTACTTCATAGGAATAGATCGACCTCAAAAATACGAAAAAGACGTGTTGAGGCACAATAGTTTAGGTTAGCAAAAAAAAAGACCTCACATTGGAGGTCTTTCGGTATACGATAAGAATGAAAACTAGTTTCCTAATTTTTCCATTTCTGCTTCAAAAGTCTCTTTGAACTTTTCGTAATTGTATTCTGCTTTGATGCGCTCATCTTTCGAAAGGCTTTCGTTGTAAGCTTGCGCAATGTCGTCTCCAGACAACTCAAGAGCAATATAGTTTACGTAATTTCCATTGGCTTTTTGTGTTGTTTGCTCACAAATAGTAATGGCACCTCTTAACTTTTGGTCCACAACCGTTCTTGCCAAGTTGTTGAAGGTTTCTGTAACTTCTTCTTTGTTGTTAAAGGTGGAAGAATTTACGTAGTTGTCAGTAACAATCTGAAGGGTAGAAGAAATGGTTCTCGCCAATTCATCCTCTGCATTCGAGCGCGCTTTTTTCTTTGCGGTTTCTCTACTCATGGACTCTCCAGTGGCAGAAGCTCTGAAGGTCTTGTTGTCTGAGTAATACTTGTCTCCTGAACAATACTCGTTAATGAGAACTTCTCCTGCCGGTTGTTTCGGCTCTTCAGTTCCTTTGTTTCTTTTGCAGCTTGTGAAAGCTAACGATAAAATGAACATTCCTAATAGGAAGCTCAAATTTCTGGTTGAAGTGAATTTTTTCATGTCGCTTGTTTGATTCGGGTTATTCATAAACTGTGCCAAATTAAAAAATTGCATCTACAATTTCCTTACAGATGTCTTTTTCTAATTGCTTGGCGCCTTTTTTAAATGCTTCAATGCCAGCTGCTCTGTAGTTGAGCTGCAAGCCCTTTATGTCGTTGAGGTTGCTTTGATAAATGATGTCATCATTGTGGGTTCTCACTTGTACGTTCATGTTTAAATAGGCTACATGAAACCCCTGTGATGTCCCTCCTTCTCGTGTTTCTGCAGAAATATAAACAAGGTAGTCTGCTTGATCCACGCGTTCAGTAAACAAGTACCCTTCAGCACTGAGCTTCTTGGTGATGGCAGAAGAAAGCCATTGCTGCTCTTCTTGATCCAAATTCTTCTCGTTGCTGAGCAGATAAATGACCGGCATTTCCATGGCGATGGAGGCTCTGGTGCTCGGACTCTGTAGGGTTTCCACCAAAGGTTTGATGAGTTTGGGGTCCAAATCGCTGGGTACGAGATCATCCAAAAGAAGACTCACCTCCAGCTCATTGTTGAAGTTCTTGGGATTGGCTTCTCGAATGGGCAAGGAGGCATAACCGCTGGGATCGGTTCGGAATTCTTTGAATCGTTTGTACCTACCATCGTCAAATTTGTACTTATGGAGCACATTGGGAACGGGCTTTCCATCCAAGGTGAGCGAAACTAGGGCTTCAGTTTTAAAGCCGTTTTCCGGGTTCAAGACCAAAGATTCGGGCGTGATTTTTAGATCGAGATTGTTGATCATTTGTCTGAGATGACTAAAAATCTCGTTGTCCAAAAACACATTTCGCCCTTCGTAGTTGTATTCATTCACCTCGTTCCAATACGCGGTAAGCTCAAACAAACCGCGAAACATGAGGTCAAAAGCCGCGCTCAGATTGCCTTCAGCCTCGGCGGTCCTCCCTTTGGTGTAGAAATTGGCCGCACTGTTCATGGCGAGGCGCTTTTTTTCTGCTTTGATGGCTTCGTGCTTGGACTTTGATAAGCGATAAAAGATCCAATAATCTTGTTCGTCTTCCCACGCACCAACAATTTCAAATCCTTCAATGCGTTCTTCCGTGTAGGTAGCAATGTTGGAGGTGAATTCTTCCTGGAAAAAATTATTCGTTTCCATGGTATTGAGAAAAGAAGAGCTTTTAACAGTTACGCTAATCTCAGAACTGAGGTCGTCAAGAGCATTCTTCTTTGCCGTTTGTGCGTAGTTCAAGGGATCCATTTTCTTGGAAGCCGAGCCCACACCAATATAATAGGCATTGTCAATAGGACGCTGCTCTACCCACGAGGGCTTTGGGACAACGGTTTCTTGAACTTTTTTTGAAGCGCAAGACACCAAGACCAAGGTCAATAGAAGAGATATGATGGTTTTTAATTTCATTATTGAACGAGTTCTGTCATGAGTTGTTCAATGTCTCTTCGCATCTCATTTCCGAGATCTTGGAAAGCGTCATTGGACAATTGATCTACCGTTTTTAGTTCCCTCCGTGCATTGAACAAAGAGGCCAGTTGGTTCTTCGCATTGCGGGAGGTGTTGACTCCATTTGTTCCTGAAGGGTAGAGGTTTCGAATGTCACCGTCGTAATAAGCGTAGTGAATTTCATCCTTCAACTCCCTTTCAATGATGCGCGATTTGAGGATTTCACCTGTTTTCAAGCTCACCACTTTGTATTGGAAGGAAACGGTTACCAAATTCTGACCTACAAATTCGTCGTAGCTTTTTTGACGGTATTTCGTTTGGTAGTAGCTTTTGCCGGTTTCTTCATTCACACGCTTGATGCGGTATTGCTCATATCCGGTCCGGCTGTATCGCTGAGGTCTTCCGATGTTTTCAGAATAGCTCAAAATGGCGCCAGATATGATGGCTTGTGCACCAATGATTTGCCCAACAGAAACGGCCGTTTGCTCATCCATGATTCCCGAAAGTCCCAACTTCTGTTCTTCCAAAATCAATTCGATGTTGTCTCGGTCAACGACTTTCAAAAAGGGGTCGTTGGCTGATGTAAGGGCCTCCAAGGTATATGCACTCATCTTGACTTCAAGTCCAGAAATTCGCGTGCCATTTTCAAAGGGCAATAGCGCCATAGTAAACAGACCATTGTCCAAGGCAGATTGCTTCAAGATGTTGGCTTCTTTGTACTCCGATTTTCTCGAAATCACCTTGTTGAACTGGTTATAAGCTTTGCGATATTGTCCATTTTCGTATGCTTTAACGGCGTTCATGTAAATAGGCTCAACGTAGGCGATGTCTGCCAATTCATGAGCGTCTTCAAAGCTGGCGTCGAGCTTTTTGATTTCAACAAATCGTTTTTCGGCTTCTTGAAACTCCCCTTGATCCATGAGGTCAAGCCCTTCTTCATACAATTCGGTTACATAATCGCTTTTCACCATTTCATAGTCCTGGCGATACATCTCTGGAACTTCAAGTTGCACCCCTAAATTGGCCACCTTGTCTTTCAACTTCATCGCTTCTGCCCATGCATTGATTGCTTCTTTTTTGTCTCCAAATACCTTTTTCTGGGTGAAGTCATTCAGCAAAGTGTTCAAAACCACTTGTCCGGTATTCTTCATGCCAATTTTGGCGTCCACGTTGGTGCGGTTTTTTTGGAGTGCAACGTAGTACATGTTTGCCGCTTCCTCGATCATTCCTGCCTCTTCCAGCTTAGCTCCTTTCTTTTGGAACGATTTGGAAGTAGCGCATGAGGAGAGCATGGCAATGCATAGGAGATATGTTATGAAGCGAGTAAATTTCATATTAGGCAGTTTTGTGGCGAGGGTTTACCTCATTTCAATGTACTCATTGAGCTCGTCAATGCTGCTTTCAAACTCAAAAGCGTCGTACAATAAATAGTAGTTGTCTCTATCTGCACAATTGTCATAAGCATATTGCGCAAATTCAAGTTTATCATCTTCAAACGTAAACAAAAGCATCAAGGCTTTGATTTGATCGCAAGTTAAACACTTGTTCTTTGTGGCTTGCTTGGCAGTGGTCATTTTGCTGTCGGCAAACGTTTTTGCGCTCACGGCTGCTTTCATTTTTGAAAAGTCGCTAGACGATACAGAACAGTTAGGAACTTCTTCCACTGCGGCTTCTTCTTCGTCCACCCACACCCCAGTAGTCATGCGAGGTTGAACCCCACTGCTGGTGGTTGTCGTGGTAGTGGTAACGCTCGACTCTTCGCGCACTTCAACATCCATTCCCATGTCCATATCAACGTCAAACTTCACGTCAACACCGGGAACTTTCAAGTCAATTTTGACTTTTTCCTCTCCGTTTGGTGATTTAACGGTAGTGGTGGTCGTGGTAGTAGTACTGCTGGTTGAAACTCCGGGCATTCCCATTTGGATGTTCACCTTTTCTACATCTGATTCTTCAGCGGCAGGCGCTGGAGGAAGTGGCTTTTGATCGGTATAGGTTTCGACGGCCATGTGTGAATCGTCAAGAACGGTTTCAGATTGATATCGTAAAACAAATTCTCCTTTGCGGTTGCGCTTGATCATGTAGCTTACAATCATTCCTTTTTTTACCGCAAAGTTTTTATTTGAGAAATCGGCAAGTGCAGGATCTTCGAAGTCTACACGTGATTGGTAGAATTCCATTTGAAGACCATTGAGTTCAACATTGCTCTGTGGGGATTCATTTTGTTTTACCCCGTTGAGGTAGAGGGTGAACAGTTCACCATTTTCTGTGAAAACGACAGCTGAGGCGTCTTGTGCTTGCATGCTAAGGCAGGCAAAAATACTTAGGATAGGTAAAAGAACTTTTTTCATGTTGCTCGTATTAAGTGGCTAAAGTTAATTCATATTCAAAGCATACCAATCCGCGTGCCAAAAAAAGATGAATTTGTGAGCACATTCCTTGCTGCCCCTCAGTGAAGGTTTATCTTTGGGGCAAAACTTTTCTTTATGAGTCAATCCATACTTGTTATTGGTGCTGGGCGTTCCAGCTCTTCTTTGATCCGCTACCTACTTCAACATTCCACCGAACACCAATGGGAGGTTCATGTTGGAGATCAGGATCTTAAGATGGCCCAAGACAAGGTGGGAGGACACCCTAATGGACACCCTTTTGCTTTCAATGCCTTAAATCGAGAAGAGCGTTTGCCGTTAATCGAAAAAATGGATTTGGTGATTTCCATGCTTCCTGCCCGCCTTCATGTTGAAGTAGCTAAGGATTGCTTGGAACTCGGAAAGCATGTCATCACCCCTTCATATGTGAGCAAAGAAATGCTCGCTTTGCATGAGGCCGCTAAACAAAAAGACCTCCTTTTCTTGAACGAGATGGGTGTTGATCCTGGTATTGACCATATGAGTGCAATGAAAATTATTCATCACATTCAAGCCATTGGAGGAAAGTTACTGCGATTCGAAAGTTTCACCGGAGGGTTGATAGCTCCGGAAAGCGATAATAACCCGTGGAACTATAAGTTCACTTGGAATCCAAGAAATGTGGTGTTGGCCGGACAAGGAGGAACAGCCCAATTTCAACAAGACCATGTACTTAAATACATCCCTGTGCACAAGGTGTTTCAGCGAGTAAAACCCATTGAAATTGCAGGTCACGGAGAGTTTGAAGGCTATGCCAATCGCGATTCTTTGAGTTACAAGAAAGTGTATGGCATTGAAGACATTCCAACCATTTACCGCGGTACACTGCGTAAGAAAGGGTTTTGTGCTGCGTGGGATGTATTTGTGCAATTGGGAATGGTGGATGATGACTTTATTGTAGAGAACAGCGCTGAAATGACCTATCGCCAGTTCACCAATGCTTTCCTCACCTTCGATCAAGAAAAAAGTGTTGAAGAGAAACTTCAAACAGCGCTGCAATTGAGCGATGAGGTGATGAGTAAGTTAACATGGCTTGGTTTGTTTGAATCCACGCGAATTGGTTTGAAGGACGCTACTCCGGCTCAGATTCTTCAGCAACTTCTTGAGGGGAAACTGCAATTGGACGCTGGGGATAAAGACATGATTGTGATGTGGCACCGTTTCAACTTTACGCTGGAGGGAAAGGAAAAGGAGATTCATTCTGCCTTGGTGGTGGAGGGTGAAGACCCTGTTTATACGGCCATGTCCAATACCGTTGGCTTACCCGTTGGAATAGCAGCGAAGCATCTGCTCACCGGAAAACTAAGAGCACGTGGTGTTCAGCTTCCAACAACTGCAGCAATTTATGAACCCATTTTGGAGGAATTGAAGGAATACAGCATTACCTTTAAAGAAACCACTTTCGATGTTTAATCGCTTTCTTCTCTGTTTTCTCTCCTTGGCTCTTTCTGTTTTTGTTCAAGCTCAAGACTGCGAGGCTCCTGAAGTACCGATAGAGGTGAACTGGGAAACAGTGGAAGATTTTGAGGCTTCGAAAAATGACATCCAGGCTTGTTTACTTTGGTTGTGCGATGCAGATCTCGAAAGTTGTAAGGATGAACGTGAAGCTTTGAACGCCTACGTGATGCTTTGGCTGAGCGCTCACCCCAATTTGAAGGTGCACCTACAAACGGAACATCTCGATTTTTTGGATGATGATCCCGAATTGTTGTTCGTAATGTTGCAAGGAATGGCCTTGTTTCAACTGAGAAACCCTTCTGTGTCCGACCCCTTGAGTATTCATGAAGCGGGACTGAGAACTGTTGTCAAAGTGAGCAAGGCTACGAAAAAATACAAGCACAAAAAGGCACTCAGGCCCTTGTACCGTTCTGGAAGGAAGAAGCAGTGGAAGGCGTACTTGTTGGGTGAAGTATAAAAAAAGGCAAACTCCATTATTGAAGCCTGCCTTAAACCTATTTACTCGCATCTTTCTTTCGAAAGCTCTTGTTCTTTACTCCTGAGCGAGTTCTACCGAGGTAGCTTGGAGCAAACTGTGATAATTTCTTCGATAATTTCCGGTATACGCTTCATCCATTTTGAAGTTGTTCGATGCTTCATCGTAACTCAATATGGCAACGGGAAAATCCAAAATGTCGGTATCCTGTCCTTGAAAAAGGGCCTCGGGGATGAGGTTGAAGTCACACGCATATGAAAACGCCGGTATTTCACCCTCACTGTGCGTATCGAACAAAACTGTTTTGGGAAGGAGTCCGGGCGCTATGACTTGAATAGAATAGTTGTTCTGAGCATCGAGGTGAACATAGAATTTCCCATCTTTTCCAGTTACTTCTGAAGTAATGAGTGTATTTCCGTCATACACCAAAACCAAGGCATCTTTGCATTTTTTACTTCCTGCTTTAACCACTCCGTGGATGCAGACCTCACTTTCGCCGTCATCGGCTTCGAGCATATCTTGGGCTTGAACATCCAAACCTGAAACTAAAAAACAAAAGGTGGCGAGGTGCATTAAAATTTTCATGATGTTAAGTTTAAAGTGGGTTATGCATTCTATTACGGCGGCAGGACGGCTAAGGTTAGGGTAATTTTTTCTCAAGCTTTTGTAGGAAAAAAGGAAGTTGATGTCCATTCAATTCAGTGCAAAAGGAAAACAAATGATACCTTTGAAGCGTTATCTATACCCATGAAAAGCTTCGATATTCCTGAATTTTATAAGAGTCCATTCATCAGCAAAGTAAAAGCTGCAAGAAAACTTGGTGATCCTCGTAAAAAGGACTTTTCACCCAGTATTTTTGATTTTGGCAGCTTGGAGATCTCCTTGGCACGGCACTTTGGCTTTTGTTATGGAGTGGAGAATGCCATTGAAATCTCTTATCGCGCTTTGGAGGAGCATCCCGATCAACAGGTTTATCTCCTCTCGCAAATGATTCACAATCAGGAAGTAAATGCTGATCTCGAAGATCGTGGGATTCAGTTTTTAATGGATACCCAAGGAAAGCGTTTGATCCCGTTTTCTGTGTTAAAGCCAGAGGACGTTGTGATTATCCCGGCTTTTGGAACGACTGTGGAGACTCAAAAAGAGCTGGAAAGTTTGGGCGTGAAGGTTGAGCAGTACAATACCACTTGTCCGTTCGTTGAAAAAGTATGGAAACGAGCGGCGAAGCTGGGTGAAGATCAGTATTCCATCGTTATCCACGGAAAACCAAGTCATGAAGAAACCCGTGCCACCTTTTCGCACAGCAAAGAAAATGGAGGGGCCATGGTGATTCAAGATATGGATGAAGCACAAATCTTGGGTGCTTTTATTCGGGGGGAACGACCTTGGTCTGAATTTGATACCGTGTTTAAAGGAAGGTGTTCTGATGGATTTCAACCCGAAAAAGACCTTCAGAAATTGGGTGTAGTCAACCAAACCACCATGCTGGCCACGGAAACCCAAGCCATTGCCGACCATTTGAAAAATGTCATGATCGAGGTTTACGGCGAGGAAGCATACAAGACGCACTTTGCCGATACAAGAGACACCCTGTGCTATGCGACCAATGACAACCAACAAGCCACCCATGGAATTCTCGAAGAAGGAGCAGATGTGGCCATTGTGGTTGGCGGTTACAACAGTAGCAATACCTCTCATTTGGTGGAGCTGTGCGAGGAGAAATTGCCCACATACTTTGTGAAGAACGAGCATGAACTCATCAGTAAAACGTTGATTGCTCATTTTGATTGGAGAAAACAAGAAAACAAACAAACCTCAAATTGGTGGCCAGAAGGAAAGAAGCCGAGGTTTATTGTTACCAGCGGTGCTTCTTGTCCAGACGCTGTGGTCGATCGCGTCATTCAAAAAATACTGGCCTTTGGTGAAGTGAGCATTAGTATTGAGGAAGTTTTGCGTACAAGATTTGTTAAGGAGAGCTGATCGAGCGCAAACTCACGCTAGGAATAGTGGCAAATACAGGCACAAAGGCTTAAATTTGTACCATGCGTGCACCTAAAATACCTTCCATGTTTCGTAATGTTCGAACTGAACCTCGGAGATTTGAGCTTCGGTCGCGACACTATGATCCAAAGCAGCAAGCCTTGGAAGAACGGAGAAGAAAGATTGAAGAGGAGATGGGAGTGCACGTTGAACAGAATGAACAAGGACCTCCCAAACGCATTGACCTGAAAGGAAAGCGCGCAAGAAGGAACAGTTATACAAACAGCGCGAGAAGCTCTTTTTACCGCTTGTTGATTATTTTGGCCATCTTGATATTCCTGGCCTACCGTGGTCTGAAATGGCTTGAACTGTTTGAACCTACAAACTTTTTTAATTAATATGTCAAACATCATAGCGATGTTGCCCGATGCTGTAGCGAATCAAATTGCAGCGGGAGAGGTAATTCAACGTCCGGCCTCCGTAATCAAGGAGTTGATGGAAAATGCCATTGATGCCGGAGCTAGTTCCATTCAGGTTATTGTTAAGGACGCCGGCCGTTCGCTTATTCAAGTGATTGACGACGGCAAAGGGATGTCCGAAGTTGATGCTTTAATGTGCTGGGAAAGGCATGCTACTTCAAAGATTTCTTCAGCTGATCAATTGTTTAGCTTGCATACGAAAGGCTTTCGTGGAGAGGCGCTTGCTTCTATTGCTGCGGTAGCCCAAGTGGAAATGAAAACTCGCCAAGCCGATGAAGAGCTCGGGAGAAAGGTATGCATTGAAGGATCCAAAATAAAGGAAGAAGAGCCTTGTCAGTGCTCAAAAGGAACGTCTTTTTCCATCAAAAATTTGTTCTTTAACGTTCCCGCTCGGAGAAATTTCTTGAAATCGGATGCGGTTGAAATGAAGCACATCATTGAAGAGTTTCAACGTTTGGCCATACCGCATGCCGGACTATCGTTCCAACTTTACCACAATGGGAATGAATTGTTCAACCTCAAAGCCCAAAGTAGCCGTCAACGCATCGTAGGAACCTTTGGTGCGAAGTATGACGAACGCCTTGTTCCAGTGGAGGAGGAGACCGATATCGTAAGCGTGATGGGCTTTGTAGGGAAGCCAGAATTTGCTCGGCGAACACGGGGAGAGCAGTACCTTTTTGTGAACGATCGATTCATCAAAAGCACCTACCTCAATCACGCCATATCCAAGGCTTTTGAGGATCTTCTACCTGAGGGTTCTTTTCCTTTCTATACCTTGTTCTTGACCATTGCTCCTCACCTGATTGATGTCAATATACACCCCACCAAAACGGAGCTCAAGTTCCAAGATGAACGGGCGATTTACGCTATCCTGAGATCGTGTGTTCGTCGTTCTTTAGGTAGGTTCAACATCGCACCAAGTCTGGATTTTGACCAAGAAAGCAGTCTCAATTTGGAAGCGTACAACGAGAATAAAACCCTCGTTCCACCAAGCATTTCGGTCAACCCCAATTACAATCCCTTTGACACCAACAGTACTCATCAACATTCTTCTCCTTCTTTAGAACAGCGAGGGACTTCAAGGTCAGATTTTGGAGGAAATGGGGCTTCACCGCATAAAAAAGAGCGGGATGGAAATTGGAAAGAACTGTACGCCATCACCCGAGAGTTAGAGTCCCAAGGGAGAAACAGCGAGGAAGATTTGGATTTTGCGGCCGCAGGGGCAGCTTTGGAACAATCTCAGAAAGAGGCCTTTAAAGTAGATCAGCACACAGACCAGGCTTTATTTCAATTGCATCGCCGATATGTGGTGACGCAGATTCGGTCTGGAATGATTGTGATCGATCAGCAGCGCGCCCATCAACGAATTTTGTTTGAACACTACCTTGAGGTGCTGGCCAATCATAAAGGGTCCACCCAGCAAAGTCTTTTTCCAGAAACGGTGAGCCTTGGTCCGAGCGACCACGCCCTCATCTGTGCTTTAATCCCTTCACTCAATGCACTGGGCTTTGACATTGAGGAGTTTGGCCAAAATGATCTCATTGTTCGAGGAGTGCCGGTGGAAGCTGGAGCTTTGTCTGCAGAAGAACTGATCGAACGATTTCTCGATAACGTGAAGCACGATGCCGATCGCACGGGAGTTCCGGGAAAAGAAGATGCCGCAAAAAGTTTGGCCATGGGAAGCAGCATTCGGCCCGGGACAAAAATGGAAAGTGAAGAAATGAGAAGCTTGGTGGATGAACTTTTTGCCTGCGAAGTGCCTTATTTCTCTCCAAGAGGTTTACCCACGATCGTTACCTTTACACTCGAAGATTTGGATCAAAAATTTAAACGCTAATGCAGCCGTTAACACCCGTAGTTAAGAACATCATCATCATCAATGCGATTCTTTTCGTGTTCGGCATGCTTGCGCAGGGCATGAATCCGGATTTGGCGGGAAAGTTTCAGATGTATTTGAGCGGACACTATCCTTTGTCGGAGTTTTTCTTCCCCACGCAAATTGTAACCCACATGTTCATGCACGGGAGTATATCGCACATCTTCTTTAACATGTTTGGGGTGTTCATATTTGGAACCACTTTGGAGAAATTGTGGGGGCCAAAACGATTTCTGACGTATTATTTCTTTACCGGTTTAGGTGCTTTCTTTTTACACATGTTCATCTTTGGCTTTGAGGTGTATCAAGGTTTCGGAAGCTTTTTTCCTGAAATGAGCGCACTTCCTGTAAAGGCACAGCAGTACATCAATTACTCAGGAGTTGTAGGAGCCTCTGGTGCCTTGTTTGGTTTGCTCCTTGCTTTTGGAATGCTCTTTCCAAACACCAAGCTGTATCTCATTTTCTTTCCTGTGGGCATTAAGGCGAAGTACTTTGTGATTGGTTATGGTTTGATAGAGCTCTACTCTGGGCTATCGAACAACGCGGGCGACAACGTTGCGCACTTTGCCCATCTTGGAGGAATGCTTTTCGGTTTTATTTTATTGAAGCGTTGGCAAAAGAATAAAAATCACTTTTACTAAATGAGTGCATTTCAAGATCTCAAGGCCAAATACGATGCGGCCAAAATGTTTCAGAAACTCATCTATATCAATGCAGGTGTGTTTCTTTTGGTTTTTACCATTAAGCTCTTTTTTCTTGAGCGGGGAAGTTACCTGTATGATACAGGAATGACCCTCAAAACAACGGCGGATGCTTCTCAGCTCATCTACCGCCCTTGGAGTGTTTTCACCCACATGTTCATGCACACGGGCTTGTTCCACATCTTATTCAACATGGTGTTCCTCTATTTTTTGGGTGGGATGTTTGAATCGAGGTTTGGTGCACGTAAGTTGCTCAGTACGTATTTGCTTGGGGGCTTGAGTGGCTTTTTCGTTTATTTCGTGATGGCACACCTCCTTCCGGAATGGAGAATGATGGGCACGGCCGAAGGAGCTAGTGCTGCGGTGATGGCGGTTTTTGTGGCCTATGCAACCTATTTCCCCAATGAACAAATTCGCTTGATACTGATCGGACCCGTTAAGCTGAAATACCTTGCACTGTTCTATGTGCTGGTGGATTACATCAGCTTAGGTGGAGCTAATTCTGGCGGACACCTCGGTCATTTAGGAGGAGCACTTTTTGGTTTTTTGTTGATGACGCAAATGCAGAAGGGCCGAGACATTGGAGCTTGGTTTGAGAAACTTTTGGATCGCATTGTAGACCTTTTCAAAAAGCGGAGTCACATGCGTGTGGTGAAGTCTCCTTCAAAAGCCTATAAAACGGATGAAGAGTTCAACAAGGAAAAGGTTCAGCGACAAAAGAAATTGGATCGTATTCTCGACAAGATTTCAAAAGGAGGATATGATGCTTTGAGCAAGGACGAAAAAAACTTTTTGGGGAAATTCGGTAAGGACTTTTAAGCCTTATTTCTTCTGAGACTGATCTTTCCTTTTCCTCCCCGAAAATGCTCATAGAGTGTAACGTTCATCAATATCAGTCCCATACCGTACCAGATGTCTTCAAAAGGCACGGAGAAGATTCTTACAGCAATGTTTTCGTTATTGTCGTACCACACAATTTGATCCTTGAGAGAAGCCAAATCAGTGAAAACGACAGGGTATTTCCAAAATTCAATACCCGTTAATACTCCATTGGCGATGATGAAGGGAATCAACAGCACCAAATAAGCCGGATAAAAATGGGCGAGGTACTCTTTTTTGAAGAGAAAACGGTGCTTTAAGGTGAGTAGGAGGAGAAAAAGAAAGGCAGAACTGGTGTATCGTTTTTCAGGATTCCCAACAATCATGATGAGGGAGAAGAGGATGATCATCAAAACCACTTTTTTGGTCCAAATTGAACTCAAACGGAACTTTGGAAGTCGCACTTTGAAGACTTCATACGTGAAAACACATGCATAAGGGATGGTGATGAAAAATAACCATTCCTCTAGAGGCAAATTAACGATATCTATTCCTATCAAGTAGCTCGGATTGAAGCCCCAAACTCCCATTTTGGTGAAAGCAATGTCCCAGAGAATGAAAACCAAGAGGGTCAGTAAGCAGGCAGGTATAAAGGCCTTCCACGTTTTGTAGAAAGCTACTTTTTTGTCGAAACTCAAGATGAGCGGCCCGAACAAACAAAAGGCATTTACCCCAAGGTAAAGGTAGCTCTGGCTCATGCTTTGCTGCGTTTCATCTGGGCTGCTTTTTTGGCTTCTCGATAGTATTTAGGAGGAACGAAAAGCATACCGAAACATTCCCCATCTTCCTTTCCAAGATGCTTGTGGTGTACCTTGTGCGCTTTTCGAATGGCCATAAAATAGGGGTGTTCACTTCTTTTGAACCATGAAAAGCGTTGGTGAATGAAGACGTCATGCACTAGAAAGTAGCACAATCCATAAAGGGCAATTCCAGCTCCGATCCAAACTCGGAAGTCACCACCTGCATTGAGCCCTGTGTAAATACATAAAAATGAAGGAACAGCAAAAATGAGAAAGAAGATGTCGTTTCTTTCGAAAAATCCAGGTTCGTGAACGTGATGATCCGCATGGAAATACCACATTAGTCCGTGCATGATGTATTTATGCGCAAACCACGCCATAAATTCCATAAAGCAGAAAGTAGTGAGAAGTACGAGAATGTTTAGGATCATTTCAAAAAGAGATTCAATAAAACAAAGAAAACAAATTGTATAAAGAAGAACACTCCTGCCACGTGATTCGTTCGATCTTGAAGAATTTTTCTCAATGCAAATGCAAGGATGAAGGCCAATACAAACCACCCGAGATAGTTTTGCAGTGGTACTTCCACATCCAGCCAGGTCCAGAAATCCAAATGAATGGCCACCGGTTCGATGAAAAAATCCAAAAACGTCATTCCAAATGCAGAAAAAAGTGCCCCTTGAAAGGGCTTCAGCTTTAGGCGAAGGCTCCAGTGATGCATTCCAGAAAGGAGTACTAGCCAATTGACTCCAATGATGAGGGGGATTTCTGCAATGCCCGGACCTAAAGTAGGCCCATAGAAATAATCACCAAAAGGCCACCCGGTGTGAACGCCAATAAACTCAGCCAGCCAAGCGAATGAAACAATGATGAGACTTGGGAGATACACTTCCTTGGGGTAATGTCGATAAAGAAAGAACAAGCTCAAAATCAGGTTGAGTGGAGTGAGCATTCGAAAAGATTCACTCCACGGACTAATCATGCCAAGAACACCTACTCCATGAAGAATGAGTAAAACCGCAATGGATGTTTTGCTAGACGAAAGGGGAGGGAGTTTAAGCATCTTCTACGAGTTCATCTATGATTTTGGCGGAAAGCAAACACAAGGGGATTCCTCCTCCTGGGTGCACACTTCCGCCTGTAAAGTAGAGGTTTTTTAGGCTTTTTGAAAAGTTCGGATGCCTTAAAAATGCGCTCATGCTGTTGTTGCTGCTGGTGCCGTAAAGCGCACCGAGGTAACTCGAGGTCTTGCTTTGAATCAAGCTGGGAGTTAGCACTTCCTCACATCTGATTTTGGAGCGCAAATCGGTCTTTAAGTTGTGTTCTAATTTGCGAAGAATTTGTTCCTTCACTTGAGCAATTTCGTCGCTAGTGAGTCCGCCCTCTCGTGAGGGAGCATTGATCATCACGAACCAATTTTCACACCCATCCGGAGCATCGTCTCGTTTGCATTTTGAGGTGATGTTCACATAAACTGTGGGGTCTGGGTGAAGCGATTTGTGTTCAAAAAGGGCCTCAAATTCACCTTTATAGTCGTTGGAGAAAAAGATGTTGTGCAAGTGAAGTTGATCAAAACTTGTGGCTATTCCCCAGTAAAAAATCAATGCGCTGCTCGATCGTTCTTGTTCGAGTTGTTTTACAGGCAGTGTGAGGTCTTTCAGTAAATGGTGATACGTTGGGTGAATGTCTGCATTGCTCACTACAAGATCAGACCAAATGGATTTCCCTTTGCTTTGGATCCCTTTTGCAGTTCCGTTCTTGTGGAGGATGAGCTCAACTTTGGAGTCATAATGAAAGCGCACGCCAAGTTCTTTTGCCAGTTCAAGCAAAGCGTTGCGAATATCTACCATTCCTTTTTTGGGGAAGAAAGTACCAATTCCATGTTCCAAATGTGGGATCATGTTCAATACAGCGGGAGCTTTGTATGGGTTGGAGCCGTTGTAGGTGGCATAACGATTGAAGAGCTGTATGAGTTTATCGTTCTTCAGCTTCTCATTGGCCTTATTCATGCTGCTCGTTAAGCCCAAAACAGGCATTCGAAGGAGTGCTTTTAGGGTTTTGAGGTTGCTGAAGGTGCGCCATTTGTGCAGAGAACGATGCATGAACAATTCGGAGAGGGTGTCGTATTGAAATGCGCTGTGCTTTAATTTCTTCCTCAGGGTTTTTGGCGGAACTTGAAGCTGCTCACTCACTTCTTTTTCAAATTTTGCCGTATCGGCCCATGCACAAAGCTGAGTGCCGTCGTCCCAAAAGTAGTGGCAAGAACGGTCTAACTTTTCATAATCAAAATACGCCTTAGGGTCTTTGCCTGCAAGCTGAAACAGTTCTTCAACAAGGTTGGGAAGAGTGAA
The DNA here is from genome assembly GCA_964649515.1 of uncultured Comamonadaceae bacterium. GTDB lineage: Bacteria > Bacteroidota > Bacteroidia > Flavobacteriales_D > Sanyastnellaceae > CALKGK01. Next base: position 38,580 of record CAZYPV010000004.1, on the reverse strand, counting down.
GAGGGAAGGTCCTGCATCAAATCGGTAGCCGTCAATGACGAAGTCGCGCAGTTTCCCTCCACCTTCGCTCGCTGCTTCATAAACATCGACTTGATGTCCTTTGATTTGCAAACGAATGGCGGTAGCGATGCCTCCGATGCCTGCTCCAATGATGCTTGCTGTTTTCAATGTTGTTCCCGAATCAATTGTGCTACTCGTGGATAGCAGATTTTGAACCACTCGGTATATTGCTCCGGATGATCCTGAAGCTCTTGGTCGATTTGCTCCAAACTCAGGTACTTATAATGGACTACTTCTTCCGGGTTGGGTTTGGGACTTTGATCGCTAATCCCTACAAACACATGGTCAAACTCGTGTTCGGTGAGTCCTTGGTCGAGATCGGCTTTGTAAATGAAATCAAACACTTTATCCATCTCACACTCCAAGCCCATTTCTTCGTCCAAACGGCGTTTTGTGGCTTCACTCAAGCTTTCGTTCATTCTTGGGTGACTACAGCAGGTGTTGGTCCAAAGGCCTCCACTATGGTATTTTTCAAAAGCGCGTTGGTGGAGGAGTACTTCACCTCTTGAATTGAAGATGAAAATGGAAAAAGCACGGTGCAGGAGTCCTTTTTCATGGGCTTCCATCTTCTCAATACTTCCTAGAATGGTGTCGTTTTCATCAACCAAAATGACTTCTTCCATGGCCTTAATTTATTTGAATATCTCGTGCTTCAAAGAAGGCGAGAAGTTTTGTTTTGTAATCGGGATCATCGTCGAGCCAGCGTTTGTTGAGTGCTTCCTTGAGCAGAGCCAAATCTTCATCAATACAACAGTCGTAGCCCAGAAATCCAGGTGCTTCGTGTTGAATGCTAAATCGAATAAGTCGGATTTCTGCGTTGTTCGGGTCTTCAGCAATGGCTTCGGCAATCAGGTCTTTTCCAGTGTTGAACTGCTCCAATTTTTTAGAAATGTTGAAACCAAAGTCGGCAAGCATGGCCAAAGCAGCGCCGTGGTAAGCCTTCATTAATGGTGTGCTCTTCTCCTTGGTGAGTTCAAAAAGTTGAGTGCATTTTTCCTTGTCCAATTCCACCAAATAGAATGGACGGTAAGGGTTTTTTTGCGCTGAGGAAATACTGCTCCAGAACAAAAGAAGGAGGATGATCGTACTCCGAAGCATGCTACAAAATGTTTAGGCTGTGCTTCAGGTAAGACCCAACAAAAAGCACTAATTTTTTCTGGTTGGGGATGCGGATGCGCTCCTGCAATACTTGACTGCTAGGGGTTTGCTGAATTTTCTTGAAGAGGCGGAAGTAGTACACATAGGCAACATACACTCCAAAGCGCGCTTCTTTCGGAAGTTTCAATATTCCCTTATACGCTTCTGCGAAATCTGCTTCAATTTCGGCTTCGATGACTTTTTTGGTGTTCTCATCAAAATGTTCCACATCCAAACCGGGAAAATAAGCTCTGCCCAATTCTTTAAAATCGGCATGGAGGTCGCGCAAAAAGTTGATTTTTTGGAAGGCTGCTCCCAATCTTCGTGCTTGAGGATAGAGTAGGTCGTACTGCTCCTTGTCTCCATTAACAAACACTTGCAAACACATCAAGCCCACCACTTCGGCCGATCCAAGTACATATTCCTCAAACCCTTCGCGGTCATACTCCTTTTCATTCAAATCCATTTCCATGGATTTCAAGAAGGTGTTCACATGTTCAATGTCGATATTGTACTTATGATAAACGGCTTGAAAGCTGTTCAAAATGGGGTTCAAGCTAATTTTGTGTTCAATGGCATGATAAGTATCTTCCTTAAAGCGATCAAAGAGCTCCCTCTTGTTGTAATCATGAAAGGTGTCCACAATTTCATCGGCAAATCGCACAAAACCATAAAGCGAGTAAATGGGGTCTTGTAGTTTTTTGTCGAGAAACTTGATGCCTAAAGAAAAGCTGGTGCTGTACGATTTGGTCGTTAACACGCTGCACTGGGCAGAAACTTCGTCAAAAAGAGCTTTCATGGTCGTATGCGATTAAAGGGCAAGGGTGCGTTTTTGTAAATATTTGTGGGCTTCCTCTGCTGCAACAACACCGGAGATGATGCTCGGAGGAACGCCGGGTCCGGGGGTGGTCAATTGCCCGGCGAAATACAATCCGGAGACCTTCTTGCTTTTCAATTTGGGTTTCAAAAAAGCGGTTTGTTCCAAGGTGTTCGCTAATCCATAAGCGTTCCCTTTGTAGGAGTTGTACTCTTGCTTAAATTCAAAATGAGCAAAGCTGCGCTCAAAAACAATGTCGTCATGGATGCGCTCTCCTGTGTGTGCTTCCAAACGGTCCAATACCAGCTTGAGGTAGTGAGAACGGGTGTTTTCCTCCTCGGCCAAATCAGGTGCTACGGGGATGAGGATGAAGATGTTCTCCATGCTCTCTGGAGCTACGCTTGGGTCGGTTTTCGATGGTGCGCAGACATAGAACAAGGGGTCTTCAGGCCACTGTTGTCGGTCGTAAATTTCTTCCGAATGCTTCCCGAAGTCGGTATCGAAAAACAGGTTATGGTGAAGTAAACCACTCACTTTGCGCTTCACCCCGAGGTAATAAAGAATCGAGGAAGGCGACATGGTTCTTTTATCCCAATAAGCTTCATCGTACATGCGGTATTCCGGGGCGAGTAATTTTTGTTCAACGTGATGGTAATCGGCTCCTGCAATCACGGTATCTCCATTGATGCGTTCTCCGTTCACTACCAAGCCAACCACTTCTTTGTTTTCAACCACCACTTGCTCTACTTGAGAGCCTGCGTGAAAATGAACGCCTTTTTCTTTGGCCAAACTCACCATTCCTTTCACGATTTCATGCATTCCACCCATGGGGTACCAGGTTCCCAACACGGTGTCTGCATAATTCATGAGACTATACATGGCCGGGGTTTTTTCTGGCTTAGCTCCTAGAAACAATACAGGGAATTCGAGCAGTTGTCGGATTTTGTCGTGCTTGAAGTACTTCGCAACGTAAGCTTTGAACGACTTTAAAATGTGAAGTTTGATGGCATCTTTAGCGATGGAGAGTTCTGCAAACTCAAGAATGGAATGAGAAGGTTTCTGAACGAATTTGTTCATCCCAATTTCGTATTTGATCTGCCCCTCATCAAGAAATTTCTGAAACAACGCTGCAGATCCGGGTTCCAAAGCTTCGAACGATTTCTTCAATTCTTCCAATGACGCGTGAATGTCCATTGGTCCATCTTCAAAATAGACTCTGTAAGAAGGGTCTAGACGTTGGAGTTCGTAGTAATCAGATACTTTTTTGCCGTAGCGCTCAAAGAAGTTATCAAAAACATCTGGCATCCAATACCAGCTTGGACCCATGTCAAACACGAAACCGTCTACTTCGAATTTTCTCGCTCGACCACCGAGGTCGGCATTTTTTTCAAAAACGTGGACTTCATGGCCCAGATGAGCCATTTCTGTGGCGGCCGCTAAACCAGCGAATCCAGATCCAATAACGAGAACTTTGTGAGCCATAATTTTGTGCAGTAAGGCGGGAGTAATGTACCACCTTTAGAAGTAGAAACCATGAAAATCCCTTCTTTGTTCAAAGGGTCCTCGAAAGTTTCTAACTGCACTATCTCACACGAATTTTTCTTCCTGCGTAAATCGTGGAATTGCGACTCATACCGTTCAGTCTGCAGATTGCACTCAAAGAAGTGCCATATTTTCTCGCAATGCCCGAAAGTGTATCGCCCGATCTGATGGTGTGATATTTCTTCGAACGGGCAGTTTTGAGGTAGGCGAAATTGGCAGGAGTGAGCATCAAAGTATCGCAAGCCAATTTGCCCTCTTCCCAATTAATAATTTCATTTGGATTGATGGGTTCACCTTTAAAACGGCACTCAAAATGGAGGTGAGATCCGGTAGATCTTCCGGTATTTCCTCCCAAACCAACAATGGTACCTGCTTCCACGTGATCTCCCTCTTTCACTTTGCGAGCGCTGAGGTGAGCGTACAGGGTTTCCAAACCGTTATTGTGTCTTACAACCACTACATTTCCATAACTTTTGCTGTATTGTGAAATGCGCACAACACCTTCAAATGCTGATTTAACGGGGTCTCCTTTGTATAGTTTGATGTCAATTCCATAATGGTAGCGGGCAGAGCGGTCTCCAAAATTGGAGGTGATGTTCCCGCGGAAAGGGTGGCTAAAGTCGCAGTCGCTGCGTTTCATCACAATTTCAAGCGTATCTCTGTAGTCTTTGTAATCGAAATCGTAAGCGTGAATGTTGATGTTGTCCCACGTTTCATAAATGTCATGAGCCGGGAAGTTCATGAGGCTGTCCACATAACTCGCTCGAAGTTCCACCGTTTCATTAGCAGCTTCTTCAGGTTCGTTGTTGTTCAATACAACAGCAGAACGACGCTCAATAATGCTTTCTTCAAAACCTCCACCCGACGAAGGTTCGAGCATGTCTTGACCAAATGCAGTTACCAGTGGGAAGAGAAGAACGCTGGTGATTATACTTTTTATCATGGCTAGGAATGAAGATCAAAAATAGACTTACTTGGAGTCCTTATACTGAGTTGAATGCAAAAAGTTCTAAACAGAACAAAATGGAAAAATATTGTTGAACCTTCCATCGGAATGAACCGACTCCAAACAGAGTTGTTACCTTTGAATGATGAAACAAGGAAAACGATGGTTTTGGACAGCGGGATTTCTCGCTGTGTTTGCTCTGATGGGGATGGCCTCTACGGACATGCTGAAACCGACTAACTTATCAAGCACAAAAGAAAAAACCATGAAAACACTACATGACTTCTCCGCAAGCACTTTGGACGGTAAAACCTTTGATTTTTCAACCCTCCGAGGAAAGAAAGTGCTTATTGTAAACACCGCCTCCGAATGCGGATTGACACCGCAATATGAGCAATTGCAAGAATTGTATAACGAGCACGGTGGTGAGCATTTTGAGATCATCGGTTTTCCTTCCAATGATTTTGGCGCTCAGGAACCGGGTACGGACGATCAAATTGCTGCTTTTTGTCAAAAGAACTATGGAGTGACCTTTCCAATGATGTCCAAGGTGAGTGTGAAGGGGGCAGAGCAGTGCGACATCTACCAATGGCTCACGAAGAAATCGGAAAACGGAGTAGGCGACTTTGAGGTGCAATGGAATTTCCACAAATTTTTGATCGATGAAAATGGTGCTTTAGTGAAGGAAGTTTTGCCTCAAACCCTTCCTATTGACGAAGAAATTCTCGCTTGGATCTCGAAATAGTATGGAGTTGAAACTGGACGTATTGGGCTTCGGTGCCCATCCTGACGATGTGGAAATCTCTTGTGGAGGAAGTATCGCGAAGTTGGTGCAAGGCGGCAAAAGTGTGGGCTTGATTGATTTAACCATGGGCGAATTGGGTACTCGTGGTTCTGGACCATTACGATTGATTGAAGCGAGCGCCGCAGCGGAAATATTGGGCGTGAAGCATCGTGAAAATTTGCAGCTGGGCGATGGCTTTTTCGAGGAAAATCAAGAAAACCTGTTGAAGGTCATTGAAATGATTCGAAAATACCGGCCTGAGATAGTGTTGGCCAACAGCATTAAAGATCGGCACCCAGACCATGCCCGCGGAGCTAGTTTGGTGAGCCGGGCATGTTTTCTCTCTGGCTTGCGCAAGATTGAGACCAGCAATGAAGGGAAGAATCAAGAAGCTTGGCGACCAAAATCAGTGTACCATTACATTCAAGACTATTATATCGATCCCGATTTTGTGATCGATGTAAGCGATTTTTTTGAAATGAAGATGGCGAGTATCAAAGCCTATAAATCTCAGTTTTTTGATCCCAATTCTCCCGAGCCTGCAACGCCCATCTCCGGGAGTGAGTTTTTTGATGTGCTGAAATCAAGAGCAATGGATTTTGGCCGACCAGCAGGCGCTGTGTTTGGAGAAGGATTCACAGTGGAGCGACCTCCATTGGTGGAAGACTTCTTCGACCTTGGTTGATCAGCCGGGGCTTGATGGTGCGTTACTGCTTTATTTGGTAGTTCGAAGGATGTTCAAAGATGCTCGTCGAGGGAAAAAATCCTTGATTTTGACCGATTTCTCTTCAGCCAGAAAAGAAGTGGATAAAGAAATCAATTGAGCCAAATAAGCCAAAGAAGCCGTAATTGCAGCTCCTTTCAGTGCAAAAATTGGGATCAAAATGGCCGCGGAAAGAAGGCTTACTCCAAGTGCAATGCCACTGCTTTTGGTGTTCTTTGAAGGTTGACCAATTCCGCTGAAGTGGTGGGAGAGAATGCCACTGCAGGCATTGGCTAAAATCCCCGGTGCCAAGAAGAACAGCATGGGTTGTACTCCCTGCATTTCTTCGCCCAAAACCCATTGGTAAAACGCGTCAGGGATACAGAGCATGATCAGCACAAGTACAGCTGTGCCCATCAAACTCAAGTGAAAAAAGGCGAGCGTCAGGTTGCGAATCTCATCTCGTGAGCTCATGTTCGAAATTCTAGAATACTGAATGGTGGCCAAGCTCTTGCTGATGTTCCAGATGGCTTCACTACCATACAATCCAATGGAGTAGATGCCCACCAATGAACGACCTACCGTAAATTTCTCAAGAAAAACGAGGTTGCTTCGGTAAGTCAGCATTTGAAGCAAGTTTCCACTTTGTCCATATTTACCGAGCCCCCACAATTCCTTGATTTCTTCCCTTTTCAAGGTCCATTTACCTGCAAACACCCGCTTCCAAGAAAGAGCGAGTGAAAGCAAATACGTAGCCCCAAAACTTATGAAGAGGGCGTGAATGAAATGTTCGATTTTGGCTTCGTCCAATGTGTAGAGAAATACTACGGAAGCCGCCAGGAATAAGGCTTGCAGACTGAGCGAGGTGTTATAAGATTTAATGTGCTCTTGTCCCATCAAAATCATCAAATGAAAACCGAACAAGGACTGCAATAGCCCGAGTGCAGCCACTTCAAAAGCAAATTCAGGAGGCACAATTGCCGTGAATTTGAACACAACAAAAGCCAAGATTGCGACGAGGAAGGACCAGGAATAAGCAGGGAGTGCCAATCGGTGAGGAGCAATTCGGGCACTGAGAAAGACCACAGCACCGCCACCAATAAAATTATTCACTGCCACAACGATGAGTACTCCAAACTGAATTAAGGCCGCCGTACCTTGTCCGTTTGCCCCTAAAAGCCGCGAATTAAAAATCACCACAACGATGGTGAAGAGCATGATCAAAAGCCGCGAACCTAAGGTGCCAAGGATTTTACGAATCATGCTTTTTGAGGTCTTGAGCATCATTGATGGCAGAGAGGTAAAGCTGGGTGAAGCTCTCTGCAATGGCTTCTTCTGAGAAGTGCTGTACTGCGTAATTTCGAATTTCGCTTCGATTCCAAGGGCTCTTCAGTGCTTGTTCAATGGCTTGTGTGAGTGCTTCTTGATTTTCATTTTCAATGAGGATTCCTCGTTCTGGAAGCAGGTGTTCCCGAATTCCTCCAACGTCAGTGCTCACCACAGGAACGCCGCAAGCAAAGGCTTCGAGTATGACACAGGGTAGATTTTCGTAGCGACTGAACATCACGAAAAGGTCGGCTCTTTGCATGGCTTGAGCAATTTCTTCAATGCTTTTTTCTCCTTCGATGCTGAATTGGGCGTCGGGAATTCCAATGGAGCTGGCCAATTTCTGATAGGGAGCAATGTCACCATCGCCAATAATTCGGAAATGGACTTCTTCATTTTTTTGAAGCACGGGCAAAACCGCTTGAAGCATTCCGCTGATGTTTTTATGATCATCCACCAGAGAGGAAACGTGCAAGATCTCCTTTTGTTTTGTGTTTTCAGTAACACTTTTTGGGGGAAGAAAAAGACGGGTGTCTACCACATTGGGCACAACTTCGTAGCGAGCTCGAATTCCCCAATTCTCCATGGATGCTTTCAGTTGAGCACTCACCGGAGCAATGATTTTTGCTGCTTGAGTAGTTCTCAACATGCTGCGTCGTTGATCCCATCGGACCTTGGTTTTGTGTTCGGGGTGGTACCCGGTCCAATGCTCGGTAACGATGAAGGGAATTCCAAATTGTTTCTCCAACCATCGCGCCTGATTCCCAGCGGGGTAAAGGACGTTCAAGTGAACTACATCCGGAAGCACCCCTTCTTGCTTCATGTAAGCATCAAAGGCCCTCAGAAAGGCGGTTTTTCTTTTGTGAATGGTGTTGAGTCCGGGCGAAAAGTAGGCAAGGTATTCCGTGAGCTCGCCGTTTTCGATGATTTGGTCAGCAGGCAAACCTCGTTTTCGGTAAGGACTGGCATAAATCACGCTTACTTTGTGTTTTTTGGCCACCGCTTTTGCATGGCGCTGCACAAAATTGCCCAAAGTAGTGTGCTCCAAACTGGGGTACCAACTGCTCAAAAATAAAACGCGAAGTTGCGTGTCCTTTCCTTCCTTCATTTCGTCAAAGATAGAAAAGCGAGATTAGAAATTGTTGATTTAGCATTGCACAGGAAAAAGATTATTCGTTAATTTGCCGTCCGAAATATGGCGGTTGTAGCTCAGTTGGTTAGAGCGCAGGTTTGTGGTTCCTGAGGTCGTGGGTTCGATCCCCACCAATCGCCCGAAGAAAAGGTCTTTCAATCGAAAGGCCTTTTTTTGTGCTTGATGGTTTTCTTCGCTCCCCAATTAAGGCTCACAGCCACTTTTTCTTTCGGAAATAATACAGCATGCAAAGAATGAGAAGCACAATCACACCAAGAACGATAAAATAGCCGTACTTATAGCTCAGCTCAGGCATGTAGTGAAAATTCATCCCGTAAAGCCCAACAATAAATGAAAGAGGTATGAAGATGGACGAGATGATGGTCAGCACTTTCATGATGTTGTTCATCTGATTGCTCACAAGCGACATGTGCAAGTCAATCAAACTCATCACGGTTTCTCGGTACACTTCCATCACTTCAATGACTTCGATATTGTGTTCCAGAACATCTCTGAAATAAGGGACGTTTTTCTTTTGAATGTAAGGGTGCTGAGCTTTTTCTAAACTTGAAACTGAATCTTTGAGCGGAATGATGGACCTTCTCAATTTCATGAGTTGTTTTTTCACTTCAATCAACTGAGAAACGTGGGTGTCTTGCGGTGCTTCAATGATCTCGGTTTCCAAGCGGTCCAATTTTTTTCCGAGATGATCGGCGATGATGTAGTAGTGATCAACCACCGTATCTAGCAATCGGTAAACGAGAAAATCGTGTCCTTTTCTACGAATGATACCAACATTTTTTTCAATCCTTTCCCGAATTCCGTCAAAAATATCGCCTTGCTGTTCCTGAAAAAGAAGCACAAAATTAGCTCCCATGAGGGCGCTGACTTGTTCGTAGTGTATTTTCTTTTTCGACTTGCTTAAGCCGAGCATTTTCATGGTGAAGAAGATGTATTCATCGAAGACCTCCACCTTTGGCCGTTGATTTACTTCGAGGATGTCTTCCAAGATGAGGCGATGAATACCAAGCTCCTTTCCAATTTCCTCAATTTTATTCACCTCATGAATTCCATTGATGGAGATGAAATTGACCGCGTCGGGCTTCAAGTGCTGTTCAATGTTCGCATGGTCGGTAATGAACTTTTGTTCGAAAAAGTTCTCGTTGTAGGAGATCAACTCAATGCTTACGGGTTCTTTTCCTTTTTTTCCTGTGTAGATGAGTGTGCCGGGGGGTAACCCAACTTTTTTCAGGTCGTGATCTTCTTGGCTCATGCTGGGTTTGTTCATGCGTGTGAATGGACTTTGGTCGCTTGGCTTTAAAATAATCAATTCATTTCAATACCATTGACGTACTCTTGAAAGATTTTGAGGCTATCGATTTGTTCCACTCCAGAAAAAGGGGGCAGATCTGAAGATTGGATTTTTTCATTGTACTGCTTGAGCATTTCAGTGCTGAGGGGCAGATAAGACCAATGCCATTTTTCTTCTTGATAACCCGTTCTTCCTTGTTCCTTGCTGGTGTACACCTGATGAAACCCATAGTTGGGGGCACATTCCACAAGCCAGCGGTAAAGTTCTTGTCCTTTTCCGGTTTCGAAATAGTCGTTGTTGAGCGCGTTGAGGTCGATGTCGGTCCCCCAATGGTGTCTGGACGTGCCAGGCATGGAGCTGTACTTCATGATATCCAGCACTTTCTCCATGTTCTGCCAGCCCATGTACTTGCTTCTTTTCCACTTGCGTTCCCAGATTCCTTTCTGATAATCGTAGTTTCTTGTGGCTGATACAATTTCGAGCGCTATTCCGTCCCTGGCGGCACTTTGAAACATTTGATCAAATTGTTGAAGTACCTCAATGCGAAGATAGATGTTCGTTTTTTGGGTGAATTTTGACGGAACGGGTTTGAAATTGGGGTGTTTAGCCGGGTTGAAGGTGCCGATTAGCTCTTCCTTACTGTAGTTCGGGGTATTCTCCGTGATGGAGAAGTTCAAGGACATAAGTAAAAGGAGGGCAAAGAATGATTTCATAACAAAAAGCCGCCTTGTTGGATAGCAAGACGGCTCAATTTAAGGGTATTTGTTAAGATTTTGTGCTTAGTGAATGCCTTTTGAAGCCAAATAACGTTCAGCATCCAAAGCGGCCATACAGCCCGTTCCCGCTGCGGTAATGGCTTGACGATAGACGTGATCTGCAGCATCTCCTGAAACAAAAACTCCTTCAACGTTGGTTTTCGATGTTCCTGGAACGGGAATAATGTAGCCCGTTTCATCCATGTCCAACCACGGCTTGAACACATCCGTGTTGGGCTTATGTCCGATGGCCACAAAAAAGCCAGTAATGTCGATGGTTTTTTCCTCCTTCGTTTCGTTGTTGATCAAGCGTGCACCTGTTACACCTGTATCCCCCAATACTTCCAAGGTTTCATGACGGTAAAGCACTTCTAAGTTGGGCGTGTTGTGCACGCGGTGTTGCATGGCTTTTGACGCGCGCATTTCGTCTTTCCGTACAATCAAATACACTTTTTTACACAGCTTGGCGAGGTAGGTTGCTTCTTCAGCGGCAGTATCTCCACCTCCAACAACAGCTACTTCTTGCCCGCGGTAGAAAAATCCGTCACAAACGGCGCATGCAGACACACCACCACCGGCGTCTCTCAAACGAATTTCACTTTCCAAGCCCAACCATTTGGCTGATGCTCCCGTTGAAATAATCACACTGTCGGCAGTTATGGTCTTCTTCCCTTCATCAATCTCTACCTTGTGAATGGGTCCGGTGAAATCCACCTTGGTTACCCAACCACTGCGGATTTGAGTATCAAAGCGTTCAGCTTGCTTTTGAAGATCGATCATCATTTGCGGACCAGTAATGCCTTCTGGATAACCGGGGAAATTATCTACTTCAGTGGTTTCGGTCAATTGACCACCGGGTTGAAGTCCTTGATAAAGAACGGGTTTCATATCTGCTCGAGCAGCATAGATAGCTGCGGTATATCCTGCGGGGCCCGATCCAATGATCAAGCATTTTACGTGCTCAGTATTTTCACTCATAATGTTTTGTTTGCGGGGCTAAATTTAGCGATTCTCTCTGGTCAAGTAGGCTCTTTTTTATCCCGAAGAGGTTTCATTTTTGTTCTTTTTGATCGAATTCTAAGAATGCTGTCCACAGCGGATCTTCTTGCGGAGGAGCTACAATGCAAAGCACTTCTTTTTTCACGGGGTGGATGAATTCGATTTTTCTAGCATGCAAATGAATTGATGCGTTATCATTCGTTCGCTTCGCACCGTATTTGATGTCGCCTTTAATCGGACAACCAAGACTGGCTAGTGTGGCGCGAATTTGGTGGTGCCGACCTGTTTTCGGCTTGATTTCTAGAAAGTAGTAATGGTCTGATTTACCCACTACCCGGTAATACAACTCGCTTTCTTTTCTTCCTTCAGCAGGTTTATCGTGGGCGTAGCTTTTATTGATTTTTTCGTTTTTGATGAGGTAATTCACCACTCGTCCTTCACTTTTTGGCGGGGCATTCTTCACCACCGCCCAGTAGGTCTTCTGTACCTCTCGGTTCTTGAACATGCTGATCATCCTGCTCAATCCCTTGGTGGTTCTGGCGTAGAGGAGAACCCCACTCACGGGTCGGTCGATTCTGTGAATGGTACCTGTAAAGGTTTTTCCGGGTTTGTTGTACTTAACTTTGATGTATTGACGAACAACTTCGCACAGCGTAGTGTCTCCTGAGATGTCGCTTTGAACGATGTCCGAACTCCTTTTGTTTACCGCAATAATGTGGTTGTCTTCATAGAGCACCTGCAAGTTGTTGGGCTTGCTCATTACGATGGGTTTCTTCGGTGCTTGTGCCCAATTTGCCCTTCCTTTACCACTGGGATTTTTTTGCCGATGTTTTTCGCTCATCTTCCCCTAGTATTGTTCATTTTCGTTGGGGAAGTCAGATTGCTTCACGTCATTAATGTATTGAGATACTGCTTGTTTCATCTGGTCTCCCATGTCCAAATACCTTCTCAAAAAGCGAGGAGAAAACTCTTGGGTGATGCCAAACATATCATGACTCACCAGTACTTGTCCGTCCACACCAGCTCCAGCACCAATACCTATAATTGGAATGCTAACCGATGCGGCTACTTTTGCTGCGAGCTCCGCGGGTATTTTTTCCAGCACGATGGAAAAACAGCCGGCTTCTTCCAAAATTTTGGCATCTTCTAGCAAACGTTGCGCTTCTTCTTCTTCTCGTGCTCGCACAACATAGGTTCCGAATTTGTAGATGGATTGCGGGGTGAGTCCGAGGTGACCCATCACCGGAATTCCGGCACTTAAAATTCGGTCAATGCTTTCTTTGATTTCACGTCCGCCTTCCAATTTTACAGCGTGTGCACCACTTTCTTTCATGATGCGAATGGCAGAAGACAGGGCTTCTTTGGAATTTCCTTGATAGGTTCCGAAGGGCAAATCAACCACAACCAAGCATCGATTTACACCGCGCACAACACTACTAGCGTGGTAGATCATTTGATCGAGCGTGATGGGAAGTGTGGTTTCATGTCCGGCCATAACGTTGGAGGCACTGTCGCCCACCAAGATGACATCAATACCCGCCATGTCAATCACGGTGGCCATACTGTAGTCGTAGGCGGTGAGCATGGCTATTTTCTCTCCAGATAACTTCATTTCCTGAAGTGTGCTGGTGGTAACTCTTTTTACTTTTTTCTGAACTGACATAGCACAAATGTAGTTTTTTGCCGCTGAATAAAAATGCTTCAGCGGGGGGAGTTGATTTTTCTGAAAGTGAGATTGATGCGTTCTCCCGAGTGCGTTTTCGATTTCGGCAAGGCATGTTCGTGCTCGCTTTGGAGGTGACGCATTTCAAGCACATCGCCCATGCCCAGCATTTGTTCAATTTGCATGGTTTTATCCCGAGATCGCAATTTGAAAGGTCGAGCTTTTCCAAAACTCACGGATGCAATGCTGCTGGGGTCAATGTTCTTTTCGTTATCTCGATGCCAGCCCATGCTGTCTTGACCATCTCTGTAATAGTTCAAAAGCACCGCGTTGTACTGCGAACCGAGGAGTTCTTCAATTTTTTGTTTGAGCTCGGTAATGATGGGCGATAGTTCTTGTGCTGGCCAATGAATGGACGAATAGGAGTAGGCAGGACCAAACCAAGCGGTTTTTCTCGGTTCTGGATGTGTTTTTCCGAAGATGGTGATCTCGTTTTGCTGCCATGAAATCCCATCGCGAAGCAATCCAAACCAACGTGTGTTGTCAAAATATTCGGGGTAATAATCGAGCCTGGCAATCCCGTTTTCAAAAAGGCATTTCATGTTCACGTTCGAAGATTAAACGAGCACCGCATAGAGGTAGGCCAAATAGGCCAATAGGAGGATAAAACCTTTCCAGCGATTGATCCCATTTTTTCCAATCAACATCATGGGTAGGAGGATCAAGGCAATTCCGATCATCCACCAGATGTCTTTGTTCAAAACGATGCTTTCCACCTGAAGTGGGGAAATAACAGCAGTGGTTCCCAATACGGCAAATACATTGAAGATGTTTGATCCTACGAGGTTCCCAATGCTGATGTCGGTTTGTTTTCGAAATGCGGCAATGATGGAAGCGGCGAGTTCGGGAACACTGGTTCCGAAAGCAACAACGGTTACGCCCACGATGTGATCGGAGACCCCGAAGTTCTTGGCAATCTGTGAGGCCCCATCAACAAACCAACCCGATCCAAAATAGAGTCCCACACAACCAATCAAAATGAAAGCGGCGAGCAAAGAGAAGGGTTTGGATTGAAAGGCGCTCATTTCTTCCACTTCGTTCAATACGGCTGCCTTTTTTTCTTTCCGAGCTTTGCGAATGAGGATGAGGATAAAGGCAACTAATAAAACGAGCATCACAATTCCTTCCCATACGGCGATGTGCAAGTTCAAGATGGCCAATAGAAAAGCGATGCTGGCGACCATCATCACAGGCCAATCAAATCGCAGCATAGTTTTGGGTACCGGGATGGGGTAAATCATTGCGGTGATGGCAAGTACCAATCCTAGATTAGCGATGTTCGAGCCAAGAACATTTCCCACAGAAAGACCTGGGTTTCCAGAAAGTGCCGCGTTAACGGACGCAAAAAGTTCTGGAGCTGAGGTTCCAATAGAAACAACGGTGAGTCCAACGATGATGGGTGGGATGTCCGACTTCAGCGCAATACCCGCCGCACCCCGCACGAGGAATTCGCCGCTCACTACCAAAAAAACCAGCCCAAGAATGAGCAAGAGGTATTCCATGAATTATTTGTCTTTTAAATCGCGTGCTTGACTTTCGATTTTTCCAACTTCTTTCTTGATTTCGTTGGCACCGTCCATCATTTCTTTTTGAATATCTCCGGTTGCTTCCCGGAAAAAACGCAATGCCTTACCCATGTTTCGAGCAAGACTGGGGATCCCCTTCGCACCAAAGAGTAAAAGGTAGATTAGAAAAATGAAAATGATTTCGGTTCCTCCCATGGTACAAAGGTATGGAAAAGGGATTCACTGCAGAATTTCAGCACAAAAAAAAGGGCTGCTTTTCACTCGAAAAACAGCCCTTGATATTTTAACGTTGCGTTGTTTTACTTTTTCACACCGAGGTTCTTCGAGAAATCGAGAACAGAAGGTGTTGCAATAAAGATGGAAGAGTAGGTACCTACAACCACACCAACAAGCAAAGCAAATACGAATCCTTTGATGTTATCACCACCGAAAAGGAAGATGATAAGCAAAACGATGAAGGTAGAAACCGAGGTGTTGATGGTTCTACTCAAAGTGCTGTTCAAGGCTTCATTAATGATAACTTCTCCCGACTTCTTGCTTCCGTACAAGCCGAGGTACTCCCGAATACGGTCAAACACAACCACGGTATCATTGATAGAGTAACCGATAACGGTGAGGATGGCTGCAATGAAGGCTTGGTCAATTTCCATCGTGAAGGGCAAAATTCCAGAGAAAATGGAGAAGAGAGACAATACGATCAATACGTCATGTACCATCGCAATCAAGGCTCCCAAACCAAATTGCCATTTGCGGAAACGGAATACCAAGTAAAGGAAGATCACCAACAAGGCGAAGATGGTAGCGTAGGTCGCTCCTCGTCTAAAGTCATCAGAGATGTTTCCGTCCACTTTGTTGTAACGCGTGATTTCGTAATCCACACCCAAAGGCATTAGTCCGTCTTTCAATGCATTATTGATGGCTTCATCAACGTCTGCAGCATTGCTGTTCATCATGAAGTTGGTGGTGATTCGGTAGTCGCGGTCAGTTTCCTTCTTCTGAACCGTTGGGTTCCCTTTCGTTCCGTCTTCAGTAAATGCTTCTGAAAGGTTGCTTCTAACGTCATCAATGTTCACAGACTCTACAAAAGCGATGTCAAAAGAGGTACCTCCAGAGAAGTCCACACCTTGCTTAAGCCCTTTTGTTGACAATGAAGCAATACCGGCAATGATTACCACAGCAGATACTCCGTAGAAGATTTTACGTTTTCCAACAAACTGGAAGTTGGAGTTGGCAAACCAGTTCTTGGTCATTGCATTGTAAAAACTGATGCCTTTTTTTCCTTCCAAACGAGAGAAGAAAATCAATCTTGTCAATACAATAGCTGAGAACAATGAAGTGAAGATACCAATGATGAGCGTGTTGGCGAATCCGAGGATTGGACCAGAACCAAACACTTTCAATACCACTGCTGTGAGCAAGGTGGTGATGTTGGCATCAATAATGGCAGAATAAGCACGACTATAACCGTCTTTCACAGCAAGGTTCAAACCTTTACCGTTACGCATTTCTTCTTTAATTCTTTCGTAGATGAGTACGTTGGCATCTACGGCCATACCAATGGTCAAAACGATACCTGCAATCCCTGGAAGGGTGAGAGCGGCTCCAAGAGCGGCTAGGGCACCTATCAAAAAGAAAAGGTTGGCAATCAAAGCGATGTCCGATACGAGTCCGGCTCCTTTGTAATAGAAGATCATGTACACCAAAACCACCAATAGGGCAATGATGAACGACATGAGTCCTTTCTGAATGTTGTCTTCACCGAGCGAGGCTCCCACAGAAACTTCATCCACGATTTTAGCTGGTGCTGGAAGAGATCCCGCTTTCAACAAGCCGGCCAAATCTTCTGCTTCCTTCAATTGATCATTGAGGCTTCCTGCACCACCAAAGGTGATTTGAGAACTTCCATCTTCAATGGGTTGACGAACACTTGGTGCGGAGATCACACGGTTGTCGAGAACGATGGCGATGGGGCGCTGACCGTTGCTCGATGCTTTCTGGGTCATTTCCGCCCACATCTGCGTTCCTTCAGCGTCCATGCTCATGTTCACGGCAGGCTTACCAATTTGGTCGTAGCCATGTGATGCATCGATGATGGATTTACCGTCCAATTTAGGCTGACCTTTTCCGCTTTCGTCCAAAAGACAGTAAAGAATAACAGCGTTACCGTTTGGATTCGCATCCCAAGCCAATTTTACGTTCGGAGGAAGTGTCGTTTTCGCTTCAGGGCTCTCGAACATTTGGCTCAATTCATCAACATCGGTAACCGCAGCAGCACCGAGGATAATTCCATTGGCGATACGGGTGTCCAAGCGAGAAAAGATGGGAGAGATTTCACGAATTTCGTCCTGTGTAAGGAAGTCCGTCAAAGGAGCAATCGTTGTGTCCTGTGGATTGGCACGAGAAAGAGCGTCCAAAGAATCCACCAAAGCCATACGCTCTGGGAATTTCTGACGAGCGATTTCGTTGTTTAAGTTGGCCAAACCACCAAATACGGTTTGAGCGTCCATGGTTTCCCAGAACTCCAAATTGGCGGTAGATTTCAATTGCTGACGTACACGTTCACGATCATCTACCCCTGGCAATTCCACCAAAATACGACCGCTAAAGGCCATTTTCTGAACATTGGGTTGCGCAACACCAAATTGGTCAATACGCTTGCGAATGATGTTTTCGGTGTTGTTGATCGCCGTTTCCGCTTCGCCTCTTAGAATTTCGATGATCTGCTCATCAGTACTGTTGGCTGGGAAAAGCTCTGAGTTCTCGGGGTTGAAGAAAATACGTCTCAACTCAACACTTGAACCTTGGTTTTTCCATGCTTCCTCAAATAGGGTGATGAAGTCTGAGTTAGAAGAACTTTGAGCTTCAACTGCTTCATTGATGGCGTTGTTGAAATCAACTTGGTCTGAATAATCGCTCAAAGACTTTACAAGATCGGGAATGGACACCTCGAGGGTAACACTCATTCCTCCTTTGAGGTCAAGACCAAGATTCAATTCTTGTTGTTTCACCTGGTTGTAGGTGTGTCCAAACACAGGATAAACCTCGGCATTTGCACTGTCGCGCAGAAATTTGCGAGTGTAAACGGTGGTTAATGAATCTCGTTTGGCATCGCTAAAATCTCCTACTTCGATAAGGGAATCTGCGTAATCCGCTCCAACTTCTTCAGCAAGTTTCTCGTAATTGCTTGATACCCAGTTGAAAGAAAGGGTGTAGAGCGTAGCGAGTGCTAGAAGGATAGTAAAGAGTAATACAGCACTTTTGTTCTGCATGACTAAGGTTTATAAAAATTTAAGAGCGCAAATATAGGTATTTGCACTTGGATTTTCCAACGCTTCTCTACGAGCACAAATCCTTCAGGGTTACGAAGGCTTTAAATGCGCCTCCATCGCAAAATCAATCGGGCGTTTTGTACCTTTACTTCATGAAGAATCGTTTGTTTTTTGCTTTTGTACTTAGCGGACTCATGTTCAGTCTGATGGCCTTTATGGGAAAAGGAACCTATGAGATTGCGGTCTTACAATATAAAGGTGGGGGAGATTGGTATTCCAACCCCAGCAGTATTCCCAATTTGGTGAGCTATTGCAACGAACGCTTGGGGATGAATATTGGTGAGGAGGTTCCTTTTGTCGATGTAGGGAGTCCGGAAATATTTAATTATCCCTTGGTACACATGACCGGACACGGAAACGTGGTCTTTTCTGCTTCGGATGTGGACAATCTTCGTGCTTACCTCCAAAGTGGCGGCTTTTTACACATTAGCGACAATTATGGAATGGATGAGTTCATTCGTCCTCAAATGAAGAGGGTATTTCCCGATTTGGAATTCATTGAGCTTCCTTTTGAGCACCCGATTTATCATCAGCAATTTGATTTCAACAAGGGATTGCCCAAGGTGCATGAGCACGATAACCGTCCGCCCCAAGGTTTGGGTTTGATTTATGAAGGTCGCTTGGTTTGTTTCTACGACTATGAGTGCGACCTAGGAGATGCTTGGGAAGACTGGGAGGTACACAAAGACCCCGAAGCTCTTCGCCAAAGGGCTTTTGAGTTCGGGGCCAATATGATTCAATATGTAATGATGGGTGAGGCTAAGTAGCCGGCATCATTGGCTTACTCTGTAATCGGGTTACCATTTTTGTCGGTGAATTTTCCGGTAAGAATCATGATCAAATCAATCAAGGTCCAAATTCCAAATCCACCAAACGTAAGGATCATCAAAATTCCTGTTCCTACTTTACCGGTCATGAACCGGTGAACGCCGAGGCTTCCAATTAAAAAGCAAATGATTGCAAGTACCATTTTACTTGGTCCTGCTGAGTTAGCTGCATTTTCCATAATGTTGTTTTTAAAGGTTTAGGTTAATTCAAGCACATCTTTTAATGCGCTTAGTAGCGTAAAACAAAAGTATTTTTCTGGGAATTGCAAGTTTGGTGAAGCTGTGTTTTTGAACATGACTGCACTAGACCTTTTGTTTTTGTTTGAATCGTAGGTGAAATCCACGTAGGTCTTTGATTGTGTAATAGCTCAAAGCAGGAGCAACGATGTATATCATGGGGTTCATATTCCAAGCACCTTGAAAATCGAGCTGAAAAAGAAGGATCAGTGCTCGGGTGAGTCCGCAACCGGGACAGTTCACCCCTGTGAAGGTGGTCCACAAGCAAGGAATCATGATGTCTGTTCCGTTCCAAGCGTAGAGGCCAAACGCAAAAAGGCTGTAGGCGATCAAAAGCACAAAGGGCCAGCGACTTTTAAGGTAGGATTTCACCATGCATGCAAGTTACTTTTTGCAGTTAATGTAAAGGGCATTGAGCACAAAAAAAGGCCTTCGAAAAGGCCTTTTATACAAACGTTGGGTTGAATTTATTCAGCAAGATCTCTACCGTCGGCCATTTTCATGTTTCCGGTAAGGATTTGAATGAAGTCAATCAAGGCCCAGATGCCACATCCACCAAGGGTGATGAGCATCAGCCACCAGTTCGAGTATCCCATCATGTAGCGGTGAACGCCGTATCCTCCGAGGAAGAACGCGATCAAGGCCATGGTTGTTTTCTTTTGAACCGGCTTGAGTGGAGCCGCGTTTTCTGTGTTTTCGTTTTCTGACATATTGTTAAGGTTTAGAGTGATTGTATGTGGACTTTTTAACGTATTCTAAAATAAGAATTACATTGCTCCTGCAGCAGCTCCACCGATTACAGCAAAGATGATGTTCAATACGATTCCAATACCGAAACCAATCAAAGCCATTGTACACGCTTGTTTGGCCGCTACTGGTTCGTCTTTTTTCTTTACGAAATAGAGGATTGCTCCAACAATTGGGAATAGTACGCTCACAATTTTAAGGCCGATGCCCAAGTCGTCTTTTTTTTCTTCCATGATGTTTAATTTAATTGTTAACTATTGTATGTTGTTAAGGATTAGTGTTCCAATGTTTTGTCCGATCCACGCGCCAAGCGACATCAGACCAATTCCCGCAGCAAAGCCGGTAGTACTTCGCCGGAAATTCGTGCTTTCCAACTCCCATATGGTTTGAATCCACCCATCCAGGTAGGTTGGGAGCACTAAGAGAATAGAGAACAGCAAACCGAAATTGGTTTGGGCGATTAGAAAAAAGGGCAAGCTCACGAAACCCAAGAAAATGCCGGTGCATCGAGCACAAATAGGAAACTGAACTCCTTTGTAGAAGAACGATCGATCCGGTCTGCGATGACACGTACTTAGCCCTGGTATATTTACTTCGCGTGAGCTCTTCATGATTAGTTCATGTTGCGCATGATGTCGTCAAATGCACCAAGCTCATCCATGCCAACGAAAACGATGACGATAATAAAGTAAAGGAGCATCAAAATGTTGAAGATCAAACCAATGATGCATAGAATTCTACCCGCCTTGAGCACCCCGGCATTGGCGTAGAGCACGTCGGGGTTGTCTTGTACCTTCTGGTGGTCTCCCTTGGAAATGACCAAACCAACAATGGCCAAAATGAGTCCAATAAATCCGTAGCAAATGCAGGTGAGGATGGAGAGTATCCCTAGAATGAGTGTGCCAACGGCATTGTTGAGGTTGGTGTTTTTGTGGTTCTGATCGAGAGCTTCCATATTAAAGGTGTCGAATGATAAAGTTCGTAATGAGGCTGAGCATGTAAATGACTCCGGTAATGAGTGTGATTTTCGCCGAACGATTATTCCTAAAGAAGAGAATGTTCGTCCCAGCACTTCCCAAAAAAAAGATCAAAGGCAAAACAGGAGGGTAGAAGGCAATGGCATCTAGCGGTGATTGTGTAAAAAACATCTCCAAAGCTCTTTGGGTGCCGCATCCAGGACATTCAATCCCCAACCATTTTTTGCTGGGGCAAGGCATCATCCAAGAAGAAAGCAGCATTCTGCTCATGATTCAAAATTTTAATCTTGTTTTGGTAGCCAATTCTCCTGAAAAGAGTAAATGGTGCAGCAAAATACCTAATTCATCCCAAAATCAAAGCCTTTTCATCTTCAAGATGCTCACAATCATTGTTGAAAAGACAATTTGTGCTTCGTAAAATAGTTGTTTTTCTCTGGCTGAAGTTGCACTGTATGCTCTCTACCGTGCCGCAGTATGGTTAGCTGAGTACTGCCCATAAATCCTTCTTTTCCTGCATTCCAATCCTCTCCGAGAGCAGCACCGTCAATGGACACAATTTCATCTCCATACCAGAGTTTTGCTCGATCTGCAGGAGACTCGGGGTAAACGTCCCAAATTAAAAATCGACCACCTTTGGGCAAAAGGCGCATACCCAATTGCGTTTCGAAATGTCCCAATTCCTTTTCTTCCCAATGTATTCCAGCATTCTTGAAAGCAGATTTCAAGTAAGGGGTGTAGTCCTCGGTTCCATGCACAAGGTGAGAACGAATGTCCGAAAAATCAACCCCGCTCACTTCTTCCACACATTGCCAATAGTCTTCCTCGGTGTAGCCTTTCCTGGGCACACCAAAGCGTTCCCACATCAACTTCATGGCATGGTCCAAATTGCGATTGCCTTGGGTAGCTTCTTTTATTTTTTGATCACAGATGAACGCGATTAGGCATCCTTCCGTGTAAATGGAAACCTTCCTTCCCGGTACACCGCGAACGTAGCCGTCCAGCCATGTTTCATAACTGCTGTCAGCAACGGATTTGTTCATCCATCCCAAATTCCAAAAATGACGTTCAAGCTGGTTTTCAAGACAACGGAGGTACTCTTCTGGTGAAATCACACCACTGCGGTAAAGCATTTCGTCGCCAAAGTAGGTGGTTACCCCTTCAGCCACATAACCCAATTTACTGTGGTTTTCTTTGCTGAAGTCGTAAGGCATCATCTCGGTAGGACGAATGCTTTTGATATTCCAAGTGTGGTAGAGTTCATGGCTGGAGATGCCCAAGAAATCATCATACAGCTTGCCTTCATGAACTTCCATTCCCGGACCCAAAGCAATGACGGTACTGTTTTCGTGTTCAACACCGTGACGCACTGGAAAGGCCGGGAGTTGAAACAAAAACCAATATTCTTTCACGGGAAATCCTCCAAAAGCTTCGAGTTGAACTTCAGTAAAGGCACGAAATGCTTCAATCACCTTTGTTTCGTTGAGTTGGTGCTCTCCCAAAAGACAAATGTGAAAGGAAATGTCTCTGCACTTGTATGTCCATTGCTCAATTTCGGCTGCCGCCATGAACGGACAATCCATCAATTCTTGCACATCTTTCGCCGTCATGACGTGTTTCTCCGCCTGGGTTAAACCACCAACAAGAGCATAATGCTCGGGGATGTTGAGGGTGATTTTACTGGGAGCGTTTTGACGATCGGGATCGTAAACAAAACAATTGACAGGGTTAACATACAGTTGCTCTCCACTCAAAAATGTGCTTCCTGCATTCAATTCCGTGGCTGAATAAACGTATTCAACGTGAAGTTCATCAACTCCTTCACTATTTACTATCCAAGCATGGTTTCCATCTGCTTCAAAAGGTGCGTTGTTTATTTTGAAGTACATCAAGTTCTTGGCAAACTCACCCAACTCATATCTTCCCGGTCGCCAACGAGGAAATTGCAATCTCATTGTTTTACGTCCTTCAACAGGAATGCGTACTTCAATGCGCAGGTGGCTTTTGTGTGGAGCGTCGGAAGAAAGGGTGTAATGTAGCATAAGTGTTAGTCCAATACTTGAGGTAAAGGTTTTCCGGTACAGGCGTTGGGGTATTCAATGCCCAAAAGCTGACAAATGGTTGGGGCGATGTCGCGAATTTCGCTTCGTTCAACGGTTTTTCCGTGCGGTATTCCTGCGCCAAAGATGAGAAAAGGAACGTGGGTGTCGTAGTTGTACCCAGACCCGTGTGTAGTACCAGTGGGACCGTAGATCATCCAATTGGGTTCAAGCACCAAGATGACTTCGCCACTGAATTTTTGACTGAATCCGAGCTGCAAAGTACTCGCCATTCCTCGAGAATACTCCATGCTACTCATGTCGGCATGCGTGTATGCCGCTTGAACGCCATCATATTCGAGGGCAATGCTCGCTGCAAATTCACTGGCTTCACGCAATGAAATCCCTTTTTCTCTTAGCGTGTTTTTGTTGAGGTAAATCTGTTCGTTGCAGTAGTATTCCAAATAGTTTCCAGGGCCAAAGTCTTCGTTGAAACGCTCTTCGATTGCGGTTTCCATGGGAGCAGGGTTCCAATAGCCTCCAGGTATTTTTTGCTGAAGGGCATAATTGGGTACCGGTGAAGCTCCGTGATCTGCAGTTAAGAAAACGAGGTATTGTCCGGCGCCAATCTCAGCATCGAGAAACTTCAGCAATGCAGCGATCTCTTCGTCCAGTCGTAAATAAGTGTCTTGCGCTTCCATGCTCTGAGGTCCAAATTGATGTCCCACATAGTCGGTTGACGAAAAACTAACCGTGATAAAATCGGTAAAACTTCCTTTTCCGAGCTTTTCGTTCACAATGGCTTTTTTGGCAAAATCGGCCACCAGTTCATTTCCGAAAGGAGTGGCTTTGAGAATGTCTATTCCCCCATTGTCTGCTGCCAATGTTTTTAGATCATAAGGGAAAGTAGGCTTTAGGCTTCCTCGGAAAGGACTTTCAAATGCGTTGTTGTCTGGTGCGCTTTCATCGTAAGTTGCTTGCGGACGAAGGAGGTCCCACGTTTGAGCTAACCGGCTCTCAGCAGCGTCCCCCGCATTGTAATTCTGCACCCACGAAGGGAGATCATTCATGTAGTAATCGCTGCTCACCCATTTTCCTCCCACAAACCAATACGCAGCGTTGGCGGCATGACCTGCGGGCAAGATGGCTCCGCGGTCTTTGAGGCTCACCCCAATGACTTTAGAACGCATGTTGCTCGATAAGCGCAATTGGTCGGTCATGGTATTGGAGATCATGTTTCTGGGCGACATCATTCCGGCTGGGCCAACGGTTCCTACGCCATTCACAGTGCTGTCTTCAGTGCAATAGATCTCTCTTTTCAAAGAGCGTAGATACCAATTGTTGGCAATAATTCCGTGGTAAGCAGGAGTGGTTCCCGTGTAGATGCTCGCATGACCCGGGCCTGTGTAAGTTGGAGTGTAAGAGAAGTGATGGTTCTTGAAAAAATATCCTTCATCAATCAAACGTTTGAAACCATCGTTTCCATAATCGTCCCAATAACGGGTAATGTAGTCATAACGCATTTGATCTACGGTGATGCCTACTACGAGCTTTGCCTTTTTTTGAGGTGCTGAAGTTTCGTCAAGCTGAACTTCTGATGTTTGCGGTGGGGCAGGAGTTGCAGTTGCATTGGACTTGGGCTGCTGGCACATACACAAAGCGGGGAGGAGCAGCAGAAAAAGAATTTTTTTCATGAACGCAGATTTGCTTCAAAGTTACATTCTCAAAACCGATTGCGAAAGGCAGTGTTTAGGATTTCGCTAATACTTAAACTTGACTTTTCAGTTTGATGATAAAAAAGATCACTCCCAAACACAGCAGGAGATTGAAAAGGATGTTTGCCACAAAATAAGCCCACATTCCAGCTTCAGCGAGTCGGTAGCTCTCTAAGCTAAAGGTAGAGAAGGTGCTAAAACCTCCACAAAAACCAACGGCAACCAGAAAGAAGCTCCAATGGTCTGCCCCAAGTTTGGGAATGAGGTATGCAGTAGCAAGCACGAGAACGAAGCTCGCAAGCACATTACTGCTCAGTGTTCCAAGCGGGAGGGATAAACCGCTTTTGCTAAACAAAGCACTTATTGCGAAGCGGAGCATGCTTCCCAGGCCTCCGCCAATAAAGACCATGAGGTAATTCATGGAGTTTGGAATTTTGTGTGAAGGAATAGAAACAGTCGGAAAGCTACAAAGCCCATGAACAAACCAGCTAAGGTGCCTCCAATGATGTCCAAAGGATAATGCACACCCAGGTAGATTCTGCTGTACGCAATCAAGCCCGCCCAAGCAAAAAACCAGAAGTGCTTTCTCCGTTTCCCAAAAAGCAAAAAGAAATAAGTGGCTATGCCAAAGAAGTTGGCCGCATGCCCTGAGATAAATCCATATTTCCCGCCCCGATACTCATTTCCGTCAAAGTTGAGAACGGTGTGGGTTTGCGGACCAATTTCCAAGTGGTGTGTAGGTCGGTATCGCTTCACTGTTTTCTTAAACCCGCGGGTCGAAATACTATCAGCCCCCGCAATACAAACACCCAGACACAACAAAGCCAAAAGCACCGACTTGAGTTTGGGATATTGTTTTGAGAGCACGTAAAAAAAGAAAACGTAAACCGGAAGCCAAAACAAGGGCCAAGAAATCAAGAACATCGGAAAATCGAGTACCTCCGCGTTCAATTGGTTCAAAAAAAGAAACAGCTCCTGATCGAGCTGTTCTATGGTGTCAAAAATCATCCTATTCGTATATGCGTTTAATCACTTCGGCATACTTGGCCATGATGGGCTTCCGCTTCAACTTCAAAGTAGGGGTAAGCAAGCCGTCTTCAACGGTGAACAATTCAGGGAGGTATTGGACTTTCTTGATTTGCTCCCACTGACCGAATTGAGCATTGATGTTGTCAATGTCTTTTTGAATTCTTTGAGTTACCTGCGGGTGCTGAATCATTTCTTCCGGGGTAGTGTAATCAATGCTGTGTCTTTTGCACCATGTTTTTACCGAGTCAAACGAAGGAACAATCAAGGCAGAAGGGTGTTTTTGTGCTTCTCCAACCACCATGATTTGTTCAATGAAGAGTGAGCTTTTCATGGCGTTTTCAATCAATTGGGGAGCAACATATTTACCGCCTGAGGTTTTGAACATTTCTTTTTTCCGATCAGTAATGCGCAAGAACCCATCTTCGATTACGCCGATGTCTCCTGTTGAAAACCAACCATCGTTCAACACTTCTGCTGTTTTTTCGGGGTCTTTGTAGTACCCCATCATCACGTTGGGTCCCTTGCAAAGGATTTCACCGTCATCGGCAATCTTCACTTCAACGTCCTGTAATAACTTCCCTACACTTCCCACTTTGAGCATGCCTGGTCGGTTAAGCGTATTTACTGAAATCACGGGTGAGGTCTCTGTCAATCCATAACCTTCAAAAACAGGAATCTCAGCTGCATTGAAAAAACGAGCGAGTCGGGGTTGAAGTGCCGCACTTCCCGAGGCCACAGCCATTATCTCAGTAAGGCCAAGAGCTTCTCTCACTTTACTGAAGACGAGCTTTCTGGCCATTTTCAGTTTCCAGTTGTACCAGCCGCTTTTACCTTCGGGTTCCCATTCCAAAGCAGTATCCACCGCCCAGTTGAAAATCATGGCTTTCACTCCACCGGCGCTTTTTCCTTTGGCAACAATCCCGTCGTGGAATTTCTCCAAAAGGCGAGGTACGGCGGAAAATACATGAGGTTTAACGTGGAAAATGTCTTCTTTGATGGTCTCCAAGCTTTCTGCGAAGTAAATGTTAGCGCTATTGTACATGTAGAGGTAATGAAGCATGCGCTCATAAATGTGGCAAACCGGCAGGAAGCTCAGACAGCGGTACTCCGCATTGGAAATCGACGGAAGTCTTTCACAAGAGGCTAGTGCATTGGATGCAATGTTTTCGTGGGTGAGCATTACTCCTTTGGGCAATCCGGTGGTTCCTGAAGTATAGATGAGCGTTGCCAAATCTGTTGCTTTCACTTCATTTTTCAAACTTTCCACTTCATCTGCACGTTCTTTGCTTTCACCAAGTTCAAGTACCTCTTTCCAGTTTTTAGCTCCCTTCACTTCTTCAAAAGTGTAGGTCCCTTGCAGGCTCGGAACCTTGTCTTGAATACTACTTACTTTCTGGTAGATCTCTTCGTTGGATACGAAGCAGTATTTCGACTCGCTGTGGTTCAGAATGTACTCGTAATCATCGGGCGTCATGGTGGGGTAGATGGGAACATCAATGGCCCCAATTTGAAGAATACCATGGTCCATCACGTTCCATTCCATTCGGTTGTTGTGCGAGATGAGCGCCACTTTTTCTCCCGGTTGTACCCCAAGTTCAAGCAATCCCCGACTGATTTTGTTGAGATCGTCAATGAAGCCTTGAGTGCTGTAAGATTGCCATTCACCATTGATTTTGGTGTTGAGCATTTGATCCAAAGGACGATTTTCAAGTTGGTAATAAGGGAAGTCGAAAAGGCGAGTAGGTTGCTTCATACCACAGGTTTTAAAGTCAATTTTGTGCTGAAAGATAGGTAAAAACCGCGTTGTTTTTCTTCACGGGGGAGACACAAGAAATCATAAATGAGCTCCACATTGTCGGCAAAAGTTCGCATCGGGAACGTGTCCTTCTTTACCGCAAGATGTGCAAGAACGGGTGTTCATGTTGTTTTGTGCATCTACTTTTACCATCTCTGAACTTACAATTCCCGTAGGAACGGCAATAACGGCATAACCTAAAATCATGACGATGGATGCCAAGGCCTGCCCAGCTGCGGTATGCGGATAGATGTCTCCATACCCCACTGTGGTCAAGGTAATCACTGCCCAGTAAATGGAACGGGGTATGCTGGTGAATCCGTTTTCCGGTCCTTCAATCAAATACATCACTGTTCCCAAAACCACCACAGCGCTTGAAACAGCCAAGAGAAATACCGAGATTTTGTGTCGGCTAGCATTCAGCGCTTTTCTGAGCATTTGTCCTTCTTTCACAAAACCAATCAACTTCAACACCCTAAAAATGCGCATCAAACGGAGCACTCTGATCACCAAAAGGCTACTGCTTCCGATGCTGAAAATGGCCAAATAGGTAGGGATGATGCTCAAAAGATCAACCAAGCCAAAAAAACTGATGGCATATTTCCAAGGTTTCTGCACCACCAAAAGCCGCATCACATATTCGACGGTGAAGATGGCTGTAAAAATGATTTCAAGGGTAAAGAGTAGGTCTCCATATTCATCTCGGATACCACCAACGCTTTCGAGCATCACAATAACTACACTCAACACAATCAACCATAATAGCGTTACGTCAAAGCGTTTTCCGGCCTTGGTTTCCGCCTCGAAGATGATTTCATGCCAATGATCTCTCCAATTGTAGGAGGCCTCATCGTTTTCATGTGGTGCTTTGCTCATGCGTGCAAGTTCTTAAATTATTTCTACCACTCAAAGGCCTGATGAAGTGGGCTTTTTTTTAAATTCCCGTCAAACAATGATCATGAAACAACTGCTCTTTATCTTCTTTTTGACCTTACTTTCAACGTTTGCTTGGACCCAACATGAATTCTGTGCTCATGACGTCATCCTCCAAAAAATGGCCGAAAATTCACCTCAATTTATGGGGGCGATGCAATCGCAATTGACAAAAAGTGTAAAGGACTCAAAATCAGATCAAGACAAGAGCAATACCGTTTATCAAATTCCAGTAGTCTTTCATGTTGTTTACAATACCCCCGAACAAAACTTGCCCGATGAGGTGTTCGAAAATCAGATTGAAATCCTTACTCAGGACTTCCGTCGTTTAAATTCCAATGCGGATGAAACGAGAGCCATTTTCGAAAACATTGCAGCAGATGCGGCCATTGAGTTTGTGCTGGCCTCAACAGACCCGATGGGCAATCCCACCAATGGAATCCATCGAGTTGAAACAGAAGAAAGTGGCTTCGAATTGGACTTGTTCTCCTCTGAAATCACCCTTGATGAAGTCAAATTTGAGCAAAGTGGAGGAGCTGATTCTTGGGGAAATGAGTACCTCAATATTTGGGTGTGCAACATTGAGGATTCCGGCTTTGGTCAAATATTCGGTTTCGCTTATCCTCCAAACGGTGCGGCAAATTGGGAGGGATTTTTCGATTTTATTGATGAAGATGTAGAAGGTGTAGTGGTTCATTACACCACTATTGGAAGCAACAACCCACAAGCAGATGATGATGGCGTAGTTTTTAACAACGGCGGCAGAACCCTCACCCATGAAATAGGTCATTTTTTGGGGTTGAGACACATTTGGGGAGATGCTTTTTTCAATGGCTGCAACAGCGATGATGGAATTGCAGATACTCCAGACGCAGCGAATGGCGCGAATTACAATTGTGATTTTTCTTTAGATGAATGTACTGGGGATGATTTTCCAAACATGATCGAAAACTACATGGACTACAATCAAGATGAATGCTTGAACATGTTCACGGAGGAGCAGGTGGAGGTGATGCGATTCAATTTGGAAAATTTCCGGCCAGAACTGATCGATGGTCAATTTGTAGGGGTGAACGAAAGCACATCCCTCGAAAATGAATGGATGCTTTTCCCAAATCCTGCAAGTGCATCACTTCAAATTTCGGCCAACTTTGTTTTGAAGTCTCAAACGTATGTGATCCGGGATTTGAGTGGAAGGATGGTAGCAAAAGGACGTTTTGACCCTCATCAACCCGAAGTGCCTTTGAACCTTCGCGCGGGTTACTATGTTCTTGAACTGACAGAAGCCAAAATGAGAAAAGCCTTCATTGTTGGCTAAAGAATTTGTCCTCCCGATTTGGAGGAGGTACATTTGTCTCGAAAATTTTGAAGCATGAAGAACATCACAGTAATTGGAGCTGGAACAATGGGGAACGGAATTGCCCATGTTTTTGCACAAACAGGATTTAATGTAAACTTGGTGGATATTTCCCAAGAATCGCTGGACCGCGCCATAGCTACGATTGGTAAGAATTTGGATCGAATGGTTGCCAAAGAGCGTATTTCTGAAGCTGATAAAGCGGCTACTTTAGGAAACATCACCACCCATACCGATTTATCAAAGGCCATTTCAGATGCAGATTTATGTGTTGAAGCAGCCACAGAAAACGTTGATTTGAAGCTGAAAATCTTCAAGGATATGGATACTCATGCTCCTGAAAAATGCATCTTGGCGAGCAATACTTCGTCGATTTCAATCACAAAAATTGCGGCACAAACTTCCCGCCCGGAGAAGGTGATTGGGATGCACTTCATGAATCCAGTGCCCATCATGAAGCTCGTAGAGGTCATTCGCGGATATGCAACCAGTGATGAGGTTTGTTCTCAAATCATGGAGCTGTCGAAACAATTGGGCAAATCTCCGGTGGAGGTGAATGATTTCCCAGGTTTTGTTGCTAACCGTATTTTGATGCCAATGATCAACGAGGCCATCATTACTTTGCACGAAGGGGTTGCAGGTGTGGAAGAGATTGATACGGTAATGAAGCTCGGGATGGCTCACCCCATGGGTCCTTTGCACTTGGCTGATTTTATTGGTCTGGATGTTTGTTTGAGCATCATGAATGTCCTGTATGAAGGGTTCGGAAATCCGAAATATGCCCCTTGTCCACTTTTGGTAAATATGGTTACCGCAGGAAAATTAGGAGCGAAGTCAGGAGAAGGATTTTACACGCACGTGAGAGGGAGTAAGGAATTGAACGTAGCACCTACGTTCCAAAAATAACCTCAACAAGCATTGTGCTTTGGCACTTATAGTGTGTGCGAAGGCAACGAAATGAAAAGGAATCCTCAGTATGGGTTCCTTTTTTGTTGAACGCAAACACCAAAAAAGGCTCAATAGATAGAAAGCAAAGGAATGATGGAAGAAGGTGCTTACGGCTTGAGAAAAATTATCCATGTGGATATGGATGCTTTTTTTGCCAGCGTGGAACAGCGAGATCGTCCTGAATTGCGCGGTAAACCCATCGCTGTTGGAGGAGGTTCAGCCAGAGGTGTAGTGGCGGCGGCCAGTTATGAGGCAAGGGCTTATGGCGTGAGGTCGGCCATGCCAGGTGCCATTGCTGCTCGTAAATGTCCAGACTTGATTTTTGTTAAACATCGTTTTGATGCCTACAAGGCCGTTTCGGAACAAATCCGAAGTATTTTCTTCGAATACACTGATCTCGTCGAACCATTGTCGTTGGATGAGGCGTATTTGGACCTCACCCACAACAAGAAGGGAATGAAATCAGCCACGCTCATCGCTGAAGAAATTCGCCAACGCATATTTAAAGAAACCCGGTTGACTGCATCAGCGGGTGTGAGCGTGAATAAGTTTCTAGCAAAGGTGGCGTCAGACATCAATAAGCCGAACGGACTCACCCTCATTGCTCCCCATGATATCCCTGATTTTATCGATGCACTTCCCATTGAACGTTTTTTCGGTATTGGTAAGGTCACCGCTGAAAAGTTGAAAAGAAGGAACATTCACACGGGAAAAGATTTGAAGAAACTCAGTAAGTCGGCTTTAAGTGAACTCTTCGGTAAGTCTGGACCTCATTTTTACAACATTTGCAGGGGCATCGACCACCGGGAAGTAAAACCCAATCGTCAGCCAAAATCCATCAGTTGTGAAGAGACTTATTCCAACAACATTCGTTCGCAGGAAGAGTGTCACGAAGCAATCGAATCACTTGCGCGTCGACTAAAAGATCGCCTAGAAAAGAACCGTTTCAAAAAGCGCCATAAGTTGGAAGGAAAAACCATCACACTAAAAATAAAGTTTGCCGACTTCACCCAACAGACCAGGAGCAAAACATTTCCGCTACCCATTGGGGATGATGAATTCGCTTCTTTAGGCATTGCATTGTTGCAGCAAGAGCAAATAGAGCAAGACATTCGACTTTTGGGCTTGGGAGTATCTAAGCTCAACATCAACGAGAGCGATGATCCTGAAGAAACACAGCTCACCTTTGAGTTTTAGTTCAGGCTTTTCAGTTCTTCCCGAATGAAATCGGCCAACTCTTTCACATATTCTTGGGAGAAATCGAAGGCAATGCCTGCCGTTTTGTAGATCTCACCAATGGACTTGGTATATCCTAAACTCAGGGCGTCTTTGTACTGCTGAATGGCCTTTTTGGGATCTTGACGGTAGTTGCGGTACACAGCAATGGCCCCAAGTTGTGCCATACCGTATTCGATATAATAAAACGGAACTTCGTAAATGTGAAGTTGTTTTTGCCAAGAGCTGCTCAAAGCATCGGGGTAGTCGCTCCAATCCACCAATCCTGAACCGTATTTCTGTCCCAATGCTAACCACTTTTCGGTACGTTGCGCAACCGTATGTTTCGGGTTGAGGTAAAGCCAATGCTGAAATTCATCCACCGTGGCAATCCATGGCAAGACCGACAGCAAATCTTGAAGATGATCTTTCTTCGCACGTTTCAACTCCGCCTCATCTTCGTAAAATACATTCCAGTGATCCATGCTAAGCAATTCCATAGCCATGGAAGCCAATTCGGCCACCTCGGATGGGCAACTTTTGAAGGACGTGATGGGCAGTTCACGGGTTAAAAAGGAATGCACGGCATGACCACCTTCATGCATCATGGTCACCATATCCCGCTGTGTTCCCACCGCATTCATGAAGATGAATGGAACCCCAATTTCATAGAGTGGATAATTGTATCCTCCCGGTGATTTTCCAGGTTTCGAAGCCAAATCGAGGTGCCCCATTTTATCCATGGTGGCTAAGCAAGAACCAAAATAAGGATCTACCCTTGAAAAGACTTCTACACTTTTTTCGAGCAGGTCTTTGGCTCCGTTGAAGGGTTGCAAAGCTTCGTTTCCTTCGGGGTCAACGGCAAGGTCGTAAGGCTTCAGCGTTTCGAGTCCCATTTTCGTTTTTCGTTCTTCTTGAAAACCACGAACCAATGGAACAATCTCTTCGGCAATGCTTTGGTGAAAATGGTAGCAGTCTTGAGGCGCATAATCCACGCGGCCCAACATGTCAAATGCATAATCCCGAAAGTTGGGGTAATCAGCATTTAACGCCACCTCGTTTCTGCCTTTTACTAGAGAGAGCAAGAGTTCGTCCAACGGAGTTCTCACTTCTTCTCGAACCTTGTGAATGGCTTCGAAAACCGACTTTCGAAGTTCCCTGTTGGTGTCTTGAAGTTTTGCTCCAGCTTGCGGCATGGTGAGGGTCTCACCTTCAAATTCGATAGACAAAGCACCTGTAATTGCACCGTATTCTTGAGCTTCTTTTCTCAACTGTGTGAGCAGCGGAACATTCTCCGCTCGAAATTGCTTCACCTCAAGCCCGCTTTTATGAATGTAAATGCGAAAAGCCTCATCTTGGAGTTTATCGGCAAGAGGATGAGCCACCAACTTTCGATTGATCTTATCGCTGAACGGGGCCATCAAGGGTTGGATCTCGGTAATGAAGTGCTGATAGTCTTTCGATCGAGCTTCATCCCGAGTGTCAATGGTCATTTTGATGTATTTCCAAGCAAGGTGTTCCTCCAAAACGGCTTCCAATTCTGATAAGTCGCTCAACCACTTCATGAATTCCTGCTTTCCAGCAATTTTTCTGCTTTCAAGGTCTTCGAAATAAGTTTTTAACTCACTCCATTGGTCGAGCTGAACGTCTTCAGAAAGAAAGGTTCGTGGTGCTTTGCTTGGGATTTCCATCGTTATGCCTCTTTGCTATCGTCTGTACTTTCTTCAACGATTTCAGCCTCTTCAATGGCTGAATCCTCGGAGAACATTCCGTGTGCCAATAGCTGGTTGTACCAAGAGAAGAGTTTTTTCAAATCACTGTGATAAACGCGGTCTTGATCAAAATTGGGCAAAACTTCTTCCAAGAATGCCTTGAGCTCAGCGTGAGGGGCCTTGTGACTTGGTCCTTCTTTCCCGCCGGTTTTATCGTAAATGGATTGCATCACCTCGGCCAAGGGAATATCATCTTCATACGTGAAAATGCTAATGTCGTCCAAAGCGCTAATCTTGCTGTTAGCGGAAACGGCCGTGCGCTTACCATCGATCATGCTTTCAACGATGATGTTGGTTTTGCTGGTGGTTACAATGCGAAACAACCCTGGTTTCCCTGTAATGCTTAGTATTTCTTTTAAGTTGATCATGTTCTTTTGTTTGCGCGGCAAAAATAGGAAACTTCGTTGCTATAATTCCGAAAACTGGGGAATGCGATCGAGATATTGGATCTTGTTCTCCTCAGAGATCGCCAAGCAGTAGTGTTTCAGACCATTGGAGATGATGATGAAAGGAACCCCTAAGCTCATATTATAGCGCGCTGCTTGATCGAGCACCTCTTGGGTGAGCTCAATTTCAGGAGCTTTACATTCCACCAACAATTTGGCCTCACCCTTAGCGTTGTACATGAGGATGTCTGTTCTGCGAAGCATACCATTAAACTTCAGCGATTTTTCCAAAGCAAAAAGTCCCAAGGGATATGCAAAGTGCTGGTGCAGAAACATCACTAAATGCTGCCGAACCCATTCTTCAGGAGTACAGATGTACCAGCGTTTACGGACTTCATCAAATATTTGTGTTTGTTGATTGACCGTCTTAAGTTTGAAGGGGTAGGGCGGAAGTTGAAGCTCTCTCATAAATCATCGCTGCGGAAGTACGCAATAATAAGGAAGATATGGAACGGAAAGAAGATATTGTAGCAAATTGGTTACCTCGTTACACGGGCAAAAACATTGATAGTTTCGGAGAATACATCCTCCTAACCAATTTTGATAATTACGTAGAAAAGTTTGCCGATTGGCATAAAGTAAAAGTCGAAGGTTTAGACAAAGCCTTTAATAGTGCCACTTGCGACAACATCACCATGATTAATTTTGGGATGGGTTCGGCCAATGCAGCAACGGTGATGGATCTTTTGAGTGCTATCAAACCCAAAGCTGTGTTGTTTTTGGGGAAGTGTGGCGGACTCAAAGAAAAGAACAAGCTGGGCGATATGATCCTTCCACTTGCAGGCATTCGGGGAGAAGGTGCTTCGAACGATTATTTCCCGCCAGAAGTGCCGGCCCTGCCGAGTTTTGCATTACAACGAGCGGTGTCTTCCACCGTAAGGGATTACAATGTAGACTACTGGTCTGGCACCGTCTACACCACCAACAGAAGAGTGTGGGAGCATGACGACGCCTTCAAAGATTATTTGCGAAAAATCCGCGCCATGGCCATTGATATGGAAACGGCTACTCTCTTTAGCGTGGGCTTTGCTAATAAGATTCCAGTGGGAGCATTGTTGTTGGTGAGTGATAATCCCATGACTCCCGACGGAGTGAAAACCAGTTCTAGCGACAATGAAATCACGCGTAATTTTGTTGATTTGCAAATCAAAGTTGGAATTGACGCACTCAAAGAAATAATGGATGAAGGGCGTTCTATTCGTCACCTAAAATGGCTTTAATATGTCAAATTTAAAGGAGCTCGTTGGAGATCCACAATCACCTGTTTTTCAACCCTGTTATGTTCTTTGGGGAGATGAACCTTATTTTATTGATGAAGCCGTAAGCTATTTTGAAAACCTTCTTCCCCCGGAGGAGGCTGAATTCAACAAAACGGTGGTTTATGGAAAGGACGCCAAATTGGAAGACATCCTTTCTGCCGCGAGAAGGTTCCCCATGATGGCGGAACGTCAGGTGGTGATTGTCAAAGAAGCGCAGGAATTGGATGATTGGCGAAGAAAAGACGGAAATGATCGATTAGATGCTTACTTGAAAAATCCCGTACAAAGCACCATTCTCGTATTTGTCTTCAAACACAAAAAGCCCGATGGTCGAATGTCTGCCTTCAAAAGGGCTAAATCCATGAAATGCATGTTTGAATTCAAAGGGTTGAAAGAAGAAGCGCTTCCCTCTTGGATTCAAAACTATGTAGCGCAAAGCAAGGGGGCTGAAGGTCTGGCAACCAATACCATTGGCATGTCTGCAGCACGTTTGTTGGCTGAATATTTGGGGGCTGATCTCAAGAAAGTGACCAACGAGATCGATAAAATGATGATCGTTCTTCCCCAAGGAAGTGAGATTGGCCTGAAAGATATTGAGGAGAATGTGGGTATTAGCAAGGATTACAACGTCTTCGAATTGGTGAAAGCCCTAGCTCACAAAGACATCAAAAAGAGCAATCAAATATTGAAGTCATTTGCTGCGAATACGAAGGCTCACCCCATACAAATGGTGCTTCCGATGATGTATAGCCATTTTGCCAAGTGCATCATTTACGCTGGTTTGGGAGCTGGGGCGAATCAGTACGATGCAGCCAAAGCCTGTGGAGTTTCGCCTTACTTTGTGAAGGATTTGAGCATTACGTGCCAGAACTACAGTGCAGGAAAACTCGTGCGAATTATGGGGTATTTGCGAGAGGCCGATCAAAAAAGCAAAGGCTTGATGGGGAATAAATTTACCGAAGACGCGATCTACAAAGAATTGGGCTTTAAAATTCTTCACTAAGCCGTACTTTTGTCCGATGAAATTGCAAAACGACCTTATTCTACGCGCCGCTCGTGGTGAAAAAACCGAGCGCACTCCAGTTTGGCTGATGCGTCAAGCAGGAAGAATACTTCCCGAATATCGGGCAGTTCGCTCAGCTCTTAGCGGTTTCAAAGAGTTGGTGGAAACGCCTGAAAAAGCTTGTGAAGTCACCATTCAACCTGTTGATTTGTTGGGGGTAGATGCGGCAATTATTTTCTCCGACATCCTCGTCATCCCCGAAGCGATGGGCTTGCCATACCGCATGGTAGAAAAGAAAGGACCTTGGTTTGATGCCACAGTTCGCTCTAAAGAAGCCCTTGAAAAGCTCCATGTTGCCGATCCTTACGAAGATTTGAAATACGTACTGGATGCCATCAGCCTAACAAAGAAAACCCTCAATGGTCGAGTACCTTTGATTGGATTTGCAGGCGCACCGTGGACGATTCTTTGTTACATGGTGGAAGGACAAGGATCAAAAACCTTTAGCATTGCCCGGCGCATGTTGTTTGAAAATCCCAGCTTGGCACATGAATT
This sequence comes from uncultured Comamonadaceae bacterium, assembly GCA_964649515.1. GTDB lineage: Bacteria > Bacteroidota > Bacteroidia > Flavobacteriales_D > Sanyastnellaceae > CALKGK01. The sequence continues at coordinate 1,638 of CAZYPV010000004.1, read as the reverse complement.
GCTTGGGATGATCACGAAAGGAACAATCCAATACCTTAAAGCCCAGGTAGAGGCTGGAGCAGATATGTTGCAAGTCTTTGACAGTTGGGCGGGAGTTTTGAGCCACGATTTGTACCGAAAGTTTGCCCTTCCTTACATGGAGAAAATTTGTAACGCAATTCCAGAGGTGCCAGTGACTGTGTTTGCAAAAGGAGCTCACTTTGTGTTGGAAGATTTTAGTAAAATGAACTGCCGTACCATCGGCTTGGATTGGACCATGGACCCCGTGAAATCGAGAGAAATCGTGGGCTTGAACAAGACACTTCAAGGAAACCTTGATCCTGCTGTACTCTATGCAGGAGAAGAAGAAATCCAAGAAGCCACAACAAAGATGCTCGCTGGTTTTGGTGAACATCCGCATATTGCTAACTTGGGCCACGGAGTATATCCGGATACCGATCCGGAAAAAGTGAAATGCTTCATACAAGCCGTAAAGGCCCACAAAAGATCGTAAATGATGTACAAAAAACTACTTATCGCTTTTGCAGCGGTGCTCTCATTCAATGTAAACTTCGCGCAAGACGACGAAGAGACCAACCTCGTGCCCAATGGGGATTTTGAAGCGACGGATACAAAACGTTTGAAGTCGTTTGGTCAAATGGCAGAATTCACCGAAAACTGGTTTGATGCAACTCAAGCCCCGTGTGATATTTTTGCAGGCGGAATCAAATCCGAAAAGGTGAGCATTCCGCTGAATGAATTTGGAAAACAAGCTGCACAGTCTGGGAATATTTATGCCGGTTTTCGCGCTTATACCAAAGACAAAAAACTCAACCGTACTTACCTCGAAGTTCAATTGACAGAGAAGTTGGAGAAAGACCAAATGTATTGTGTGGAGTTCAGCATCAGTATGGCCGACCTTTCCAAATATGCTGTAAACAACATTGGAGCGGTTGTTTCCGAACGTAAAGTGGTGCAGCCAAACACAGGTGCAATGGTACGCGACCTCGATGTAAAAGAGCGCACGAACAAGGTGTTCAAAGCCATGGATGCTTGGGAAACCGTATGTGGAACTGTGGTTGGTACGGGTCAAGAAGAGTACCTCATTATTGGTTGTTTTGCTGGTGATGCCGATTTACAGGTAGAAAAGAATAAACGTCCACGCGACGTTATTGGCGCGCAGTCTTTTGACGCTTACTACTACATTGAGGACGTGAAGTTGTACCCTGTTGAAGCGAAATCTCAATGTTCTTGCTCTGTAGGGACTTCTACTCAACCTGATTTGATTTACGGTTCGAGTATTGTTACCAGTCCAGACATGTCTGAAGCTGATCAACTTGCAGTAAGTGCGGTTTATTATCCTTTCTTGAAGCGTTCAGTAAGCGCAGCAGGTGTGACCACGCTTGAGAATTTGGTGACCATACTTCAGAACAATCCAGATTGGAACATTGAGATCATTGGTCATGTGGACAATGACGAAGCCGATGAAGCGAAGATTAACTCTCGTTATGTTGATTTCGGCAAGCAGCGAGCTGAGCAAATCAAAAGATTCTTGGTGTCTAAAGGAATCGCCGAAGGAAGGTTGATTGTTCTGACCAAAGAAAATACCGATCCTGCGAATACACGTGAAACCGATTTATCAAGGGCCCAAAACCGAAG